>JAITFU010000193.1 GCA_031281125.1 Prevotellaceae bacterium | reverse complement strand
TTAAGCGCTTGGGAAAATGCCGACACATCTACGGCTGTCGATTTTATTGCACTTTTTGACCTAATTGACGAATTAATTACCAATAAACATATAGAAGCCGACTTTCCTTTTAATCCCATTCCTCCGTTTTGCCTCCTTTGGAATCTTTTACTCAACGGCATTGTTACAACCCTGTGGGATTCGTCTTATGACGTTAAGTATGGATTAGATCATCTTTATATTATATAAGATATTGTAAAATGAAAATGTATAGAGGCCGCTCAAATCGTTGCGCGGCCTCTTTGCTTATTATGTCATTTTGTTTACTGATCTGTTATGGGTTTACGCACGGACTTACACTGGAGACTCTTTGGAAAATGTGCACGGGGCAATCGGTTTTTCGATCTTTGTAATTTGTCTCTTTTTTGGAACATCCATTGTACAGGCTTTTTGAACGGCCTGTTTGAGTTAATATTGTGGACTACGCAGCAAGAATCAAAAAAAAAGTTGTAACTTTGTGACTAATACTATAAAGAAAAAAATGGATTTAACAACCCGAAATATACAAAAATTAGATAAAGAAACAAGTGATAAAGTGAGTTTTATCAGTTTTATTATACCCATGTTTGCCGATGCTTATAAAATGAATATTAGAGAGGCGTGGTTTTACTTAAAAAAATATGGAGGTTGGGATTTTTTGAATAAACACTGGTGGGCTTTACATACAGACAATGTTCTTTATGCATTAAATGATATTTATGAGGTTTGTTACAAAAATGGAGGGCAACGATAGTGGAAGTTTATCACGGAAGTCACACCATTATTGAGAAAATCGACTTGTCGAAAGGACAATTAAATAGAGATTTTGGGCAAGGATTTTATGTAACAAAAATCCGAAAACACGCCAAAAATTGGGCGGAAATTATGGGGGGGAAATGTGGGACACAAGGATTTGTAACCGAATTTACATATTACGATACGGCCTTTACAGAAAGGCTCTGCAAAGTAAAACGATTTGAAAAGTACGATAACGAATGGTTGGACTTCATTGTTTTCAACCGAAATCCTTTCTCTCCTACTCCTGCTCACGATTACGACATTGTTGAGGGACCCGTTGCGGACGATAAAGTTCAATACAGATTGACAAAATTCTTACAAGGTCATATAGAAAAATCCGTTTTCTTGAAAGAGCTTACCTACCACGAAACAACACATCAAATTTGTTTTTGCACAATGAAAGCATTGCTTTGCCTTGACCATAAGGATAAAACTTTTGCTCTCAGGATTGCAGATATTAGCGAAAAAATCTTATCAACATTGATCATTGAGAAAAAATCTGATGAAGAAACCATGTCAAATCTTTTTTATGATTCAGACACTTTTGCCCGGTTATCTGATGAATCTTCTGAACTCAACAGAAAAACGTGGCAAGAAGTTTACGAATTATTAATGTCGGATTTAAAGTGGTGACAACGCATCAATAACCGGTCTCTTTATTGATAAATGAAATTAGGGATACGCTGCTGTGGGACCTCAGAATGGCCGGCATTGTAATCTATCCCGAATATCTTGGTCTCGGTTGGGGTGAGTATCAGTACTATTATTATGATTGGTTAGACTATTGTGGTTATTACGATTGAACCCCTCACGCAGCATCATTTCAAGAGGCCGCTCAACTATTTAGGCGGCCTCTTACTTTTTTTGTATCTTTGCCGCTCATATCAAAACAAATCGACTCATGGAAATCAAAAGATTCAAACAGATTGACCTGTGGCTTGGGGTTGTGGTCTGCATGGTTGCAGCCTACACCTATCTTTCAACAATTGAACCCACTGCCAGCTTTTGGGACTGCGGAGAGTTCATTGCCTCCTCCTACAAATTGGAGGTAGGGCACCCTCCCGGGAACCCTACTTTTCAGATCATTGCCCGTTTCTTCACCCTTTTTGGAGGCAAAGAGCAGGCAGCCATATTGGTCAACGCCATGAGCGCCCTCTGTAGCGCCGCCACCATCCTCTTTCTCTTTTGGAGCATTACTCATCTGGGACGCAGGCTTTTGGAGCGAAACAAAGAGACGTTCACTTTGGGAAACACCCTTGCCGTGATGGGTGCCGGAACGGTGGGCGCGTTGGCCTACACCTTCTCTGACACCTTTTGGTTCTCTGCGGTGGAGGCAGAGGTCTATGCCATGTCGTCCCTCTTTACGGCGGCGGTGGTATGGGCAATGCTCAAGTGGGAAGAGGTTGCCGACAAACCCTACTCAAACAGGTGGATTGTGCTGATTGCCTACCTAATGGGGCTTTCGATAGGGGTGCATCTGCTCAATTTATTGGCCATTCCCGCGTTGGTCTTTATCTATTATTACAAGAAATATACATTTAGTTGGAAAGGCGCTGTAAAAGCCTTTACTGCGGGCGTTGTTATTCTTGCCGTGGCGCTGTGGGGAGTGATTCCGGGTGTCCCAAAAGTGGCTTTTTGGTTTGATCTTTTGTTTGTTAATGTGTTTGGCTTTGGCTTTAATACGGGAACCGCCTTTTTTGTGGTTCTGCTCTTTGCCCTCTCTTTTTGGGGTATCTATGCCACCTACAAAAAAGGTAAAGTATTGTGGAACACAATTCTTCTCTGCTTTACCGTAATGATGATCGGTTACTCCTCTTTTGCCATGATCATTATCCGATCTTCTGCCAACACCCCCACCAACGAAAACCAACCCGACAACCCATACGCCTTGTTGCGTTACCTCAATCGTGATCAATATGGCTCACAGCCACTATTGTATGGCGAGACCTTTGCTTCGACCTATAGTGTGGAGGTGCCGCTTGTTTATACCAAAATGGATAACAAATACAAACAAGTCCCCGGATCGTTAAAGACGGTATATAAAAGCGAGACAAAAACATTTTTTCCACGAATGTGGAGCAGCGGAATAGATTCACATATACGTTTTTATGAGGGATATACCGGAGGAAAAGGGAAAGTGGTGCCCGGTCAAACAAGAAAAATGCCCTACTTTAGTGACAACCTAAAGTTTTTTTGGGACTATCAAATCAACCACATGTATTTCCGCTACTTTATGTGGAATTTTGCAGGACGGCAAAACGACTTCCACAGCACCACCCCCGGCGACCCCTACCGCGGAAATTGGGAGAGCGGCATTGGAGCCATTGACAAGTGGAGGCTGGGGGATCAAAGCCAAGGGCCTGACTATATTGTAAATAACAACGCCAAAAACCATTTCTACTTTCTTCCCCTGATCTTGGGCCTTATTGGACTTTTTTACCAACACAGCAGAGACAGACGCAATTTGTGGATCGTCTTTCTCCTTTTTTTCCTCACAGGACTTGCAATTGTCCTCTACCTCAATCAAACACCCCTTCAGGCGCGTGAGCGCGACTATGCCTACGCAGGTTCGTTCTACGCCTTTGCTATATGGATTGGTATAGGGGTGATGGCTATATATGACCTTTTGAAAAAGAGCAAGATGAACCAGGTGGTGTGTGCTTGTGTGGCGGGAGGAGTCTGCTTAATAGTACCCATTCAAATGGGTAGCCAAACGTGGGACGACCACGACCGGAGCCATCGCTATACCGCCAGAGATATGGCCTACAACTATTTGATGACATGCGACCCGCAGGGCATTTTGGTGACAATAGGAGATAACGACACTTTTCCGCTGTGGTATGCGCAGGAGGTAGAGGGGGTGCGTACCGATGTGCGGATTCTCAACACCTCTCTGTTGGGCACCGATTGGTACATAGATCAGATGAAATACCGATTGTATGAATCATTGCCGTTGCCTTTTACCGTTCCAAGGGAGCTTTATGTGGGAGGAACCAACGATGGCGTGGAGATTTACGAAAAAGTAGATCGACCGATCACCTTAAAAGCGGCTATGGGTGTTGTGTCTAACCCCAATGCACGGCTCAAAGTCCCCAGCGGCGAGATGTATTCGTATCTTCCTGCCAGACGACTTTTAATCCCTGTAAACAAAGAGAATGTAGAGAAGTACGGCATTGTCAATCCCAAACATTTTGACAGAGTTTTAGACACCATCGAACTATCCCTCTCTCCCGGAAAAAGATACATTACCAAAACTGAGATGATGATTCTGAGTATGCTCAGCAATTATCAATGGGATCGACCTATCTATTTCACCGGAAAGGGCGGAGATCTTGGATTGGATTTGGAACGATACCTGCAATATGAAGGATTTTCCTACAAATTGGTGCCCATCTTGTCCGAACCAAGTCGGGTCGAAAAATCGCCTCAAGTCGATACCGATAAAATGTACGATTTAATAATGAAAGTCTATAGATGGGATAGTTTTTCTGATCCACGTATGCATGTTGATTACCAAAATCAGGTAACTTTTCAGGCGATTCTCCCGATTAGAAGCGTCTTTGCGCAAACAGCTGTCGCTTTGGTAGAAGAGGGGCAAATGGAAAAAGCTGTTGAGGTGTTGGACAAGATGCAAGAAGCGATTCCTGCTTCGCTCTTTCCGTACAGCACCACCTTAATAAGTCCGGTGGGCAGCCTTGCGGTATTGGATGCCATTGATAGCTATGCAGCAGCAGGCGCGCCGGAAAAGGCCGTACAACTAAGCGATGCCTTTGTGGATGAGGTTATTAAGGCACTCTATTTCTTTAGCAAACCCGATATGTACAGCGATTCGGATGTCCAGGCAAACCTCTATTTGTTGTTCCATGTCATGGAAATTGTCAAAGCGTTTGACAAAGAGAAGTCCGATCAGTACGACAAACGGATGCGTGCATGGGCAGATGAACTTGATCTCTACTAATCGGTTGTAAAGTTTAAGAAAACAATAGATTACAGCCGCGAAGTTCGCTATAAGGGATACGCCCAAGCACTTCAAAGGTGTGGTCGGGGTGGAGCAATCCAAGGTCTTGGGTCTCGATAAAGGAGCAGGAATAACGGTTGGACAGGTCAATGATGTTGATTCCGCCACGCTCTTGGTGGGGCAAAAGCCTAAATGGATCGTGAAGATCACGGATGATGACACGCATCCACGGAGGAGTTCTAAAGCGCTCGGTTTCTTTGGCATATCCCTGCGAAAGAAGTTCTGCCATGCCATATTCCGAACTGATGCGGCTTGTTCCAAATCCCTTGCCGATTCTCTGAAACAGCTCAGTACGGGAGCGTTCGATCCCGCGCCCTTTCATTCCGCCGGTCTCAATAATTTCAAGATCAGGAAAATCAATAGGGTATTTCTCTGCAAAGTCGAGCAGTGCAAAACTAACCCCAAAGAGGAGGGTACGAGTGTTGTTGTGGCGCAACGTGGAGAGGTGGGTGTGGAGTTCCCCAAAGTTGTAGAGATAAAAACCGTTTTCTGTTGCCCCCGATTGCTGCATAAGCGATGAAACCATATAAACCAACGAAGATTCATGACGTTCTATATATGAGGGGAGTAATGCCAAAATGGTGTATTGTTGGGGATCGCCAAAAAGGAGGCGAAAGGTACGTGAAAAGCTCTCTTCATAAATAGAAAGATGGGCAACGTGGTGCCGAGAAGGGGTTGTGCCGGAGGTGGCGCTGCTATTGAAAATTTGTTGGGCGGGATGGTCTCCACAATAAACAGTATGTGTTTTAAAGAGTTCAATGGGAAGAAATGGGATTTTTTCTACCGATGTAATGTGTGTAGGTTCAATTCCAAGAAGTTGTAGATACGATGTATAGACCTCGCAGCGATCTGCCTGAAACCGAAAAGTCTCCAAAGCCAATCGATCAAATTGAGCTTTTGTTTTGATTTCAAAGATATTATTAGTGTACATGCGTCTCTGTAAGCATTTTGTTAATGGCATGGATCTCCTCAATGATGTACCGTGAAGTTTGCAATCGGGGAACTTTGTTTTGCCCCCCTAAACGCTTTTTTTGCTTAAGCCATTGATGAAAACACCCTTTTTGGAGCGAGTGCATCAGAAGCGGCAGCATGGTCACGTTGTTGATACGTTTGGCTTCGTAATCGGAGTTTTGTCTGCACACAGCCGCGTCTAAATCGGCAGCAAATACCTCTAAATCAACGGGCGGCACCTCAAATTCGATCAACCATTCGTGCGCACCTTTGGTTTGGTGACCCATAAAGATGGGCGCCACCGTAAAGTCGGATACAATCGCTTGGTGTTTCTTGCAACTCTCTACCAACGCTTTTTCTGCATGCTCGATCATCAACTCTTCGCCAAAAGCATTAATAAAGAGTTTGGTTCGGCCTGTTATCACCAACTTATGCGGTAAGAGAGAGGTAAAACGTACTGTATCGCCTATCAGATAGCGCCATAACCCACCCACAGTCGAAATCACCATCGCATAATCGACCCCTTTTTGCACGCTTTCTAACGTCTCAAATACCAC
Source organism: Prevotellaceae bacterium (assembly GCA_031281125.1). Classification (GTDB taxonomy): domain Bacteria; phylum Bacteroidota; class Bacteroidia; order Bacteroidales; family UBA932; genus WRBG01. The sequence goes on along the minus strand of JAITFU010000193.1, from coordinate 5,685 downwards.
ATCGTCTCCATCTAAGGTTGCCTGAAGTCGTTGTAATGGAATAAATTCATAAAAAACACCACAATTGGGCAAGAGCAACAATCCCAAATCGTTTGGATCGTCTTGCAGGGCAAAGAAGCCCTCTGAGGCGTTGTAGGTCTCCAAATAGTGCATATCGGGAGAAGGAATAAGCCGACTGTACTGTTCACGATAGGGATCAAAACTAATTCCTCCATGTATAAAGAGTTCAAGATGAGGCCAAATCTCCAATAGATTCGATTTTCCGGAGCACTCTAACACCTGCCGCATCAACAAAAGATTCCAGGAAGGAACTCCGGAAAAGCTTGTGACATCTTGATTAATAATATGTTTTGCAATATATTGAACCTTCTTGGTAAAGTCATCCTGCAACACCATCGACTTTGGAGGCGTCCTAAACCACTCCGCCCAAAAGGGGGCAAGGGACAAAAGAAGAGACGACAGGTCGCCATAATGCCTCTTCCCATCTCCCATTTCATCGATCTTGTAACTTCCGCCCAAAGTGATAGACTTTCCGTTTAAGAGCCTTGAATGGGGATAGTTATCGAGATAGACTGCCAAAACGGTGCGCATCCCTTTATTGTGCCCCTTCCGCAGAATATGATCGGGCATGGGAATAAATTTACTTTTGGTACCGCTGGTACCGCTTGACATGGCAAACCACGACACTTTTTGATCCCACAGCACATTGTGTTCTCCCCTTCTGATCAACTCTATATAAGGTAGCAAATCTTCGTACTGATGCAATTTTACCTGCTTTTGAAATTCGCGATAGTTTTGGATCGACTTAAAAGAGCGCTCTTTGCCAAAAAGCGTCTTTGCCCCGTGAGACATCAAATGGTCAAAAGTCTTAAGCTGAAAAGGGAAGGGATCCTTGCGGGTTGCCTCCACCTCTGCAAGCAAAGGTTTGGAAACTAAGGAGTATATGTGGCAAAGGGTGGACATAAGACAGAGATCATCGAGCAAATGCTATTCGTGGAATGGATTCCAATCGTTTTTCAATAGATTCTCTTATAAAAGCGTTGATGCTTGTACCGTTATTTTGTGCATATAAGGCAATTTTACCATGTACCTCGGAAGGTATTCGAATATTTAATACTCCGTTGAAAGACTTACGGGGTTTGATTTTGCTTCTTTGGCAATAATCTAAATAAAATTCGATTGCATCTCTAAAATCAGCATAAAGATCGGCCGCCGTTCTACCCTCATAACTAATTAAGTTGTTTGGCATACCCAAAACTTTGCCAAATAAGCAATCGTCTTCTTTGCTGTATTCAATACTCCCGTAGTATCCTTTATATTCCAACTTGTCCATAATTATTGATTATTTTTCACATTGTTATTAATCCTTTTTCGATCAGAAAATCCAAAACCTGTTTCATAATATACCTCTGTATAACGTTTGATGGATGTGGTTTATGTACAGTATGTGCGTCTTCTCCATTCACAAATAATACCCGAGATCCGGAAGTCCTTCCCTTGTTATCAATGGTAAATCCAAGAATTCGAAATACCCGAATCAACTCTTCCCAAGTAAAATCTTTGGGTTGATTTTTAAAGCGTTCTATTAATTTTTCTTTAGTACCCATATTTTATTTCCGACTACAAAGGTAACTATTTTAGTTACAATTCCACTTTTTTTATAAATTATTGCAAAACTTGCTGCAATACCTCCGGCGATTTAAAAACCAATGGGGTGTTGAGGTGAAAGCTAAGATATTGAACAATGGCATCAATAATGAGGCGCCGTTGCACTCCATTCATTGCAATTGATGCTGCTTCTGAGGCGTTTGATGCTGTACAGAGACGATAAAAAAGTGCAGAAGTCTCTACAGAAAAGATTGGCCCGGTGGATTTTCCTATGGAATCAAAATGTCCCTTTTGAATGTCAAAAACAGGGGCGTGTTGTGGGTGGAAATTGATAAGTGGTGCAAAACCCAAATGGATGTTTAGTTGCGCCAAAAAGTAGAGGTGAAAATTGGCAACGACTTGGGTAAGGAGGTCGAGCTCAAAAATGGCGCCGGTCAAAAAATGAAACAACGTTTCGTTTGGCTCCTCTTCTTTGATTGTTTTGTAGAGCACCTCTCCCAAAAAGAGGGCAATCGCGCTTTTATGGAGATGGGTGCGGATTCCAAGAAGGGGATTGTCTGTGTGAAACTCTTTGATATGGTGAATAGAAGCGCCTGTTTTGTGATAAACTTGGGCCTCTAAAATATGCAAAGGAAAAAAGTGAGCGGCGGCGCTATGTTTTTTGGCCGTTCTGATTCCGCGTAAGATATATGTTTGTCTGCCAAACAGGTTGGTATAAGCATACACCAACAGGCTGGTGTCGGAATACTTGATGGTGAGCAACACAATAAGGCGAACGGAGTGGGTCATAGAGAGTTTTTCATCTTGTGTGCAAAAATTGTTGCATTTTTTGGAGGGCAAGTGCTCGGTGAGAGATGGCATTCTTTTCCTCCGGTAACATAGAGGCAAAAGTGTGTGTGTAGCCATGAGGCAAAAAGAGCGGATCGTATCCAAACCCTCGAACTCCTTGTGGTTCAGGCAAAATGATGCCTGCTATGCTCCCCTCAAACAAAAACTCATCTCCGTCAATAATCAGCGCCATTACGCAACGAAACTGAGCTGTGCGGTTGGCATGGGGAGCCAACTCACGTAACAGCTTCTCGATGTTGGCGTTCATATTGGCATGAGGCCCTGCGTACCGTGCAGAGAGGACACCGGGGGCGCCGCCAAGGGCAAAAACTTCAAGTCCCGTATCGTCTGCAAAACAGTTTTGATGCAGGGCGTTCCAAATGGTGCGCGCCTTTTGCAGTGCATTCTCTTCAAGGCTGTTTCCGGTCTCGGGAACCTCTTGGGTGTAGCCGAAATCGGCGGGCGAGAAGAGTGAAATACATTGACCTAAAATGTTTTGAACTTCTTCGATCTTGTGAGGATTGGCTGTGGCAAATATCAGATTCATGGCGCAAATATACGATTAATCAAAAACTGTTTTTACCTTTGTCGCATAAAAATAGTAACATGAGAAAGATTTTTAGGATAGGAGCCTCTTTTAGCGCCCTTTTTTTGTTGTCGTTTGGACTAAATGCCCAATCCACGGATTTTAAGGCAGGAAAGTACATCGATCTCTTTCACGATGTGTTGAGGGAGGTGGCGGTGTTTTATGTAGATACGGTACAAATCGGAACGTTGGTAAACGAAGCAATCGAATCGATGTTGGAGCAATTGGATCCCTATACAGAGCTGATTCCGGAAGAGGAGAGCGAGAGTTTAGAGCTAATGACAACAGGGTCATACGGTGGAGTTGGATCCTACATTAAAGGGTCTCCCAAAGGAGTCGTCTTTTCGGAGCCATACGAAAACTATCCCGCTGCAAAGGCAGGAATTGTTCCGGGAGACGAAATTTTGGAGATTGACGGGGTTTCTACTGCGGGACTCTCTACGGACGAATGCAGCAATGCCATGAAAGGCAAACCCAATACAGAGGTACGCTTTAAAATCAAAAAAGTGAGAACGGGAGAGGTGGTTGATTTGGTACTTACACGCGAAAGAATACACTTTTCGGACATAACCTACTATGGAATGGTTGGGGAGGGAATTGGTTATATTCGGATTGCAGGATTTACAATGGGTGGAGGTAACGATTTACGCAGAGCCTTTTTGGAGCTTAAAAGTGGCGGGGGTTTGTCTAAGTTGATTTTAGATCTCAGGGGCAATGGAGGCGGATTGTTGGAAGAGGCAGTAAATATGCTTGGAATGTTTTTGCCCCGCGGAACCGAAGTGGTATCGGCAAGGGGCCGTTATCCGCAACAAAATGTTTTTTATAAAACTAAAGAAGAGCCAATTGATGTCAATATTCCAATCGTTTTACTTGTAAACAGGGGGTCGGCCTCCTCATCCGAAATATTGGCCGGCGCCATGCAAGACCTTGATAGAGGGGTAATTATTGGCACACGCACTTTTGGAAAAGGTTTGGTACAATCGATCAGACCCCTCAACTATAATGCCAAGTTAAAGATCACAATGGCAAAGTATTACATACCCAGCGGGAGATGTGTTCAGGCAATTGACTATAGCCACAGAAACGAAGATGGGAGCGTTGGGGCCATTCCCGACTCCCTCATTAAGGAATTTACCACAAAAAATGGCCGTTCCGTTTTTGACGGAGGCGGCATTACACCCGATGAAAAGATTGAGATCGGAGGATATAGTCGAATGGCTATTGAGCTGATTTCGAGGGGTCTTATTTGGGATTACATGGTTCAATATACCCTCAAACACGATCAAATCGTAACACCGGAGCTATTTGCACTCACAGATGACGAATACAATGATTTTATTACATTTATGGAGCAGCAGGAGTTTGACGGACGCAGCGCCACAGAGGTGATGATGGAGCAACTTTTGACTATGGCAAAGCGCGAAGGTTATGATTCTTTGGTAGTACAACAATTGAATGACATTAAAAAAATAACCACTGGAGACAGATCAAAAGATCTGTTGCGCCACAAAACTGAAGTCAAACGTTTGCTCGAAGAGGAGATTTGCGCTACCTACTATTACCAAAAAGGGCGTATCCGTAGTATGCTGAGGAACGACATCCAACTGAATCGAGCAATTGAGATACTTTCGGATTGTCAGGAATACAGTAATATACTTTCGCAGAATGATAAAAAGTAAATATTTTTACAAAAAGAATTCCAGATTCAATGTTTTTTTATATATTTGCGCAAAGCAAAAAAACTATGGAGATAAAGAAAAATAAAGAGGTTCAACCCAATTTTGTTAACCGCATCTCTGTTGAGACACGAATCACGGGAGAGACGGAGACTCAGCACGATATGCGAATTGACGGTTTTTATGAAGGCGCCATAAAGACTACCGGAAGATTGGTTATTGGAGAAACGGGACGGTACAAAGGAACGGTACAGTGCAAATACTTAGATGTTTGGGGAGAGTTTGCCGGATCCGTAAGCGCTTCAGAAGTGGTCACCTTTATGACAGGAGCTATTTTTGAGGGCGAGGTCCACACAGAAAAATTGATGATGGAGTTGGGAGTGATATTTAATGGAACGTGTGTGATGCACGATTCAGGAAAGAGTACACCTTCCCTCAGGCCGGAATAATCCGGAACAATTTATCGGATCTACGAACCTGTTCTGTTGTTTTAACAGAACAAGTGGAGCCCTTGGGCGCTGATGAAACAGAGTCTATTTCGAGTCGGAGTTCACCAACCGTTTGCTCTACAACGCCGGTAGAGGAACCAATAATGACGATCGTATCGCCCACGTTAAGTGGCCCCGTTTCGAGCAAAATCTCTGCGACGCCCAACTTGCTAAAATAGTTGGTTACTTTTCCTATGTACTCTTTGCGTTGTGTTGCCCGATTGCCATAGACCTCGCTCCATTCGCCCATCTTTGCCCCCAAGTAGTAACCTCCCCAAAAGCCTCGATTAAAGACGCTTAGTAACTCCGCCTCTAACTCCTCTCCCAACTCTTTATTAAAAGAGCCTGTTATACAGGCTTGTACCCCACGTTTATACACAGAAGTCACACACTTTACGTACTCCGGCGCCCGCGCCCGCCCTTCAATTTTTAACACTTCTACTCCCGTATCCAACACTTTATCAAGAAACTTAACTGTGGACAAGTCTTTTGGAGACAT
>JAITFU010000179.1 GCA_031281125.1 Prevotellaceae bacterium | reverse complement strand
GTCTTGGCCGGTGTTATAGGCGCTTTTCTCGCAGCCGGGCTGTCTTCGATTGACGCTGCAACCTTGGGGGCTTTGGTGCACGCCGCTGGTGGTGACGTTCATAAGGAAACAAACGGCCTTCTGGCGGGAGAACTCGCGAGGTATATATCGCAAATCGGAGATAAATGGTCATATTGAGGGCGTGAAAAATGAAAAAGGTGATATTGAGGAGAGGCAACACAAAAGAACCAAAGGCAACGTAACTCATTAGGGGATTGGCACCTGCACCAGAAAAGGTGCGGACAAAAAAGGAGCCCGGAAAAAATCGACACAAGTAGTGGAAAAAGAGAAGCAGAATAATACAAATGCCACCCATTGTAAAACAGTAGGATAGAGTGGCGGGCACCTTTTTTATCCCATCTTCGTAAGGATCCAGCAAAATGCCCACAATCAGCAAGATTGCGGCCAAAGCAATTAAAGGATAGAGGTTGCGGGAGCTGTTTCGGGCAATAATGAGGCAGAGCAGGAGGACGCTTAACGATACGCACAGCAACAACCATTCGTTCCAACGCATATAGAGACCAAAACACATAAATATGGCGAGGAGGCCCAAAAAGATGTAAATCAGGTGCCCAACAGGTGGACTTTCGGCCATTACCGTCTTTTGTCCCATCCATTGCAACCTTCCGCTTATGTAGTCGCCCACCCAAGTTGCAGGGATCAGAATAATTAAAAAGTAAATCTGCTCCATATTTAAAGCCCAACTGATCGACTTTTGCCCATAGAGCCAACTATCAAATCCCATCTCTTTGGAAAGGACAGAGAGACCCACAATTCCAATAAAAAAGGCTACCCTTACCCACAAACGATTGCGTGAAACGTACCATATCAGGGAGCCAAAGAGGTAGAGAAATGCGAGCAACAGAATGATTATACTCCGCTTGTGCAAACTCAGTTGTACGCCATATCCCCAATAAAACAGGGCAATCAGGCCAATGATGACCCCTGCGCCTGCAAAACGTATCCATCTCTTTTCCTCGGACGGTTTAAATCGTCTGTAAAAAGCATACATAGCAAAAAAGCCCACCAAAATCAGCGCCTGTACATCGTATCCGGATACCTGTACATTAAACATTTTGAAATGCACAAAACCCTCTAAACCTGATGGATTTAGTAGGGGCACCAAGTAGGCAAAGGCCCAAAGTAAGAGGAATCGAGTAAAAAGGCCGGTAAAAAATGAGGATTTTTGTTCCGATTTTTTTCGCCCCACCAAGGGTATCGCCACGCCCATACAAAAGATAAAGATGGGAAAAACCCAATCGACCCATGAGATGCCCGGTGTATAGATTCCAACAGATGGGTTTTGAACATGGGACATCCAGCCGGGCAAGCTCTTCCATGGTACTATTGCAGAAAAGACCATGCCAAATATGGAGAGTCCGCGCAACAGATCTAATGACACCCACCTCTGTGAGAGTGGAGATTTTGGTTGAGATTTTAGGTCGTTACTCATATTGATTGAATAATTCGATTGACAGTTTTTAGTTTTTCTTGCAACAACACCTTGCTGCGGGCTTCGGCTATAAAACGCAAATAGGGTTCGGTATTGGATGGACGGATGTTGAACCACCAATCGGCAAACTCAACACGATAGCCATCAAAATCATAGATAGAGACGGGGGTCTCTTTTGAAACAAAATGGTCCCGAATCAGCTCCATAGCCTCTTGTTTATTATCTATTTTGTAGTTGATCTCTCCGGAATTATGATATTGGCCAATACGGCCGATCAGTTGCGAAACCGAAATGCCCCGATCTTTCATCTTACCCACTACGTCCAAAATAATGAGCATGGCCATGATTCCGCTATCGGAGTAAAAAAAGTCTTTAAAGTAATAGTGTCCTGCCAATTCTCCCCCGTATATGCCATTAATCTCACGCAACTTTGGTGCGGCAAAGGCGCGCCCCACCCGCCATGTGTGCATCTCTCCGCCCATTGGTGTCAGGTACTCTCCCACTGCCTTTGATGTGCGAATGTCTTGCAGCACAGGGCCGCGCAAACCCTTCTCCTCTAAAAAATAGTGTCCCAAAACGCCGATAATCAAGTCGGGAGAGATAAAGCATCCCGTCTCGTCTATACACATCACGCGGTCGGCGTCTCCGTCAAAAATGATACCAATGTCGCACTGTTCCTTCACTACCAACTCTTGTAACGATTTGATGTTCTTTGGAATCAAAGGATTGGGGTCGTGATTGGGGAACGTACCATCCAGTGTGTCAAAAATATAACTTGGTGTCTCTCCCAACAGCTCTTTGATAAAGAGGGCCGCCATACCGTTGGAGAGATCAATCCCGATTTTCAAATTGGAGTAGTCGCCCAAATAGCCGCGCAAAAAGGTCAAATACTCATCCCTAACAGAAAAAGGGATCACCTTGCCGCTTTGTGCCGAGGGGATGATGAGCCGCTCTGCCGCGGGATTCCCTGCGCCTATCCACGCTTCCAATAAGTTAAGACCACTGTCATATCCCACAGGCATTGCCTGTGCCCTAGAAATCTTTAAACCGTTGTACTCCTTAGAGTTGTGAGAGGCGGTAATTTGTACAGAGGCACCAAAATCGTACTTAGCCGTTGCATAATAAACTTGCGGCGTGGTACTTAGGCCAATGTCATACACATCGGCACCCGCATCGCAAATCCCCCTAAGCAACGATTCGTGTATCTCATCCGAAGAGAGACGGGCATCGCGACCTACCAGCACCTTCTTAACACCTAACAACTTAGGCAAAAAGTAGCCTATTCTGTACACCTCTTGGGCACCAAAGTCGATCCCATAAACCCCTCTAATATCGTATGCGTGAAAAGCTCCCATAGTCAGTACAATTGAATAGATTTAGTCTAAAACAGTTCGGTAAGAGGCCGACCCTTTTCCATTGGCAATCGAACGCAGCTTGGAGGCCAACATCTTTTTGCGGATGGCAGACGCCCTGTCGGTGAATACAATTCCCTCTAAATGATCGTGTTCGTGCAGCACCATCCGGCAGGCAAAACCGGTAAGGCGCTCTTCTTGTTTGGTCAAGGTTTGGTCATAATACTCCACCACAATCTCATCCGGACGGTCTATATCAACATGAATGTCGGGTAAACTTAAACAACCTTCGCTGTGCGTGGCTTGACGTTTGCCTTCTTCAAGTATTATAGGATTGATCATCACCCGTTTAAAGCCCTTTAGCTCCGGTTTGTCCTTACTTAAAGAGTCGCCGTCCACCACAAACAGACGGATCGGATGTCCCACTTGCGGCGCCGCCAACCCCACCCCTTCGGCATGGTTCATTGTCTCCCACATATCAGAAATCAGCTTTTGTAAACCCTCCTGATCCAACGGCACCTCCTGTGCCTTTTTTCTGAGTACCGCCGATCCATATACATAAACAGGTAATATCATGATTGAGTCGGTTTGAGGTAAATATCCATCCATGTTTGCAAAATATAGGCAGCGCTCACCTTATCCACCCGCTCCTTTTCACGCCTTTGCATCTTTTTTAGCCCTCCGTCTATCATTGCCCTAAACGCCATTTTTGATGTAAAACGCTCGTCTTCTAATGAAACCGGTATCAAAGGAAACGCTTTATGTAGCTGATTGACAAACCCCATAACCCTCTGTGCGTTATCAGAAGGAGTATTGTCCAAATTTTTGGGAAATCCCACAACAAAACGAGAAACAGACTGACCGGATATATAACTTTGCAAATATCCGATTATCTTTGCAGCCGACACGGTATCGAGTGCGGACGCAAAAATTCCCAAAGGGTCGCTTACGGCCAAACCTACTCTTTTGGGTCCGTAATCTATGCCTATAATACGATCCATGTTGCAAATGTACAAAAACTATTGTTATGCCCACCAAATATCAGGAAAAAAAGAGCGGATTGCGGAGTAAGTATCGCCTCTCTATCTGTAAAGATGCATCTCATTATGAGTTGTTTGTTGTCAGATTGTCGGGGCTTGGCATGTTAATCAGTTCCATTCTCTTTATTATCATCATCATGGCCTCCGTTACCTTTTTAATCGCTTTTACCTCCTTGAGGGAGATGATACCCGGTTATCCCGATACACAAACCAGAAGGAATATTGTATCGACTGCGCTCAAAGCCGACTCGTTGGAGAGGGTTATATCACGGTGGGATTGGTATCTCTCTAATGTGCACCGAATCTTGAACCAAGAGATGCCAACAGACTTGGATGCCCTATTTGTTGCCCCCACCGATAGCCTTGGTATGATTCCTTCGGGAAGATCGGTGCCATCAAAGGAAGACTCGTTGCTGCGTGTTGAAGTGAAGGAGCAGGAACAATTTGCCATTTCTGAACGTACTCCTTCTCAACATATTGACGGAACGCTCTTTTTTTCTCCTGTAAAAGGGGTTGTTTCTGACGGATTTAACGTGGCTAAAAACCATTTTGCAATTGACATTGCAGCGCCCAAAAACTCTGTGGTGAATGCCGTTTTAGATGGCACTATCATCTTTTCGGGATGGACAGACGATACCGGATTTGTAATACAGGTGCAACATACCAACAACTTGATCTCCTTTTATAAGCATAACGAAAAGTTGCTAAAAACAACGGGTGAACGCGTCAAAGCAGGAGATGCCATAGCATTGGTGGGCAACACCGGCTCCATCACCACCGGTACACACCTCCATTTTGAACTTTGGCACAATGGATCTCCCGTTGATCCAACTAAATACATCGCTTTTTAACTCCTCTATGGGCAAAAAACGCATTGCTGTATTAGGCGCAACCGGCTCTATTGGGCTTCAATGTTTGGATGTCATTTCGCGTCATCCCGATCGATTTGAAGTCGAAGTGCTCACTGCTCGGAACAATGTTGATACGCTTGTGCGTCAAGCTATTAAGCATCAACCCAATGCAGTAGTGATTACAGAATCTGCTCATTACAAACAGCTTAAAGAAGTTTTGGCTCCCTACCCCATCAAAGTCTATGCAGGAGATGAATCGCTTTGCGATGTTGTCTCATGGAGCACTATTGATGTTGTATTCAATGCTTTGGTTGGATTTTCGGGTTTATCGCCCACCTTGGCGGCCATCCGATCAGGGAAACCGGTGGCATTGGCCAACAAAGAGACGTTGGTGGCTGGCGGAAATGTAGTGATGGAGGCTGCAATCTCTGCCCGTACACCCATCATTCCAGTTGACTCTGAGCACTCTGCCATTTTTCAATGCCTCAACGGAGAGGTGACACAAGTGGAGAAACTAATTTTGACCGCTTCCGGAGGCCCCTTTGTTCATACTCCCCTCAACGATTTCGCCCGCATACGTAAAGAGCAGGCGCTCAACCATCCTGTTTGGAATATGGGCGAAAAGGTGACCATAGATTCGGCCACAATGATGAATAAAGGATTGGAGGTGATTGAAGCGTTTTGGCTCTTTGGTGTTCCTGTTTCTCAAATTGAGGTGGTGATCCACCCGCAATCGATTATTCACTCGATGGTGCAGTGTAAAGACGGCAGCATAAAAGCACAAATGAGCCACCCCGATATGCGCATCCCCATT
>JAITFU010000154.1 GCA_031281125.1 Prevotellaceae bacterium | reverse complement strand
CTTCCATCATACTATTTTAGGATAAACGGACTCAACACCATTGATATGGCTGTATATCCCGAACGAGGAGTGAATACCTTGGCACTAACGCAAAAAGTAAAGAAGGTGATGCGTGAAATCGAAGCAGAGTATCCCGCCAACTTTACCTCCCTGCTTAGACGCGACAGTTCAAAAGATATTATGGTAGAGCTTAATAAAATCTTTATCCGAACGGCGCTTTCGACCTTGATCCTCCTTATTTTTGTTTTTTTGGTAAGCAGAAGCTGGCGTTATTTGGGAATCATGATGTTGACTCTTTTGGCCAATGTGCTGATCTCCTTTATCTTTTTCTATCTTTGTAAAGTCGATATACATATCTACTCCATGGCCGGCGTTACCGTCTCTTTGGGAATGGTAATAGACGCTTCAATTATGATGATCGATCACTATGGCTATTATCGAAATAAAAAAGTATTCCTATCTATTGTGGCGGCTCTTCTCACCACCGTAGGGGCGCTAATAGTGGTATTTTTTCTACCTGAAAATACAAAGTTGATGTTGATCGACTTTTCTATAGTGATTATCATTAGTTTGTGCGTTTCCCTTGGTATTGCATGGTTTTTTGTTCCTGTTTTGGTTGACCGCTACCCCATACGAAAATCGAACTTGCTACTTTCAAAACGAGCAAAAAAGAGGCTATTCAAAAGACGGAAACGGTTGGTCGTTTGGAGTAGGTTTTATGAACGACTGATCTCCTTTTTAAGGCGGTGGCGATGGGTGTTGATTGTTGCCTCCATTTTTGGTTTTGGGCTTCCCATCCAATTCATGCCTTCGGTTTTAAAAGACCAAAAAGGGAATCAGTGGACAGAAGGGTGGAAAGGGTTGTACAACAAAACAATAGGTGGTAGCTGGTACCAATCCAAAGGAAAACCGGTTATTGAGCCGATGTTGGGTGGCACGTTACGGCTCTTTACCAAAAACAGCAACCGTTTTGGTTTTCGTGACCCCAGCAGGTTATCCATTGGTATTCGAGCAACGATGCCCGAAGGCTCAACTGTGGAGCAGATGAATGATGTGATGAAAGGTATGGAGAACTACTTAAGTCAATATAACCAGATTGATATGTTTGAGACCAACGTGCAGGCGCGCAGTGCAAATATGACGGTGACATTTAAAAAGGAGTACGAACACTCCGCCTTTCCTTTGCAACTCAAACAGGAGATCATTTACAGGGCAACCAATGCAGGAGCAGCCAATTGGTCGGTCTCCGGAATTGACGATCAGTATTTTAGTAATATGATCAATTCGGGAGCATATTATGGTTATCAAATTCTTTTTTCGGGCTATAATTACGATAAACTCTATGAGTTGGCTTCGGCTTGCGCAGCCAGATTGGAAGAGAATAGAAGAATAACTAAAACATTGGTTTACAGTGCATCATCAGATAGTTATTATACTGGTGAATCCAATACAGAGTTTTATATCGACTACAATCAGGAGTTGATTGCCTACAACAAATGGTCGCTCTATGACTATTACGCTTTTTTGCAGCAGCAGCTACTTGATGTGGGCGTGGCTACCCTGTACGAGAACGGCAGTGGCATAAATATCAAATTGGTATCGGCACAAAAAGAGGACTTTGATGCCTGGCATATAGAAAATGACCTCTTAGATGTCAACGGAAGGCTTATGAAACTCTCCCAGTTGGGTACTATTGAAAAAAGGCGTACCGGCAACAATATTTATAAGGAGGACCAACAATACATTCTTAGGTTAGGGTTTGACTTTATTGGCACCTCTACCTTGGCCAACAGGGTATTAGAGAATGAACTTGAATACCTTAAAACCATCCTCCCTGTGGGGTATAAAGCAGAAAGGCCAAGTTATGGTGGTTGGTGGAACGCATCCGACAGTAAGCAATATTGGCTGCTCTTTTTGATCATTTTGGTGATCTACTTTATGTGCGCTATTCTCTTTGAATCTCTTTTACAACCTTTTGTGGTTATTTCCTTAATACCTCTCTCATTTATTGGAGTTTTTCTCACCTTTAACCTTTCGGGATTCTACTTTGACCAAGGGGGGTTTGCCTCAATGATCCTGCTTTGCGGTATTGTGGTCAATGCAGGAATTTACTTCTTAAACGAATACAACCTCATTACCAGAGGAAAACCCGATGTTTCTGGAACGGTGCTACAGTCGGTATTGGTTGACCGCAAAAGAGCAATAAAGGCTTATGCAAAAGCTTATCATCATAAAATCATTCCCATATCTCTCACTATTCTCTCTACCATTCTGGGTTTGATTCCCTTTTTGATGGAGGGTCCCAAAGAGGTCTTTTGGTTTTCCTTTGCAGTTGGGGCCATGGGAGGTATGCTCTTCTCTTTTGTAGCTCTATTTATCTATTTGCCTGCCTTTTTGCCGTTGGGTCTATCAAAACATAAACGAAAAATCTAAAATAATGAACAAATCACTCTTCAATTTATCTCTTATCATTGGATTGATGATAAGCCTGCCAATTCAGGCACAAGAAGTTACATGGTCTATTGCCCTACACGGAGGTGCAGGTGGTGTTTCCGCAAACCTTACTCCGGAACGGATTGCTGAGTATGAACTCCACTTAACGGAGGCGCTTAATATTGGTAAAGAGATACTTAATAATGGAGGTAGATCGCTTGATGCGGTAGAATCGGTGGTGCGGTATCTCGAAGATTGTCCCCTCTTTAATGCCGGAAAGGGAGCAGTGCTTACCGCAGATGGAAAGCATGAGTTGGATGCCGCCATTATGGATGGAAGTAACCTGATGGCAGGTGCCATTGCGGGTGTGACCGACATTAAAAACCCCATCTCAACGGCACGTATGGTGATGGAAAAGACGCCGCATTTACTGCTGATTGGTACCGGCGCTTCTGCTTTTGCTAAAGAAAATGGAGCGGAGATCGTAGAAAATGAATATTTTAGCACACCAGCCCGCTTGGAACAAAGCATCCGAATACGTGTGCAACAAGAGCAGGCAAGCCCAATCGGTACGGTTGGATGTGTGGCTTTGGACACTTTTGGAAACCTCTCTGCCGCCACCTCTACGGGTGGTATGGGCGGAAAAATGTGGGGTAGGGTAGGAGATGTTCCTATCATAGGGGCAGGCACTTATGCCAATAACCAAACCATGGCCATTTCGGGAACGGGACATGGTGAGCTTTGGATTCGTCAAGTGTTAGGTTTTCAGGTTCATGCGCTGATGTTGTATAAGGGATTGTCATTGCAGGAAGCTGCGGATGAGGTGATTTTTGATAAAATAGCACCCATGGGCGGTTCCGGCGGGGGAATTGTGTGCGTGGACAAGGAGGGGAACGTAGCGTTGGTATTTAATACCGGAATGATGCACAGGGCTTGGGCAAAGTCTAACGGCGAGTGGGGAGTAGGAGTAATTGAATAATGTAAAGTTATTGCTATATTTGCAGCGTGAAATACCGCATTCTGATCATAGAAGATGACGCTGCATTTGGCGCCATGCTTAGGGCGTGGTTTGTCCGAAATGGGTACGAAGTTTTTTTGTGCTCCAAGGTCTCTTTTGCCAAGCAGGAGCTAAAAAAGAGTGAATACAATCTTGTACTAAGCGACTTACGATTGCCTGACGGTGACGGCATTATGTTGTTGCAATGGGTAAAAGAGCAAGGTTTAACTACTCCTTTTATTATTATGACCAGCTATGCAGAGGTACAAAGTGCCGTGGCTGCAATAAAATTGGGAGCAGAGGATTATTTAGAAAAACCGATTGTACCCGGTGTTTTTAAAGAGAAGATAGAGAATGCATTAAAAAATCCTTCAAAGGTCTTGGAGAGGAAAGAGAAGAGGGGTTCTACGCACTTTATTATGGGCAATAGTCCCATTGCCAAAAAGATGCACGGGCATATCATGAAGATAGCCCCCACTAAAATGTCGGTACTGATTCTTGGGGAGAGCGGTACCGGAAAAGAGGTGGCTGCCAAGATGATTCACGACAATAGTCCACGAAGCGGAAAACCATTTTTGGCAGTTGATTGCGGTAGTCTTTCCAAAGAACTTGCGCCAAGTGAACTCTTTGGGCACTTAAAGGGGTCTTTTACCTCTGCCATCGACAACAAAACGGGCGTTTTTGAGCAAGCGAATGGGGGAACCGTATTTTTGGATGAAGTAGGGAACCTCTATTACGAAGTACAAATGCAGTTACTCAGGGCTTTACAGGAACAAAAGATTCGTCCTGTGGGCTCTGCGCACGATATTGTCATTGATGTGCGGATTATTGCCGCCACCAACGAGGATTTGGAATTGGCCATCTCCAAAGGAAGGTTTCGCACAGATTTATACCACCGACTCAACGAGTTTTCGCTATATGTGCCTCCTCTTCGCGAACGGGGTGACGATACGATTCTCTTTGCATTGGAATTTCTAAAGCAGGCCAATGTGGAGTTGGGACGCGAGGTGGAACGATTTGCCCCGGAAACGATCCAATTGCTTACCAATCACCATTGGAGCGGAAATCTTAGGGAGCTGCGGAACGTAGTGAGGCGTGCCGTTCTCTTTGCTTCGGACAACGTCATATATCCTAGCGATCTGCCTGTTTTTAGCGAGCTTAAACACGACGATTTTGCCCTGCGCCCAAGTGACGAAAAAGAGCAAATTGAGGCAGCATTACATCAGGCAAGAGGCAACAAAACATTGGCTGCCCAACTACTCCAAGTCGATCGCAAGACGCTCTACAACAAGATGCATCATCACGGGATCAAATTGTAATCGTGAGGATTTTGCGTACTTTGTAACGCTTACGGCATGACCTTTATGCAACGGACAGAACGAATGTTGCTTCTGGCCAGGGAACCTGTCTCACTGTCGAAATCGGTGTTATCTCGAAAAGATGTTCCGTACGCTGTTGTGTTTGAAGAACTTGGCGTACTTGTCCAGTAGTGCCCATTTCGTCCTAGATTAGGACCGAGTACGCCCGTGTCGACGATTCGGTTGCCGCCGGCAGGAAAGAAGAGGGAGGCATTGGTAACGGAATTGAAAACCAAACGTCCGCGATATGCAACGTCATTATTACCGGCCGAAACCGTAGAATTTGCGTGGTTTGATGCACTGGCAACAATAGCGCGGCGGTCAAAGTATCCGTCAGCGTAGTAACCATATACGCTGCTGATGGTGGCAGTGGCAGGGATAAGGGAGGCCACATCTCCTGTCGTTGTGCCGGAAGGAACGGTATATCCTGTTGGACACGCATCAGTAAGGCAATAGTTGTGTGGAGCGGCAACAGAAAATGCAGCGTTTTGTGGATCCTGAGGAGGAATCGGTCTGGGAGTGGTAGATGAGCCATATCCCCACTGATAAAAGTAACCGGCTTTTGTCGGAAAATCGACTATTTTGTTGAATCCGTATTGATTAGGTTCGTCATAATTACCTACATTGTAGGGACTCCACTTCACATCGTTGTATGGGCTGACCGTAGAGACATTGTCTGCCCCTTCTCCCTGACGTATGAAGATTTTCTGGTGTTTGGGCGTACCGTTTAGGTTGTAAGAGAGTAGAACTACCGCGTAACGGGCAGGATTGGTAAACTCATTGTATGCGGTAAAGTTGCTTTTGAGTCCGATACGGAAGGTAATGATACCTCCGGAAGGAACGGTGCCGCTCACTGATTGGGCAAAACCGCTTAGTTTATAATCTTCTGCGTTTGAGATAGAACCGTTGGGAATGACAGAGCTAAAGTCGATGCCGCGGGCAGCAAGTGAGGATATATCTAATTGATCTGTATCTAAAACGATGTCGCCGGGCGCCCAATTAGCGTCCGTCCAAACTACGGAGGCAGTCCAGTTGCCTATGTTAGATCCGGAAATAATGCCAAAGCGGAGAATACGCTCGCCCGTTTCTGTCGCGCGCCAAAAGGCTCCCACGTAGGTGTTGGCTGTGGGAGGGGTACCGCTGCCGGCGATGGTTGTTGGATTAATGCCCTGCGTAACGGTAAACGTCTCGGTCAGTCCGCCGGCGGAGATGGTAATGGTTGCAGTTAGCGGAGTTGTTCCGGTGTTGTTTGCCTTAGGATAGACGCTGATGGTGGTGATTCCGGTTCCTCCCGTATCATCCGATAGTGAGAGCCATGTCGGGATGACGGACGTTGCCCAAGTTGCCATATTGGTTGTAATAGTGACGTTATCGGTGCCTGCCGTGATGCCGC
>JAITFU010000126.1 GCA_031281125.1 Prevotellaceae bacterium | reverse complement strand
TATGAGTGCCCGTCTTGTCACGACAAGCGCTCATTTGCCCGATATATTGACGGTGATACAGGGGTGGCCATTCATCCAAGTGTCGGGCGATGCAACCATGAAAGCGGTTGCGGCTATCACTATCCACCGGCGGAATTTTACCAAGACCATCCCACACTAACCACATCCGAAGCTTCCCAAAAAAGGATTAACTCCTCAACTCAAACACCAAGCCTAATCCCCAAACAATACCTTGTCAAATCGCTTGGGATGGGTTCTAATTTTGTTACCTTTCTCTGCTCCGTTTTTGACAAGTCTCCACAGGGAACCTCAACTATTGATCGATTGATGGGAAATTATTGCTTGGGGCAGACAAGAGACAAATCCGTTATCTTTTGGCAGCTTGACAGCGAAGGGCGACCACGTACAGGTAAGATCATGCAGTATAACCCAACAACAGGGAAACGTATCAAAGACGCAAATGTACCCGTGGATTGGGTCCATTCTCGATTGAAGCGAGACAGAGTACTCAAAGATGATTTTAATCTCGTACAATGTCTTTTTGGCGCTCACCTCCTGAGCAAATATCAAAACAAGACCGTTGCTTTGATAGAGAGCGAGAAATCTGCCATTATAGCATCAGGTGTCTATCCAAATTATGTTTGGGTGGCAACAGGTGGGAAATCTCAGCTTTCTATTGACAAACTAAAAGTGCTCAGGGGGCGAACCGTTGTAATGTTTCCTGATGTGGACGGGTATGGCTATTGGATAGAAAAGGCCAAAGAAATCGAGGCGTTAGGGTGTAAAGTGATCGTATCTGATTTGCTTGAGAAGAACGCAACGGCTCAGGATAGAGATGACAAAATAGACCTTGCCGATTGGTTAATCCGAGAGCTAAGGCAGCAGAAACCACCCGTAAGGGTAGAAACCCCGCCCGAAGACTTACCCATTTTTGGGGAGGGGTGGGAACCCATTATTGATGATCCTATCAAAATAGAAAACCTCAACCCAAACACATGGGATACAGCCATTGCCGAGTTGGATACCTTCTTTGGGACACACTCATTCCCAGATAAGCCTATCCCCTTTGGCAGTTGCGTTACGATTACTGATGTTAACAAATTCATTTACAACCACATGGAGATAGTGAAAGCCAATAATGGCAATAAAACATTTCTGCCGTATCTGCTTAGATTACAGCAGTTACAACAGATTAATTAAAAAATTTCAAAATTAGATAATCATGGGAAGAACAAAAGGATTGCCAAAAACAGGAGGACGGGTAAAAGGTTCCGCAAACAAAAGTACCCAAACGACAAGGGATTGGGTGCAAGCACTTATTGACGACAACCGACAGCGACTTGAAAAAGACTTATCACAATTGGAGCCGAGAGAGCGGTGGCAGGTTATTGAGAAACTGCTACAATACACAACCCCAAAGATGCAAAGTGTGGAAGCACAGGTAGATTTGAACAACCTCAGCGATGAACAGCTAAACGCAATTGTCTCTGAAATAACAAAAGGGGTTGGCGATGAATAAAATTCAGATTGACAGAGAGATGAAAATCATGCTACTAAAAGCATTAAAAAACGGTTATTTTGAAGTCGCCGACTTGGAACGGCTGGCAGCACTCCTAAGAAAACCCGACCTTAGAAGCATCGAAGAGAAGCGAGCGGAACTATCGGCTTTATTGAAACAAATACGGATGTAGCATGAACGAACACACAGCGACAGATACAGCTATCCGGCGAGCGAAGGAAATACGGCTTGAATTGAGCCGCAACCACCTACTGCAATTCACTTACAGCACAATGCCCAACTTTCAACCTGCTGGCTTCCACGAACAGTATTACAAAGTACTGTCTGACTTTGCCGATGGCGATATTCTTAAGTTAATGGTCTTTATGCCACCTCAACACGGTAAGAGTGAGGGTAGTACGAGAAGGCTACCCGCTTTCATTCTTGGACAAAATCCTGATACAAAAGTCGTTATAGTATCCTATTCGGCACCAAAGGCAAGGAAATTTAACAGAGAGATCCAACGGGTCATAGACAGCGAGGCTTTTTCTGAGATTTTCCCTTTGACACGATTAAATGCGAGCAACCTAACAACCGTGTCAGGCGGATGGCTTAGGAACGCTGACGAGGTTGAGATAGTAGGCTATCGGGGAGGTTTTAAGACGGTTGGGACAGGCGGAGCGCTGACGGGCGAGCCTGCTGATATTTTAATTCTTGACGACCTTTACAAAGACGCTCAATCTGCATGGTCGCCGGTCATTCGAGATGGCGTTCAGGATTGGTACAACACGGTAGCGGAGACACGTCTGCACAATGACAGCCAGCAGCTCATAGTCTTTACCCGCTGGCATGAGGATGATTTGGCGGGTGTGTTATTGCGGGAGCAGGGCGAGTATAACCCCATCACTAACCCCAACGGGTGGACGGTAGTGGTCTATCCGGCCATCAAAGAGGGTTCACTAACCGAATATGACAACAGGAGCGATGGGGAGGCTCTTTGGCCGGAGCGTCACTCAATAGAGAAATTGAGGGATATTCAGGCGAGGAGCCCACACGTCTTTGAGAGTTTATATCAGCAGAATCCCAAGCCTCACGAGGGACTGATGTATGAGCGTGGCTTTAAAACCTACCATTATGGACAATACCCGTCGTCCAGAAGAAGGAAAATCAAAAATTACACCGACACAGCGGATACAGGCGCAGATTTCCTTTGCTCAATTGACTACATTGAAACAGAGCTTGAGATGTATGTTGTTGATATACTCTATACCGACAAGCCTATGGAATATACAGAAGTCGAAACGGCGAGGATGCTAAACCGTGACCAAGTGCAGGTCGCAAACATCGAATCTAATAACGGCGGTCGGGGCTTTGCCCGCAACGTGGAGAGAGAGCTAAGGATGATGGGCAACCATAGCACGGTAATAAGTTGGTTCACTCAAACCCAAAATAAGGACGTAAGGATATTCAGCAAGAGCAACGAGGTGCAGAACATAATATACTTTCCAGAAGACTGGGAAAGACGCTGGCCACTCTTCGCAAAGGGTGTTTTATCATACAGAAAATCAGGTGGGAATAGGTTTGACGATCACGCCGATTGTGTTACCGGTATGGCGGAGTATTTTGGCAGGGAAAGAAACTGGGATGCCATAGACGATATGTTGGATGAATTGCCCTGATTTTGGCTACTATACGTTGAGGTGGCAGTTGTTGCCGTTATGGTGACGGCTTCTCATCTTTTCTTTAGTACCCGATGCGAGGGCGGTTTGGATCAAGCTGAGGCGGCTGGATAGCTTTATACAATAACTCTATGGCCTCAATATTGCCCTCGGTTGTCTTTTCAAGCATTATCACCCGTTCACTTAATTGAGCCAACTCAACAGATTCAGAAGCACGGGCAAGGATATATTCCCTGATTGCTACAAATGCACGGAGAATGCGCCTATTCACTTCAATAGCAACATCTGAATTTAACACGCTGCTTAACATTGCGATACCTAAATCGGTGAAAGCAAATGGTAGATATTTCACATTGCCACCACGTCCTTTGTTCAAGATCACAAATTGTGACCTTGAAAGTTCTTCACTTGTTACAATAAACATAAAATCTTCACCCTCAAAGCGTTTTAAATTTCTACGTACTGCCTGCTTGAGTACTCTTGTTTCAATTCCGTAAGCCTCTGCCAAATCAAAGTCGAGCATCACCCTGCGCCCCCTGATCTCATAGATTTTGTTCTCAATTGTAGATAGTTGCACTTCCATAGCGTTATACTTTTTCAGCGGTTAGTTTGATTTCAGTCCCACAGTTGGGGCAGGTGATGGTGCCGGTGGCGGGGCGGTCAAATAACTCTGGCACCTCAACCTCAAGGGCGGAGGCGATTTGCTGCATGGTAGAATGGGTCGGGTTTCCCTTGTCGCTTATTGCTCTTGATAGTGATTCAGGCGGCACCCCCATTCTCTCTGCTAACTGTTTTAATGTAATGCCTTTAATCTTACAAATGTCCTTTACTCTCATCATTTATTAACTTAAATATTCATTGCAAAGGTAGAAAAATTAACACAAATGCAAATAATTTGAAAATAAATGATAAAAATGTTAATTATTATTTGGAGTGTATTGATATTTATGTTATCTTTGCATCATGAAATAACAAATAAATCAATTACACCATGAAAGCAACACTAAACCAATACCATTTTGGACGCCACTACAACTTCTGGGGAATATGGCAATACACCCACGTAACCGAGACTGGCAGCAGCAGCACCCATATTAAAGACGTATTCAGCTATGAGGAGGCCGTAATTGAAGTTTACCGCCACAATGGATGGGGAACGCCCAAAAGCGTCAAAAGACAATTCTAACCACTTAAAATCAATATTATGAACACAACACAAAATCTAAGACAAATCATGACTACTGCATGGCAGTTTTTCAGAACCACCGGTCAATCATTCTCTGACTGCCTGAAGAAGGCATGTGCAAACTTCAAACTGGCCGCCGCTATGAGAATCGGTATCGTCCGCTTCTACTTTCAGAAGGTAGATGGCACCGTTAGAGAGGCCTGGGGCACTCTCAGGAGCGACTTGATACCTCAACACAAAGGAGACGATCGCAAGAGAAACGACACAGTGCAAGCCTACTTTGATACAGAGAAGCAGGAATACAGATGTTTCAAGAAACTCAATCTAATCACTTTATAACAATTATCATCATGGGAAGAATCGTTAATTTTACAGCCAAACAACAAGATCAAATCCTCGGTTTCTTTGAACAAAGTCATCGATCAATAGTTGACCCAAACAACATTGACAACAGCGGAATAATAGCCCTTTTTAGGGCTTGTCGTGACTATTGCAACAAGGTGGGCGGACGTTATGGGTTTGGGCGCAGAACGCCGAATGCAGAGGAGAGGGCAAAGTACAAGCAGGAGCTATTAGATCGCTTAGACCTGCTCTCAATAAGGTATTACGCTCAACTGTAATTGAGATGAATAGAATTGTCACATTCAAATCATTAGAGAAACTTGTTGAGGAAACAGGATTCACGCTTGAGCAGATACAAAAGATCGTCCTGCTTCTGAGGGAGCTGTTCCCAAAGGATGGGGGTAAGGAGTAAAATTGCGATGATTAGAAAAGTTTCCTATCTTTGCCTCAGAATTGATGCCGTGAGGCGTTATTTTAAATGCAATGAAAGCCTTTCAGAAATGGAGGGCTTTTTTTGAGAATCTTCAAAGTTGTATGCAAATTGTATGTAAGTAGAAAAACAAAAAAACAGCCACACCTCTGTAACTGCTTTGTTTTCTCTGTGGGAGCTGAGGGATTCGAACCCCCGACCCTCTGCTTGTAAGGCAGACGCTCTGAACCGGCTGAGCTAAGCTCCCGTTTGGGACTGCAAAAGTAGTGGTTTTTTTAATATCTCCAAAGATTCTTTACAAAAATTGATCTTTACTGTTATCTTTGCTGCATGAAAAAAGGTGATGTTTTTTTCTTTGGAGGCTTTTTGGCGCTCTTTGTTCCGTTTATTCTTTCGACCGGTCTATATCGGTATTATCAAGAGACCAATCAGTTATTTCCTTTTCTGATGGCTTTTGTTAAGTTTGCAATTTTAGCTACTGCGGGAGAGTCGTTAGGGTTACGCTTGCAAAAGGGGAGGTATAACTTACGTGGCTATGGTCTTTTTCCAAGGGCTGTGGTGTGGGGTTTGTTGGGTGTTTGGATTGCAGCGGCTATTAAGCTGTATGGGGTGGGGGCGCCAAGGTTTATGGAGGGGATAGGCCTTGTGGGTGTGGTGGAGGCTATGTCGGGAGGGTACAGTTGGTTAAAACTTGCAGGTGCGTTTTCTATCAGTTTTTGGATGAACACAACGTTTGCTCCGGTATTTATGGTATGCCATCGAGTGACCGATGCCCATATTCTCAAATACAACGGTTCCATTAAAGCGCTTGTTACACCACTATGCTTTGGAGTGTTGTTGAGTGAAATAGATTGGAAAAAGCAATGGAGTTTTGTATTTAAAAAGACGATCCCCCTCTTTTGGATCCCTGCCCATACCATCACTTTTTTATTACCGTCTCAGTGGCAGGTTCTTTTTGCCGCCCTTTTGGGTGTGGTGTTGGGCGTTTTGCTATCGATTGCGGCAACAAGGCAAAAGGTTTAATTGGAAAAATGATCACAAAAAATACTTAAAAAATAATGAAATATCTCAAAACAATCTTTTTGGTATCGGCGTTAATGGCCGTTAGTGTGTGCGCTACAGCGCAGGTGTCAAAGCGTCAATGGGTTAAATCAACCATGAAATCGATGACCCAACGCCAACAAATTGCCCAACTCTTTGTGATTGCTTGTCACCCAAGGCAGGGGGATGACCACATAAACAAAGTTCTGGAAATCATGCGTGAGGAACAGGTGGGAGGAATGATTTGGGGGGAGTTTACACCCACTAAGTACGTTCATCTGATGAATAAAATGCAAGAACAGGTGAAGATACCGCTGTTGGTTACTATGGATGCCGAATGGGGTGTGTCGATGCGTATCGATAGCGTGGTGAGGTTCCCGCAGCAGCTCACATTGGGTGCTATTCAGGACAATAGCCTTATTTACGAATTTGGTGTAGAGGTGGCACGTCAATGCAAAGAGGTTGGGGTGCATGTAAACTTTGCCCCCGTTGTCGATGTGAATAATAACCATAGAAATCCGGTGATTGGAATGCGCTCGTTTGGCGAGAATAAGTATAAAGTAACTGAAAAGGCGTACGCCTATATGAAAGGGATGCAGGATATGGGGATTGTCACCACGCTTAAACACTTTCCGGGACATGGCGACACCGACAGAGATTCGCATCAGGAACTTCCGGTAATACTGCATGATAAAGAACATCTTAACGAATTGGAACTCTATCCTTTTCGAGAGTTGATCAAAAGAGGTGCAAAGGGCGTAATGACAGCTCACCTCCTTATTCCTGCCCTCTCTACTGAACTCGCATCTCAGTCTAAAGAGATCACTACAAATCTGTTGCAAAAAAAGTTAAGGTTCAAAGGAGTTGTCGTTACCGATGCATTGGAGATGAGTGGTGCCCTCCATAACCGAGACACTTCAAAGGTAGCCCTCTACTCACTATTAGCGGGTAACGATTTGCTTGAGATTCCCATTGATTTAAAAAAGTCTATTGATGAAATCGAAAAGGCGATAAAAAACGGAATCGTGTCAAAAAGAACCATTCATAAGAAGTGCAAAAAGGTGCTTGAAATCAAGTACGATTTGGGTCTGCATAAGGGTTTTACGCCCATAAATCCGATTGGGATTTTGGAAAAACTCAATACAACCCACACCAAATCGTTGCGTACAAAGCTCTCTCAGCAGTCGATTACATTACTCTCTAACAAAGATATACTGCCGTTGAGACCATCAGAAATAACCTACATTGAGATAGGGCAGGGGAGCGCCTTAAATGCTCAGTTAAAGGAGTTTGGGGTTGCCGACATGATCAGAATAGAGACCAATGCCAATATAGCGTCTGTTGACTCGCTGTTGGCAAGTCTGGGCGATAAGAAGATAGTGGTTGGTTATCACAATATTCCGCGTGGGCGCAACGCACTCAACTTTGGCGTTAAGGCACCTGTCACAGAATTTTTGGACCGCTTATCTCAAAAACATCAAGTTGTTCTGCTCTTTTTTGGAAACCCATACACACTTAACAACCTCATTGAGTTGGATCGTTTTGCCTCCATTGTGATGGCGTACGACAACTCAGACGAAGCGCAAGTGGCTACGGCACACGCCATTTTTGGACAACAAGGCTTCTACGGCAAATTGCCGGTTACGATTAACGATAAGTATAAGGAGGACTTCGGAATTATTGTGGGACAATGGGGACTATAACACCTTTTCTGCCAAAATCTTTATCTCTTCCATCAACTTTTTGAGGCTTAAAGTTGCCGTCTCTTTTGGGCCATCAGGATTTGGATTGTAGTATTCTCTAAGGAGTTGCTCAGCGCTGTGCCAAACTGTTTGGATAATACCGGCAAAACGTTGCCTCATTACCAAAGCGCCTTGTTTGCGAAATTGAATCATGGTATTCAACTCGGTAACAGTAATATCTGGTTTTCTCCATGGGCAAATGGCCACGTCAAAACCCTTGGCCGCAAAGAGTACAGGGGTGAGGTCGGCTTGGTCGTAGTGCCAATCGCAAATAAACACATCTTTGGGAATCATATCAATGGCGCGGTGGGTACTGTTCATGCTTCCTTCCCACATACCGGTTCCGGTCATTCTGCCGTCAATCAGTCGGTCGCCCCAAATCATCATTCTGCTGTTTCTGTTCTTGAGGTGGGTGTGGATGTTACGCACCTCTTCTGCAAAGAGTTCGGCTTTATCCACTCCTTTGCATCTTGGGCATTGTTCCTCGCCAATATAAAACACCTCATCCATTCCGGCGTGGAACCAATCGGCTTCAAATGCATCCAACAGTTCATCAATTATATCAAAAACAACCTCATGGACTTGAGGGTGACGGGGGCAGTAGCTTTTCATGATCAAACCTTGGGGGTTGGGGTAAATATTTTCGGTAAGTAACTCAACTTTTGGTGTTTCGTCAAATTCGGGATACTCGCGCAGCAGGTTCCCAAGTCGGGTTCGAGACGATTGATGACCCAACAGGTCAAAGAGTGGAATCAGTTGAATATTATGCTTTTTGCAGATGTTTACCAACTTTTTAACGTCAGTTTTGGTCAAGTGGTCGGTATCCCTTAATTCGGGTCGCCTTTCGTATGCAAAATTGTATTCCACCCTTAATATAAGCATATTAAAGTGTGCTGGGGCAAGCTCTTTGTCTATAAAAGAGATAAAGTCGTCAAGGGCTGCAGGACGTGGTGCAGCAACGGCCAAACCGCGTACAGGCAACAAAGTGTCCAAAGCAGACTGGGCAGTAACCGATAGTCCGACAAAGACAACAATAGCAGTAATCAGAAGTTTTTTCATACGTAGAGATTGTTTAGTGAATTTGGGTTTAAAGATAGTCAAATAATCATTACCTTTGCCACACAAACAGAAAAAACTTTTTTTTATGGTTCAAGTTATGAAAATAAGAGGGCCGATTAGCCTGATCATCTCACTATTAATCTTTGGATGTATGAATCAAATGAATCTAAATGTAGAAACCACACTCAGTCATCTTAAAGCTCAATTTCCTGATGCCGATCTGTCGCTGATGGAACGTGGCGTAAAGCAAACCGCAGCGTTATGGTACGCTTCGGATGGTACCCAAACCGATTTTACCACTTTTTGCATCGAAAACTTCGCTCACGACGCCCTCTCCCGCAAAATCCTCTTTGACAAGCTCTCATACGCGCAAGAGGTATTCAACGGAGGATTCCACAAGATGAACGTTTCTTTGACAAAACCTGTACAGTTAGAGGGACCTCCCCTCACCCCAATTGATGAGTTGTTGGCAAGTTACGCTCCAAGCGCCCATTTTTATGACGATATGTTTGCCAATAAGTTGGCCTTTATAACAATACTAAATTTCCCCAACTTTTCTTTACAAGAGAAAAATGAGCTAGGGGCCGATTGGAGTCGCCTTGAGTGGGCCTACGCCCGTATGGGAGACATTTTTACTAACCGTCTGCCCGCCTCTGTAGCACAAGAGGAAGCCAAAGCCAATAGTGCTGCCGAGAACTACATAGCAGAATATAATATTGTGATGGGGAATCTATTAGATGAGCAAAACCAAAAACTTTTCCCTGCTGATATGGTGCTGTTGAGCCATTGGAACCTAAGAGACGAACTTAAATCGAACTATGCAGCGGTACCTAACGCCTTTGCCAAACAGAATATGATTTACAGAGTAATGACCCGAATTGTAGAGCAAACTATTCCTAAAGAGGTGATTAATAATCCGGTGTACGATTGGGCTCCCTACCCAAACAAGCTCTACAAAGAGGAGAGAGAGGTCAATGCCACTCCGGAAGGCGATCGCCGTTACGCGTTTTTATTGGACCAGTTTAAAGCCTCTCTTTTGGCCGATCCCCATTATCCTGCCCACAACACCGCCATCTTGAGGGCTTTTGATGGAGGTATGGAGATATCTTTTGATGAGATAGAGGAGATGTTTACGCAGTTTATCTCGTCGCAACAGGTGTCAGAGGTGGCCAACCTGATCAAAAAACGTTTGGGACGCGATTTGGCCCCCTTTGATATTTGGTATGACGGTTTTAAGGCGCGAAGCGGCCTCTCGGAAGAGATGTTGACCCTTCAAACCACCAAACGATACCCCACCGCAATGGCTTACGAAGCCGACATCTCCAATATGTTGGTAAAGTTAGGTTATGCCCCCGAAAGAGCAAAGTTTTTGTCATCCAAAATAGTGGTGGAGGCTGCACGCGGATCGGGGCACGCCTGGGGTGCTGAAAGCCGAGACGATGTAGCCCGTTTGCGTACCCGCCTTACGCCCAAAGGCATGGATTACAAAGGTTTTAACATTGCCGTACATGAAATGGGGCACAACGTGGAGCAAACCATTAGCCTCTACAACATGGATCACTATATGCTTCAAGGTGTTCCCAATACTGCATTTACAGAGACCCTTGCCTTTATCTTTCAAAAACGCGATTTAGAAATCTTAGGCTTTGCCGAAAATAATCCCATGAAGCAACCTCTCACCACTTTAGACATCTTCTGGGGAAGTTACGAGATTATGGGTGTTGCTTTGGTTGATATGAAAACATGGAAGTGGCTCTACGATCATCCAAAAGCAACGGCAAGCGAGCTAAAGATCGCCGTTTTAGACATTGCAAAGACCATTTGGAACCAATATTACGCACCGATTTTAGGCACCCCCGATTCGCCTATTTTGGCTATCTACTCCCACATCATCAACACACCGCTCTATTTGGCCAACTACCCATTTGGTCATATTATTGAGTTTCAGTTAGAAGAGTTTTTGCGCACCCATAACTTGGCGTTAGAGATAGACCGATGGTATGCCCAAGGGCGCTTGGTTCCCCAAAT
>JAITFU010000071.1 GCA_031281125.1 Prevotellaceae bacterium | reverse complement strand
TCATCTATGTTTTCTGTAAAAAGCAAAAATAAACTCATTGGTAAAAACGCCTTCCGGTCCATGTACAACCGCCGTTTCCGGATCGAACAGAAACTCCTCTAACTGAAATATCGGACGTTTTTTCACGACCGACAACCATGCCCGAATGCTTAACGGATTTTTCAAGTCGATAAATAATTCATTATCGCCATCGGCAAGCACAACCGTGTCAGGCATATTTCTTGCAATCTGCCATTTCTCTATTTCTTCCAATAATCCAACATCATCTATTATTCCTGTGATTTGTTTTATTTCTTTTTCGCGAACCGTCCATCGGGCTTGAGAAAGTATCGCGTTTTTATATACTACACGGGGCAGATAGTCAAAATTTTGTGCTGCATCCTGCCAACTAAACCACAATCCGCTACGTCCGGTTTGGTGCTGCATATCACAAAGGAAATAATAAACTGGCATTGAATTTTGACCACTAAAATTGTGCGCAGTACTCATACGTGGAATAATTTTCTTATTCAATCGTTTTGAACGCAGCACAATACGATTATTCTTTATCGAAACATACAGGTCGTCCGGTCCTATTTCAAACTCTTGTGATACTCCCGATTTTGCAAGGTACGGGATTTCATACGGACGCAGAACAGGACGTAGTAAAATGTTCCCAATTCGAGATTCAGGGAGATGAACAATTTCTGCAAAAATTACATCTGGTTTCATTTGCGCCTCTTTTGCTGTAATTGCAAGTGTGTGATTTAGAATTTGCTCATCCAAGTGACAGAAGCGCCCTAATAGATTTGCGGCGCTTTGACCACCGGTTGACTGAAGATAGACAGAGCGCCCCTGAGCATCATCTTGCAGTATCTGACACATGACCGATATAGTTGGAGGCAAGTCGTCCCAAACAGCTTCAATGCCCTTTACATCTTCATCGGTTAGTTCGATTACTTTCTGCATCGACTGTTGATATTTCTGTAAAAGGATAGATTGGATTGGGACTCGTGAAATATCAGAAGGTGTGTTACTTTGCAGTAGGGCCAAATCGTCCACTAACGGACTGATGTCGCCGGAGGTAATTCCGGCATATCCAATTCCAAGTTCATTATCCAATACAAAGAGCAGCGGCATCTCAATCTCTTCGTATCGCTTATAGAAGTTTTCTTTGAATTGAGAAAGGTTTGAACGTGCCGGTAGTGAAGTTATCTTATTGAGAAAAAGCAATGTTTGCTGTATATCATTAATAATATTTTGGCTGACAGAAGCCTGTCGCACAGGTTTGTACATATCCGTTTGAAACAGATACTTAATCTCGGCTTCTACCTTGGTTTGTTCTACGTTTTGGATGATTACGGGATATATGTTTTGGGTAACGCCTATTGGTTGTTGGTCAATATGGGTAAGCTGCGATTTGATCTCTGATAAAAGAGTTGCTGCTTGTATGTTTGAATTTGGCAATCCGGTTAGCTTTGAAATCAACGCGGTTAGTGGCTGTACATTGGTTACTGCGGGCTCCAACTCGCTGATTAAGACTTGCGAGTCTATCAACTCATGGATAAATTCGGTGGCATCTTCCAACGTTATATTGTCGTCAACCAAAGATTTGGCCAACTCAATAAAGCTTGTTCCGTTATTCGCTAAGGCTAATACCCCTTGCAGATAATCCGAGTTGTCCACTTGTGTAATCTGATGAACACGGCTCGTTTTTCTGTAGTGATACTCCACGTACCTCAAATTATTGCCCACAGCGTAGATGCTGCTATTGGGGAAATAACATAACTGTTGGCGAATCTCGTGGTCTCTCTCTATTTGCTGCGTCAATGCACAGATGTAGTTCATGTCTAATCGCGTAGTACGCCTGTAGCTCTCTTGTTCCAATAGCTTTATCTCTGTGCGTTCTCCTATGGCCCCTACCGAACATCCGGCAAAAAGGCCAAATGGCGTGGGGCGGGTACAGGCACGCTGATAGTAGCGATATGCGGAAAACTGTGCCCTGTCCTTCTCTTTTTCTATGCCTTCGCTTAAATCGGGCGAGGCAACGAGCAGAGCTTCGGAAAATAAATTATTATTAGCCCATTCGTCTCCTTGTTTGAGGTGACCAAAAGGAAACAGGGGAGTACGGAAGATAAAAAAAGAGAAGGGTTGATTGGAGTTGAGTATATTCATGTTCAATTACTTTGAGTAGGTATGAGCAATTGCAATTGCATTAGTACTACTTCTACTATTAAACCCAATAATAGGAGTGCCAAGTAGCACTGTATAACTAGTTTTCTCTTTTGCTTGGTATTATTCATTCAGTTCAGTTTTATTAAACTCTGATGCCAATAATCTTTCAACTTGATCGCGTTGTCACTATAAAAACAATACTCGATCACGGGATTGATTAATAATTTCAATAGCCTTTTCTAAAAACTCATCGCGTCCTTCCTTAATCCCTTGAATCGTGCGTTTTACTTCAATGTCCGGAACAATCCCGATACGCTGGGTTTGCGTTCCATCCGGATAATAGATGCCAATGCTAGAAAACATGGTTTGCAGTCCTCCTGGTAGATTGATTTTAGCCACGTTGCCATCGGCACCTGCGGTGGTACTGCCCAAAACAGTAGTACGATATCCTGCCCTAAAAGCCATTGCTGTGTACTCTGCGTGACTTTGAGTTACTTCATTGACGATCACCACCAGTTTTCCGCCATAGGGACGAGGGCTTCTCCCAAGGTTGACACTACGTCTAAAAGTAAACTCACCAGGATTATTTCCATTTCCTACAGATATTTTCACAAATGGAGTAGATGTGGGAGCAAAAAAGGGAGCTAAAGTATAATACACAGAAGTTGACGGATAGTTGCGTATATCAATAATGGTGCCCTTAGTGTTCGTAAATGACTCTTTTATTTTTGGGACATCCTCATCTTTAATTGTTGCTAAGGTAATATAGCCGATATTCTCATCTAAAAGCTTGTAACATTCCTCGTTGCTATCAATTTTGTGAAAATCATACATATGTAACGAATCACTTGGGTAAAGGTGTATCTCTTTTTGCAACGAAGAGCCTGATGAATCATAATGAATGTTTAGTGTATGACTGTTGGAGCGCAATAAATCAAAAGAAATATCCCTTAACATCGCTGCTTCATTCGATGCCGGATAGTACTTCTTAAGGCTGTCCACAATGGAGGCAATGGTTTTTCCATTTATATGGGAAATGACGTCACCGACTTCTAACCCCGCCTTCTTTTTTAAACCCCAATTATAATAATCCGTAACCACATATTTCCCTTCAATAAACCATGCCCTGAACGGAGCATATCTGTTACCCCTCAGTTCTGCTATCGCATTACCGCCTGTCAAACGAGCAGCGTGTGTGTCTTTTATTTCGCCAATAACTTGTATGACAGCACATTCGTATTCTAACCTGTTCTGTGCTAAAAGAAATAAAGGAATGTACTCCTTGAGTACATTATCCCAATTTTTATCTGTAAGGTATTTGCTTGGGAAAAAGTAGTTTATCGTACTCCAGTATCTAAAAAGAGCCAACAGGCGGAACCCATCATCCGGATAGGACATATTTGAGTACGGATTTTCATTTAAAAATTGAGGAATGCCGGATATGCTCATTTCAAAATAATAGTGGTCGCCTTGATGTCTGTTCGTATATGTTTCACCTATTTTCACTTTTAAACCATCATTCATATTGCTCTTTTCTGCCCATGACAAATCGGGCTTGAGGTATGCATCCGGAGGTGCCTCACTACAAGTAGTACACTTTGGAATTTCACCGTATTTGCTTATCCATTCCAAAAGTATTTGATCTCTTTCCTGATTGTTTTCCACTTCTAAATAGACAGGAAGAATACGAAAAAGCTCATAGTCCCAATTATAATTTCCCTTTCCGACTTGGGGATGGTGGTACTTTAAAAAGCCCCACAGTTTACCCAATAGCTCCAAATTTGTTATTAATCCTTCATTCAGAGACGGAAAAATAATGTCGGATCCGTTGTCAAACTCCTTGTCGCTTTCGGCAGGTAAAACAGCCCTTTCAAAAATTTTGGCTTCAGCCAAGCTTTTTCCATCAATTGTAACATCCAAATTATCAAACCACGCTTTACCTTCACCAACCAAAAACCCGCCAATAAAAATTTTCTCTATTTTTGATGGATTCATAGGTAAAGAGATTCTATGTCTTTCCCATTGAGTAGCACTTTTAATCACCAAGGGTCTGTCAGCTAAAGGGTGGGTCGTTAACGACAATATCGCAAACCCTCCCTCTTTCACATCAGTTTTTATGTCAGCGAACAAGGCAATTTGTCTCCCATCATAATTGTTTGGGAGCGACATTGATACTCCTTGATTACGACCTAATCTTTCTGTAGATTCAATTAATAGCGAATATTTTCCTGAGGTGGAAGTTGTAGAATCTACCGAAATTGAACAGCCAGGGGGAGCGTTAATTCTCCAACCTCTTGGTATCCCATTGTCGACAATTTCGAAACTTAAATTCAAGTCAAAAACAGACTGAGCCGCTGTTTGATAACCTGTCGTGAATAGAAAAACCAGAAGAAAAGAAAGAAGAAATTTTGTTTTCATTCTACACTTAGTTTGTTGTTTTGCAAAGGTAACTATATTTCGTTATTTTGCTAAAAACCTAATTTGGGGCTTGGTGTTGTTATGCGCAAGACAACAAAGTAAAAAACCCCAATCCGAACAGTTTCAATCCCAAGCATTTATTTGAGCGAGAATTGGAGTTTTTACGAAACACTACCATTTAACAACTATATGCTTCAATTCAGCATATAATATGGAGATAAAGTAAACTTACTTAACAAGTACGATCAGTAGGGCAAAAGCACTCACTGAGTTCTAAAGTTGGCTTAGGACCGGTGCACCCCCACCAGGTTTCAGGACATTCACATGTGACTTCTGCACAGTAAGACTGTGTTCCATTCGTACATGTAAACGTTTTTGGTATGTCGTATCCACCATGAATACGACTTAGCCCATGATCTGTGAGAGAAGAGATGGCCTCTTTTTTTTAAACTAATTTTTTGATTTTGGGTTTCATACTAATTATATTTAATAGGTTGATAATATTGAGATTGTACTGTTTTCAGATTAAGAAAAGAATGAATTGGCCGAGTAAGCAAAGCAAATATATCTACATCATTTGTGTAATCATGCACAAGTACAAGTCTCTGTTGGACAAGCACCGCATTGAGTAGCGTACTTTGTGCAATCAACACTATCCCCACCATAACCACCGACACAATTTTGCACACAAGACACGCAAGAACATGTTGAATTTGTGAAACAATCGATACTGTCACCACCAACAATATTAGTTTGTTCAAGGCCAGAAAGATTTGCGATTGTCTCTTTGTTTAATGATAGCTTTTTGATTTTTTTTGATTCCATTTTGATAATATTTAATGAGTTTGTAATAAGAGTTCGACGTGATTAATTAATCTAACATGAGACATTCATCCCAAGTTATACCTTTACATTCCATTTGAGATAACAGAGCTAAGCCAATGCCAGATATACCTTCGAGGAGCGAATCTGATTTTACAAATCCCCCATACTCTTCTGTACGCCAAGCCTTAAACCCCGCCATTCCGTCAGTGTATCTATCCATTTGTGAGGTGACGTTCATCCAATAATCTGTTGTTTCCTTAAACTTCTCTAATCGTGTGTCTTGATACAAATTCCAAAAGATATGAGCTATACCGGCGCTACCATGGCATAGTCCGGCGTCATTTATGACATTTGACTGTAAATCCCGCCTACAACTATTATGGAGTACTATCCGAATGGCCAAATCTTCCCACTCCTTGTTTTTTAGGATAATGGATGCCTTCCGTAAAATATAGGTAATACCCAAATCTCCATAACACCAACCTAATCTGCTAAAATGATTTTCGGCACTACTCTCTTTGGAATACGACGGAAAGTATGAAATACTTCCTTCGACAAAGGTGATCTGATTTAGGATATACGCTATAGTTTTTGTCAATAATTTTGCAACTCTCTCCGTTTCAAAGTTTAGCTCAAAAAGCCCAATAAGAAACGCAGCTATACTCGACATACCATGCGACAAACTGATATTGTACCCTTTTTCTCCTGTTTCATGTTTTAATACCGATATCCATTTGACAGCACCATTTTCGCACTCAATAGCAGACTTCTCTAATTCTGTAAGCAGATCACCCACATATCCGGCCACTCCTTTTTTGTTGAAACAGGAAAGAAAATATGTCCCCACACCAAGCGCACCATGCAAATAATCGTAGTTTCCTCTCCTCATATCGGACATCATTGCTTGGTATAAAAACGGATCAAGATCATCTAAAAACTCAATATCCTCTTTGTCCAACAACCCAAGTTTCCTCAAGTGCTCACAAAGCCATCCAAATCCACTAATACCACTACAAATGCTATGTTGAACATTACCCGAATCAATCTGTCGAACATTATGCTCCAATATCTCCATTACTCTTTGGCTCACTACATTTTTTTGATGAATAATCCGGTCATAATACGCCAAAAACAACGCAATACCAGAAGTGCCCGCATGCAATCCAATATTGTCCGATAGCTCAGATACCATCAACTCCTTGTGGATGTTCTCAATGATCTGCATATATTTTCGCATATTCGAATCCATATATTTATCGTTGATTCTATCCATTTGGTTTGTTGTTTATGTGTATGAGTATTTGACAACAAAGATATTCCACACATTGAAATCTGTCAATAGTGCAATTGCATCTATTTTTCGCGCCAATTTATACCTATGTATCACCAAATTATATTTAATTCACGAACAAGATGTTAATAGTTCACGAAGTCAGCTTCCCTGTTTTTATTGCATACCGTATAGAAAATTCGGAAACATCTACTTCTTTCGAAATTGAATTAACGCTCCTCCCTTTATTCAACAGCCCCTGAATTCTCGATAGTTTTTCAGCTGTTATTGGACGTCGCCGTTTTGTTATCACCGTGCTTTTTCTCTGTTTTTGATTTGACGAATCTGTGGCTGTCACAAAAATCAATCGATGGATAAAGGCATACATAACCGCCTGTGTCATTGAGTGGACGTTTAGTTTCCTAAAAATTGAGGATTTTAAATTCCGTAAGGTGTTATAAGATATGCAAAGCGTATTGGCAATCATTCTTGATGTTTTGCCCTGCGAGGTCAACACCAAAATCTCGTGTTCTCGATATGTAAGCGCTTGACCCTTATTTCTTTCCCATTTTTTTCTTTTCGGCAAGTATTCTTCATGGTGTGTACCCTGATAATAATGGGTACGAAGACTTCCGGGAACGGATAGTACTGAATATGACAACAGACAAACCCCATATCGCAATTGACCATCAATATGCACCGGCTTAATCTTATGATTGACCATTATGTACTTTGAATGTCGTCCCAAGCGGATTGAAAATGAAAAATAGTTGAGGATATCTAAATCGGTTATTTCATCCAATCGCTTGAGTATAGCCGTTTGCACTTCTATTAAGAAAGGAAGATCGTCCTTATGAACAATCCTTGGAAAGAAACCGTATCCAAGCTTCATAGCTTCTTCGGTACTGTGACCGCAAAGGAGGATATCATTATTGCCCACAAATAGAAAACAGCGTTCTTCAAAATCGATTACATATACTGCTTCTGAACATATATCGGCGAAGTGTTCAAAGCCGAACGGTCCACCATCAGCCATTTTTCGGAATATTACCATCTTACTTGTTTATATAACTAATCCTTGTATTATTCTTTTGTTATTGCCCTCTATATATATTCCACTAAACCCCGTTTTTTACAATTTTTTTTTATCTTTGCCGTCAATTGAATTGACAGTATGAAACGCTATATCTTCTTAATTTTTCTCCTGGGGATTGTGGCGCACCTTCATGCCCAGCGCTCGCTCCCTGACAGTTTGGCTATCTCTTTTCATCGTCAGTTA
>JAITFU010000013.1 GCA_031281125.1 Prevotellaceae bacterium | reverse complement strand
CTCGGCGACAGATTTGGTAACAAGAACCCCTATTGGCGGATGCATTATAGTGGTGCAGACTCAAGTAACACTTGCCTGAGATGGCCATACATAACGCGCCATGACAAAAGATCTCCAACTTCATCAAGTTGTTGGACGGTCCCCTCACCTCATCTCGTTTAATCCCACTTGCAATCTCCTTAATCTGAGGGAGCGACAACTCTCGCGCAAGCACCGCCACATCTGCAAATTGTGCAAAAAACTTGAGCGCCTGCAAGTTGCTAACATTCAGTTGTGTTGAAATGTGTACTTCCAAGCCCACCGCCCGTGCCGCCAAAATGGCCGCCATATCAGAAGCAATCACCGCAGAGACCTGAGCCTCTTTGGCTTTTGCCAAGATTATCTTCATCTGCTCCATATCTCTGTCGTAAAGTATGGTGTTGAGGGTGAGATAGGAACGCATATTGTGTTCCTTGCAAAACGTAACAATCGTTTGTAAGTCGTCCGCATCAAAATTATTGGCGGCGTGTGCGCGCATATTCAACGCTCCCACCCCAAAATAGACAGAATCTGCACCCCCCTGAGCGGCTGCTGTAAGGGAAGCAAAATTTCCGGCAGGCGCCATTATTTCTACAGACTTCATAGAGATCCCTATTTTTCTCTTGTTAACAGGGAAGCAGAATAGTGAAAGAGTTGTTCTTTTCGGCGGTGCGACACATCCACTTTGTCAAGGGCTTGGGAAGATGCGATATGGTATCGTGCCACTTCGGCCTCGGCATCTTGGGCAACATCTAAGGTTCGATACATACGAATCATACCCTCAATCTTCTCTTCCGGAGCGTTCTTGAGTTGGAGCAAACGGTTGAGTTCTTTTTTGTCGCTCTCTCCTGCTTTACTAAGCGCATTGACCAACAACCAACTCTTTTTATTGTTAAGTATGTCTCCTCCAATACTTTTCCCAAATGAAGCGGGGTCTCCAAAAGCATCTAAATAGTCGTCTCGGATTTGAAAACCGATCCCAAGGGCAAGAC
The DNA here is from genome assembly GCA_031281125.1 of Prevotellaceae bacterium. Lineage (GTDB taxonomy): Bacteria > Bacteroidota > Bacteroidia > Bacteroidales > UBA932 > WRBG01. Next base: position 12,979 of record JAITFU010000013.1, on the reverse strand, counting down.
CAAAGTCGTACATAAGCCGGAGGTCAGAATCGGACGCCTCCCCACACAGCGCTCCGATTTGGGCGGCGCAAGCGATGAGTGCGCCTGTTTTTAGTGCAATCATGTTGAGGTATTGGTCGTGCGTAATGGTTTCACAAAGTTGATAATCCATATCAAGCTGCTGTCCTTCGCACACATGCGCGGTGGTTAACGAAAAGAGCGACAAAAGAGAGGATAAAATGGCAGGACGGCACTTAGAAACAAATGTGTAGGCGCCAATGCACATGGCATCGCCCGACAGGATGGCGGTGTTGGTGTTCCATTGGGCATGCAGGGCAGGTTTTCCGCGCCGAATATCGGCGCCATCCATGATGTCGTCATGCGCCAAAGTAAAGGCATGAAAAAGTTCCAAACCTATTGCGGGTTTGAGAACAAAGTCGTCAATGTGATCGTTAAAAAGGTTATACGAGAGCAAACACACCACCGGCCTCACTCTTTTTCCTCTAATGCCCATCATATAGGCAATGGGATCGTACAAACCTTTAGGCTCTTTGTGGTACGGCAAAACCGCCAACTCATTTTCGATTAGATGGTGGAAATCCTCCGATGAAAAGATATTTGACATATCGTTAGATATATTTTTAAATCTCGCAAATGTAATGAGTTTTTCTTATGAAGCGACTAAATCGCTATCTTTGCACCAAGATGTTGCACACAGTAGTCAAACATACGGGAAGCCGTTATTTGGTGAGTCCTCTTCCATTATGGAATCCAACTCCTTGTGTCCTAAGGGGAAAGATACGATTGTACGGGACTTCAACCACAAATCCCATTGCCGTGGGCGACAAAGTCACGGTAACGAATGGGGTGATTGGGGCAGTGGAGCCGCGTAAAAACTATATCATTAGACGATCTACAAACCTCTCCCGTCAGGAGCATATTATTGCATCCAACTTAGATGCCGCCTATTTGATTGTTACTCTTGCACTTCCACAAACGCCATGGGAGTTTGTCGATCGTTTTCTCATCACCTGCGAAGCGTATAAAATACCTGTTGTGATTGTGATCAACAAAATCGATATTCAGCAAAAACTTGTAAGTGATGGAATAACGCGGTTCAAAGAGGTCTATGAGGGTGCCGGTTATCGAGTATGGGAGAGCTCAGCACTTACAGGAGAGGGCGTTGCGCAAATACGTGACGCTATTTCCGGACAAGTGTCGCTGTTTTCAGGTATTTCAGGAGTTGGTAAATCGTCTTTAATCAATGCGTTAGATCCACAATTAGCACTAAGAACGGGAATATTGTCCGATTTTCACCTCAAAGGTAAACACACCACCACTTTTTACGAAATGTTTCCGGTTGCCGGAGGTTTTGTGATCGATTCTCCGGGTATCAAAGGATTTGGATTGGTTGAGGTGGAGCGAGAAGAGGTGTATCACTTTTTTCCGGAACTCTTTAAAGTCGCTTCGGGATGCCGGTACAGTCCATGCACCCATACATGCGAACCCGACTGCGCGGTGTTAAAGGCATTGGAACAGGGAGTGATCAGTACCGAGCGGTACCAAAGTTATGTGAAGATTCTGGAGGAGGAGGGGGGGAAGTATAGGTGAAATGCCCTGACTTTGTGTCATTTTTTTGAAATATTTACCCTGACTTTGTGTTTTTTTGAAAAAAAACACTCCGCCATCATACACCGAGCGCTTCCGCCTCCATGTAGTTCAATGGTGGGGATGTCGGGGACGATCAGGGGATTGTAGCGTTCTATTTTCTCTTTTTGTGCAGGGGTGAGGCAGTGGAGGGCGGTGGTTGAAAGTACAAGAAAGGGATTGCCGGCAACGTTGTGCAGTTGGAGCATATTTCCTGCAAAATGTTCCATTTGAGTCATGTCAATGGAGATGATCTCTTTGTTTGTGGCGGCGGCAGAGGCCAAAACCAATTCGCGGTCAGACGCGGAGATAATTGCATCCAAGTTGAGAACAATGTAATTTGAAGCTACGCACATCATTACGTTGGTGTGGTAAATGGGACGACCACAACGGTCATGGGCATCAAAGAGAATGGGACGATAGTCCAATTGTTTGCAAAAGTCGAGAAGAGCATCTTGATGGGTGCGGGGAGAGCGACAGGCGTATGCAATTCTAAACGTGCGGTCTAAAACCATACTTCCGGTACCTTCTAAAAATTGATCTTTGGATTCGTAATGGGTAAGGTCAACAACGCGCTTGATATCAAAGGTTTGTTCAAGGATTTGACGGAGATGGGGTTTGCGCTCAAAACGTCGGTTGGGGGCAAACATGGGGTAAAGTACCAATGTGCCGTCGTGATGGAGCGAAAAACCGTTGTTGGGAAAAATTGAATCGGGAGTGTGTGGATCGAGGGTGTCCTGTACTACAGTAACGTTTATATGCTTGTTGCGAAGTTGGGACACAAAAGCGTCAAATTGGGTCAAAGCCAGCTTGTGAATGGCCTCTTGGGTTTGATCCGATTCTTTTTGAAAGGAATTGTTTTCTGCAGTTTGCGGATTAAAAGCAAAACGTGCCGGACGAATCATCAACACATGGTTGGCGGTGTGTATAATCATATTCTATACCGTCTCGATGGCAGTTTTAATGATTTCAACAGCCTGCAACAACTCCTCTTCTGTAATGACAAGGGGAGGAGCAAAACGTATGATGTGCTTGTGGGTGGGTTTGGCAATCAAACCTAATTCTGCCATTCGGATGCACACATCCCAAGCCTCTTTACCATTGTGCGGCTTGATTACAATGGCGTTGAGCAATCCTTTGCCACGAACGAGTTCCACCATTGGAGAGTCGATTTTTTTAAGTTCTCGACGGAAAATCTCTCCTAAATATTGGGCACGATCGGCTAATTTCTCCTCTGTCACTACTGACAACGCGGCCACAGCCACGCGACAGGCAAGAGGGAATCCTCCAAAAGTTGATCCGTGTTCACCGGGTTTAATGGTGAGCATCACGTCGTCATCGGCCAAAATAGCAGAAACAGGGAGAACGCCGCCGGAGAGGGCTTTGCCCAAAAGAACGATATCCGGTCTAACCTCTTCGTGGTCGCAACACAACATCTTTCCTGTTCTGGCAATTCCGGTTTGTATTTCATCGACCACAAAAAGGACATTGTGTTTTTTACACAGTTGGGCGCATCGTTTGAGGTAGCCCTCGTCGGGCATAAACACACCTGCTTCTCCCTGAATCGGTTCAATCAAAAAAGCGGCAATGTTTTGGCCTTTTTCTTCCAACACCCGTTCCAAAGCGGAGGTGTTGTTGTAGGGGATTGTGACCAATCCGGGGGTAAGTGGTCCAAACCCGGAAAAAGAGCCGGGGTCGGTAGAGAGGGAGACAACGCTAATGGTACGTCCATGGAAGTTGCCGGCACATCCCACAATGATTGCTTGATTTTCGGGAATGTTTTTACGCACATATCCCCATCGCCGCGACAGTTTGAGGGCCGTCTCTACCGCTTCTGCACCTGAGTTCATTGCCAACACCCGTTGGTAGCCAAAGAGTTTAGTGATCAACTCTTCGTATGGGCCAAGACAGTCGTTGTAAAAAGCGCGAGAAGTGAGGCAGAGCGTTTGCGCTTGATCAACAAGTGCCTGCACAATTTTTGGATGACAGTGTCCTTGATTAACTGCGGAGTAGGCAGATAAAAAATCAAAATACCTTTTTCCGTCCACATCCCACACAAAGGCGCCTTTGCCTTTGCTTAAAACTACGGGAATGGGGTGATAGTTAAGCGCTCCATATAACGCTTCTTGATCAATAAATTGTTTGGAGAGTGGTGTGATATTCATAAAAAATGATTTTTGTAAAATACTAGGGTGCAAATGTAGCTATTTTCTCGAAAAGAGTTATATTTGTTCGTTTTTTAAGGGCACCACCAATGAGAAGAAATCAGAATTATTTCAGAAATTTCCCTATCGGAAATCTTTCCGATACCTCCATCGGAAACTTTTCCCTTGTTGCACCTCTCAAAAACTCATACCTTTGCCGCCTCATTGCAGTACAATCAAACGAAAATATAATATCATTTAAATTTTACAATCATGTTTAAAAAAATTTTCACACTATTAGTGGCATCCACATTTATCTTTGTGGGATGCCAAAAAGACAACGGTGGAAAGCTTGTTTCCGGAAGTTTTAACGGTACCATTACTGCAACCGTGGACGATGAAGGTTACGACTTGTCGCCAATCAAGCAGGTGTATCCATGGAACGACCTTGGAATTGACTGGTCAGCAGGGGCAATACTGGGTCAACAAGCAGGCGACCCCGCCAGTTACAGTAATAACAAGTTCACCATCAACCTCCCATCCACTTCTCCATCAGGTGTTGCGTGGGTAACACTCCAGTATGCGTTAGAAAGCTATTTAGGTCTTAGCGGATCTTTAGATTGCACAAATCAGGACGCTCGGGTAACGGACGTTGATCTCATTGCACGTACAAGCGGAGGTTATACGGGATATTTTATTTATACCACAGAGGATGAAAAAACAACATGTGTCTTTTGGAACGTAGATAGCGACACATCGATTACCGGCACAAATGTGTCGATCTCGTTAAAAAAAGGATGGAACCGAATATATTATACAGATGGCGGTAAGGCCACCACTAAAGCGCCAAGTGGCAAAATGGTGTGGTATTATAGAGATTTTCCGTCATAGTAATTAAACATTTTTAGCCATGAAAAAACTATTTTTTGTAACATTCTGTGTTGCCATAGCAGCAATCTCGGCATCTGCCCAAATATACGCCGGCGGCTCTGTGGGGATTGATTTTGGTGCCAATAACGGGCAAAGTTCAAAAGGACCTTCGTATAGTTCTTTGTTCCTCAGCCCAATGGCCGGATACTATATGTCCGACAAGTTGTCGGTGGGGGCTGAACTCACGCTTGGAATTGGTAGCTCTAACAGTCGCGGAGAGGGCAATAAGCACATCAAGAGATCTACCATTTGGGGTTTTGCGCCCTTTGCACGTTATACTTTGCTCGAAGCAGGCAAATTAGCTATTTTGGGAGAGTGCAGATTGGGCCTTAACGGCGCGAGCACCAAGTCGGGATATAGCGGCGAGTTGAACAAAGGCGCCTCGATTTTCGAGTTTGGCATCTATGCAATGCCCGTATTGACCTTTGGCATCACCAACAAACTCTCTCTTGAAGCACGCACCGGCCTTGCGCGGTTTGGTTTTGGCATAAGCACCACCAAATATTCATCAAGCAGCAAAGCTACCGACACCTTTTTTGGCATTGGTATTAACTCATCAAGGCTCAACGATGAGGTGCTGGGAATGGTTGGAGGTTCCTCCTCACTTAAAACGCCTCCGTTTGAAATTGGGGTAACGTATAAAATAAAATAATCATTTAATCAATTTATTTAAAATCTTTTATCTTATGAAAAAATCAATTTTGGTACTAATCGCAGTTGTCTTTACAATTGGTTATGCACAAGCTCAATTTAAAGCGGGCATTAGGGTTGGCCTTAACGGCACAAGTGTATATGGTGATGCAATACCCATTCCCAGCTCAGATGCAACTGTTGAGTCAATTGTTGGTTTTCAGGCAGGTGTTGTGGCCGAATATAGCATTGGCAAAAGTTTTGCTATACAACCTGCTGTTATTTACGCTAATCAGGGGTATGCAGCCCGTACGGACTCAGGAAACTCCGAGAGCTTGGTGACACTAAATCTCAATTACGTTCAGGTACCTGTTAACCTATTGTTTAAAGCCGGTTCTCCTAAAATTGCCTTCTTTATGGAGTTAGGACCTTACGTTGGATATGCCCTCAACGGAAAAGCCAAAAAGGAATTATTAGAAAACGGAAAAGTGACCGATTCAAAAAAAGAAAGCATCAATTTTGACGAGGATCAATTAAACCGTTTAGATGCTGGGGCAGGTCTTGGCCTTGGCGTTCAACTATTTGGTACGCAAATCGCGATTAATTACAGCTTAGGATTTATGAACTTGAGCAAAGAGCCTGATTATAACTTCAAAAATAACTGCTTAGCGCTAACACTGAGTTTCCTTTTTTAGTTAGTATATAGTTAATGTTCCTTCCCAAGAGCGTGTAGATCAGTAATGGTTTACACGCTTTTTCTATTGGAGTGTCCATTTTTTGCAAATATTTGTACAATTTTTTTTGTATCAATTATCTTGAAAAACAAGAGGCCGCCCATTTGGACAGCCTCTTATTCAAATTGTCTGCGATACAATCCAGCAACGAATGTTCTTATTGTGCACTTTGGTGGCTGAAATAGATACCATTGGTAAGTTGAACGGTTCCACTATACGTACTCTTTGTACCAATAACGGTTAGTGTGTCACCCACCTTAATACCTTTTTCTGCGATCAACCCTTGCCTGAAATTGCCGGTTGCGCCATAACCCGGATAACAGCCATACACATAAATCTCGCTATCGCCGTCTTTTAAGTAAAGATTACCGTATGGCTCACTAACAATCGATGTGATTTCACCGGTTACCATAAAGTAATCCGTAGTGGAATCGGGTTTGGTGAGCACTTCTGCAATGGTAGCGGCAGTTACAGGAATAACGCTCTCCAAAACGGCGCCACCCACTTGAGGAGTACCGGCATAAGCGGCACGTTTTCCAACAATGGTAATGATATCACCCACTTTTAGTCCTTTATTCTGATAATCTGCAATACCATATACATATACTTCACCGGAGAAATCTTTCAAGTATAGATTACCGTAAGTTGCGCTGGCAATACTTGTGATCACACCAACCAAACGATATTGCGTGTCACCCACTTCGGCTGCGATAAATTCTGCCATCGTAGCGCCAACAATCGCACCCTTTTGGGAAAGAGATGCTTGTGTGGTGTAATCTTTCTTCCCGTCTGTAGTGTGGAATGTAAGGGTAGTGCTGCGATCGCCACCGGTATTGGCAGCGGCCTTGAATTTCACTACCACATTTGTACCGGCAGACTGGATGGACGAAATGGACAACCACGACTTAGCATTGTCAGGAATGTCAACCGATATGCCTTGTCCTTTGCAGGTGAGGCGTGCGGTAAATTCACCGCCTTCGACAGGAAGGGCGTCATTTTCAACAGCATCAACCTTTACAAGCGATTTGTTGATGTTGAGAACCATTACATCTACTAATTCAACGGTAGTACCGTATGTAAGTTTTGGTCCTTCGACGGTTACTTCATCCCCCACTTCAAGACCAAGACTCAGGAAGTTTTGCGTTCTACCATTCGCGTCAAGAGTACCATATACATACAGGGTACCTGTTGCATCCGTTAAATACCAGTTGCCATACTGAGTATTGGCGATTGATGTGCAAACGCCCGTAACACGGTAAGTCTTTCCGTCCGGACCGGCATTTACTTCAGCAACTGTGGCTGCGGATATTTGTGATAAACCTTGAATGATGTTAATTCTCTGCTTTTTGCCGGCACAGGTAAGGATAACTTGTGCAGTACGACCATCTAAGGCTGTAGGGGCAGAAAAGGTGAGTTGTGTATCACCGGCGTTTCCTGAAGATGAAGATAGCGTTAACCATTCAACCGGGTCTTTGGCGGTTGGAACTTTTGCTGCCGTCCAACTTTCGTTAGCCGTTACAGTTATGGTAGTAGATCCACCTCCTAGAGGAATCGCTACGTATGACGACGATACTTGAATCTCGTCAAGTAATGTCATTGGGATTTCATCGATACAACTTGTAGTCAGGGCAACTACTGCGATGAATAATGGAAAAAATATTTTTTTATTCATTATATTTGTAATATTAATTAGTTGAAAATAAATTTAATACCTATAGAAGCATACCAGCATTGACCCAATCCGGTGCTTGAAGTAAATGTTTTGGTATTTCCGTTGATAACAGCGGGTGTTGAATATGTAGCAAAACCGTCGGCATCAACTCCTTCGTATTTAAGGATCCGAGCTTCGGAACCGATTTGCGGATTCAAATATTTGGCCACACCCCAACTAGAGTTAAACAGGTTCATTACATTTTTAATATCTAAGCTAAGTTGCAACGTGTTTTTGGTGTTGCCTGCCTTTACAACAAAATCGTGCTTGTAACCAAAGTCAACGCGATGTACCCAAGGAGAGAAAACGCTATATGCTTCAGCATATTTACCTTGTCGGTTTTTCAAATAATCGTTCGCGTGTACATAGTCCATAAAACGAGTTTTGCTGTCTTCCGAAACAAAGCGGAATTGCCTGCTTGCCACTTCCTCATCGGTAGGAACATAAATAACATCGTAGTTGTAACCGTCTCCGTTGATGTCGTTGGTTGTCATAAATGAGTAACTTGCTCCACCATGCCATCCTTCATAGAGAAGACTGTAGTGGTTTCCGCCCTTGTCGCTTGCGGTAATCGAAGCCACAAGACGATCAGGGGTGGTATATTGAGAATTATGTAACTTAATAAAGTTTGGACCTTCTACTGTAGGCACGTAAGTAAAGGCAGATTCTGCCGCCGAACCGGGCATACCGGTTACGTCTTTAGCAACTACATGCGTATAGGCAGCCATCAAACTTATCCATTGCGCCGGTTGGGCATTCAAAGTAATGTTGCCTGACCATCCATAACCGCGGTTTGTGTTTTCCAATACAAATGCCTTTGTACCGGTGCGATAGCCATCAGGATAAATGGGACGATTGTCAGCGCCGTTAAAGCGGGCAAAACCACCCACCGACGGGATACTCCAGTCAGAGATAGAAACACCGTTGATGGTTTTATTAAAAATCCCTTCTGCCGTTACAGAGAACGGGAAAGTTACCGGTAGTGCATAGTCAATCGCAATCGATGTTTTCAATACCTGAGGCATTTTGAAATTTGGGTCAACAGCCGCAATTGCATCGGGAATGGTACCGTCTTCGGGTGAAACGGTTGTGGGATATCCCAATGATGCCAATTTGTTGTAAAGAGCGGCAATATTGGCTTTGCCGTTGGCATCCGTTACTAAACCGCCCGCAAATTCATTCATTGTGAAACCTTGCCTTGCTGCATTTGCCGCATTTAGTTGCGCCTGATATTGAACCATTCCGCCGTTAGTAGGCATATTGGTGAAGAATACGAGGGGTAAGTTTCCTGAAAAAAGACCCACACCCCCACGAATTTTCATGCTTTTATCTCCAAACGTATCCCATGCAAAACCCACACGTGGAGAAAAAATGATATTTGTGGTAGGCCATTTACCGGTGTCGATATGACGACCTGAATAATCAATGTCGTAGATCGCCTTGTTTGTCATCAAGTCTGCATTGTTAAAGAAAAGACCGTCAATACGAATACCGTAGGTGAGTTTGAATTTTTCGTTAATATTCCAGTCGTCTTGTGCATAAACTCCAATTTTGTTTGTCCTTACACGGGCGGCCGGTTTGCTTTCTCCCTCATAACCATAAGTTAAGCATACAACTTCGGGAGCGGCGCCGTTTAAAAAGTCATCAAGACTTAAATAGCGGTAGTATCCGGTACCGTTACGCATATACGCATTGTCTGCCATTTTATATTCGAATGCAACGCCTCCGGTGATTTTGTGTTTGCCAAGAAAATAAGTCAATTCATCTTTAATGTTTAATACATCGTTGTGGACGCCGTTATTCCAGGTGAAAAGTTCATATCCCAAAGACATATAGGCTTGTCCATCTTTCAAAATGTCGATGAATGGAAACTCTGTTGAACTTGACCCGCGAACATCGTCAAGTTTGGAAAATGTAGCTAAGAATTGGTTGGAAAGATTGTCGGTCAATCGGCTGTTCAAGTCAAAAGAGAACGAATGAACTAAATTATCCATCGAATACATGGCGTTTTTAAATGCCATGGATGCTTTTGACATTCTTGCTTCCGACACACGGGTACCCCCATCCATAGAAGAAGCATTAGGAGAAGTCCAATACGAATTTTTTGTGTAGTTATAGCGTAAAGCCAAACGATGTTGGTTGTTGATATTCCAATCCAAACGAGCAAGAATTTTTAAATTACTTTCATCTGCCGGAAAATTGGAGTAAGAACCGGTATCATATCCATATTTGCTTTTCATAAAATCTTGAACCTTCTGTAAATCACTTTCCGTTGTGCGGGAGATGAAATTTTCAGGATCCGCCACGCCATTCGTGGAAGCTTTCCAACGATTGACAATGGTGGGTGTTTTTGACATTTCTGCATTTGCAAAGAAGAACAATTTGTTTTTGATAATGGGTCCCCCAGCGGTGAAGCCGTAGGTGGTGTTTCGATCTTTTTCACGAGCCCCCTGTATCTGTGTTCCATTAACGGCATCCCCTCGCAAGTTTTCATTTTGGTGATAAATATAAACACTTCCTTTGAAGGTGTTTGTGCCTGATTTTGTGATCGCATTTACACCACCGCCAATAAAGTTTGTTTGGCGAACATCATAAGGAGCAATTACAACTTGAATTTCTTCGATAGATTCGAGAGATATGGGGTTACCTCCACCGGGAAGAGATGAACTCAAGCCAAAGTTGTTGTTGAAATTGGCGCCATCCACAGTAAAATTGGCTGTACGACCATCTGTACCCACAAAACTCATGCCATTTCCTCCATAAGGCGAAAGGCGGGTAATGTCCGTAATACTACGGCTTACTGTGGGTAAACTAGTTATTTGGCTACTTGTGATATTGGTTGATGCGCCGGTTTTTTCCGTAGAGAATTTAGAAGCCCTGACGCCTGTAACCACCACTTCACTCAACGTTGTTTGCGATTCACTTAGTTGAGCGTTTAACACATAGGTTTCTCCAAGTAAGAGAGATATCCCCCCTTGGGTAAAATCCGTATAACCAAGCGATAGAAACTCAACTCGGTATGGGCCGCCTGTTCTCATCCCTTGAAAGGTAAAGCGTCCATCGTTGTTGGTAACCGACACATAAGTTGTTCCGGAAGGTTCGTGTATGGCCTTTACCACGACGCCGATTATTGTTTCCTTGCCATCGGTTACGCGCCCGCTCATACTCGAAGTGGTCACCTGCGCCATAACGGCGAAAGTGATGAATAAACATGTTGCCGTAAGGGCAAATTGTCTAAAGATTTGTTTCATAATAAAATATAGTTTAAGAATTAGATATTTCAATCCCCAAAAGTATATAATAATAATAATCAAAAAATCAAAAATTAATGAAGATTTTGTTACGATTTCCAAAAAAACGCTAACGATTTGATTCTCGAATGGTTATTTTTTGAACAATTTATTTGAAGTTATGAACAATGGGGGGCGGAAAACGTTGTTTAATAATTCAGTCCAAACGCCCACAATGGGACAACGTTTTGATAACCATATTCAATATCATCTTTTACAACGTATGCATTTTTGAGGTTTTTGATCTGCTCTAGGTTTTTGCTTTTTCCCCCTACCTCAAAGGTGATGTGTTTGATATTAAAATCGGCTTTGTCTGAACGAAAAACCTCGTTCTTCACACGCATTTGATTGTAGAAAAAAGTTTCACGAATATTTCCCATATCTTGATGTTGATCTGCAAGTGCAAAAATGATATTTGTGGATTTCGTCAATAAATAAGTATTTACCTCTATTCTTCGAAAAATCATCTGCAAGATCAAGCAATGTATGATTGGCAAAATAGATATCATCAGCCTGTGCATAAAGCGTTTCGACCACATCAAGGTTTTCTTTGATATATTGCAAAAGCATGGTTGTTTTTCCTACGCCACGAGGTCCAACAATCCCGACCATTCTGTCGTCCCAAGCTACTTGTGGGTAGAGATAACGCTTTCCATGTTTATAAAATTTTTGCAAAGATATAAAAATTGCACTATTGAGAGTGCGGCTTCTAGTTATTTCAATTAGCAAATGCTACTTTTGGTAGAAAAAGTTACAAAGATATTTGGTTATTTCAGGTTATTATTATATTTGCACGATTTTATAATTTACGAAGCCATGCTTCACTATGCGTTTTGTCCGCGTTCTGCTTGTGCTGTTCAGGAGGTTGTAAGTCTGCCTCTTGCACAACTGCTTGATTGTGAGCGACTTGACCGATGGGGGGGGGGGTAAACTCCTAACAATTAACACATTACGTAGTAGTGGCGGGTTTTACGCCCGCCCAAATAATGCCGCTTTGGGCCATCGCCCGATGCGGTTTTTTGTATTTGCAGTCCCAAATGGGGGCGGGCTTTACGCCCGCCCCCATACAATATACCGAACCATTAACAATTTAATTTTCAATGTTATGAAAAAAACTATCTATTCTATCCTGACCCTTGTGATGGGTCTGGTGTTGTGCGCCGGAACCTGCTCCGGTCCCGATCCTGTACCTGTTGCTGTTACAGGCATCACGTTGCACCTCACCGCCACCACCCGTGCGCCCGGCGCCACGTTTAAAATTACTGAAACCGTTTTGCCTGCTAATGCCACAGACAAGAGTGTTCAGTGGAGCAGTAACAACCCCGGCGTAGCCACTGTTGATCCCAACACGGGATTAATTACTGTAAAATCTACTGCTACCTCGCCTTTTACCTGTACCATTACCGCCATCACCGTAAGCGGCGGTAAAGTGGCCACATGTGAGATCACCGTTGCACAAAACCTTGGAACAAACACGCTATCACTTGGTACTGTTACCCGTGGTTCAGAGCGAAAGATTGGCGCTCAGATATGGTCAGATGTTGTGTTCGCCTCTTTATGCAACAAGACTTCATGGGATCCCGGCACCTCCTCCATCGTTAAAGCCGATGGTTGCCGTCCGTCAGGCGCCGCCAGTTCCGTCACCTATTTTACATGGGCAGCCGTTGTTCGTTATCAGGATCAGTTATGTCCTTATCCTTGGCGTGTTCCCACTAAGGATGATCTTGTCACTTTGTTTCAATATTTGGGTGGTACCGGAACAAGTGGCGGTAGTTTTCCCGGTGTAAGGGACAACTTAGTACTACAGACTTCCAATGGTTGGGGTGGTGCTTATGGCGGCAACTGCAATTCGGGTGGTTCGTTGAACTATCAGGGTTTGGGCGCTTTCTATTGGTCTCAGTCCGAGTACTCAGC
>JAITFU010000111.1 GCA_031281125.1 Prevotellaceae bacterium | reverse complement strand
GTTATGGCATCGTCCGTGTTTCCTTTCATAATCCCCATTCCTTTAAGCCCTTCTGTAATCACACGGGCGGCGGCAAGATGAACCTGTTTAAAGGGAACGCCCGGTTTGCAGAGGCTCATTGCGTGGTTGTTGGCGTCAAGCACTAAGTTATAGAATGACTTTTGCAGGGGCGAAAACTTTCCGTTACATGGAATGGTTCGGGTAAAGTCCGATGCGTAGTGGCTGTTGGTCTCGGCACCGGCGTCAATCAACAAGAGTCGGCCATCTGTAAGAATCTGATGATGTGTGTGGTTGTGCAACGTTTCTCCGTTTTGGGAAAGGATAATGGGAAACGAAGGCATCTGTCCGTTACTAACGGCAATCCCCTCCATTACCCCCACCAACTCCTGTTCCACCATTCCCAACTTAGCCATACTCATGGCGGCATAGTGCATCATATAGCCAATATTGGCGGCATGGTCTAACTCTATTACCTCTTCGGGCTGTTTTACCGCACGAAGCGCCACTACCGCTCGAATAAAGGCTTCCGAAGCATTTTCCTTTTGCTCATCGGGATAAAACCCCAACAAGTCCGTGATGGTGATCTTATTTGCATAGCGATAAGGAGGCAGATAATGCACCACCCTGCCTGCCCTTGATGCACTAATAATCGTTTCATACAGATCGGTCATCCGGCAAACATTTGCCACACCCACCCTTTCTGCCTTTTCACGCATCGGCGGCTGCGGCCCCATCCACACAATCGAATCGATGCCAATATCGTCTCCATAAAGTGTCTCCGTACCTGAATCCAAATCAATTACGGCACAGACATCAGGCTCGTCCAATCCAAAAAAGTAGAGAAACGTGCTGTCCTGCCTAAAGCGGTAGGTGTTATCTAAATAGTTGCATGGGGCCTCTTTATTGCCCAAAAAGAGCAACAACCCCGATTGTAGTTGTGCGGTTAACGCCTTGCGCCGCTGCACATAAATATCTTTTGAGAACATGGGTTATAGTTATTTAAACTCTAAAACTATGGAATATCTTCTTTTTGGGCCAACACTCTTTCTAACTCAGCAATACGTGCAGCTTGGTCTGCCACAATCTTTTGCGTTTCCTCTTTCTCTGCCTTCAAACTAACTCGTTGGGCTTCTCCTTCGGCCAATCCTTCTGCCCATCCTTCTGCGATTCCTACTGTCCAACCTTCTGCACGACCTTCCATCAGCCCTGTTTTAATCAGACTCTTTTGAAAACGTTGTGATTCAATATGCGCGTCGTAATCAAGACGTTCCTCTCTGCTCATGGAATCTCTTTTCAGTCGCTCCCTTGCTTCTGCCAAACCGGGTGCTTTTGCATTGGCAGGTATTTCACTCGTTTTAAAAAACGATATCCATTCATCCAATGGAGTAACTGCTTTTTTATTAAAGCCTTCTACGCGCAAAATATAATACTCCGGATATATATCTCCCACATCTTTGCACTTAAACTGTTCTTGTTGTCTTTCTGTTAAACCCAAAACATCGTGGAAATGGATTCCGCGAAATTCGGTAAATCCGTGATATACATAATCTTTTCCATGCCCCAAATCAAAATAGACGATATTGATAGAATAAATTTTTTTAACAGTATCGTACTCTTGTGATTCGTGAATATATTCCGTTATCGCCTTTGAAACCCCATATAGAATCCTGTGAAAAAAGTCAAAAGCACGATCATTTTGAATCTCAATAATCATTAACTCGCCGTTGCTGTCCTCTGCAAGCATATCCACACGATTATACTTGTCGTTTTTATCTCTTTTATTGCCCTCGCTCTCCAACATCCGCACAATTTTAATGTGCTTCTTTAGTAAGGTGGTCAAAAATCCTTCAAGCACCACAAAATTTGCTTTTTGCCGCAATAATCGCTTGGCTGCCCAGTCAAAACGTATCAAACTCTCCTTTACCATAACGTTACAGTTTTATGTTTATTGGGCAAAGATAAGGAAAAAATCTAAAGACACAACAGTATAATGATCAAAAAGAAGATTTTTGCAAAGCAACTTGATCATAACAAAAATTCCCCCGCACCATACAGAGCGGGGGAAAATTTTGAATAATAAAACGGTCTAAACAACTTTACTTTCCTAGATAGTTACTGTACTCCTGATCGGTAGCGCAATCCCACCAAACAGGATATGACCAGATATCAATATCCAGCGCATGTTTATTAATAGCTAAAGCATTTATCCTGTTGTAATTAAGCTCAAGGTTATCAGGTAGCCTCCAACGACGTTGCCAGTATCTGGGGTCAGTTTTTGATCCGCCTGTGATCTTGGCTTGTCCTGCAAAGAGAGGGCTACGGCCATATCCCGGATAAACCACTCCAAAGCTGCCGATGTCTCCGGTACTATAGTTAAAGCGGCGCATATCGTTCCATGTTTCAAGACTGCAACCCATTGCAATATATTTTTGCAACATAATATCGGCCATGGTCAACTCTCCGGCATTTTGGCAAACGGCCGCGCTGCTCATATAGGCAGTTATGTCGGCTGCATTCATCGGCAACATATCCGGATTGTTATAACCGCCTCCTTGCCAATCTGTCAATTTGGCTTGCATCATATTAATATGCGCTTGAATACCGTCTTTATACGCGGCCAACGCCGAAGCTGCATTGCCTTTGCGCAAATAAATTTCTGCTTTAATAAAGCACATTTCATGGTAGGTTAAAATTTCCTGATCCGAATTGGGGCGAATTTGGAACGAACCGGTTGAACCTACAGCACCGGCAGGTATTGCCGCAGCGGAGTTAACAAAGTACCAGTTCATATTCATTGCTCCTAAGGTAGCATTTCCGGTTAGTGTAGAGTTTTGACGCAAACTTACATACACCGTATCGCCGGCATAACGATAGTTGGGATTATTAATGAACAGAGACCCTGGAGCATACGTCACGGTCACGTTGTCACCCTCCACAGTATAGGCATGTTTACCTTCTTGAGCTGCAATAAAAGCGTCTTTATCCGATTGATTCGTAATTGTATATACAATTGGATACTCTTTTTCGGCAAAGGATGTTTCAATGATCGAACTAGCTCCTCCTGCGAGCAAACGGGTTGATGGACCATAAAAATCAACTCCTTTGGAGCGGAGCCATTCGTATGACTGCACCCTGCCATCAGCACCCAACTTAATATTTGACATCACAGCAGGAACAATTTTAGTCATCCGTGGATCCGTCACGCCGGAACCCCGCATATTAGTAAGTAAGTCCATAACATATTGTGAGATGCGTTGGGTACTGCCATAACCTACATAATCCCAGTTTCCATTGGTCATTATGGGGTCTCCCCACAAGTAGTCGGTTACATCAGACGCACTGTTGATGCACAAAGCACGCGTATTGTCTCCGTTTGACTGAGGCCCTTTGGATAGATAATCCAAAATAGCATCCGGATCAAACAAGTCGGTTTTTTTGGACAGTTTAATGGCATAACGGGCTTTTAGACCATAGCATAATTTGATCCATTTATTTACATCTCCGCCATTCCACATGTCGCCAACTGAAAGAAAGGTAGCGCCTGACTCTTGTGTTTTACTCAACAATTCAATGGCTTGATCAAGTTTATCCATACATCCATAAAAAATGGTTTTGCCTTCATCATATACAGGAACAGGCGATTCGCTTAATGCCTCGGTATAAGGCATTTCACCGTACAGGTCAAGCATATACATAAACCCCATGGCGTGGAAAATGTTGGCCATGGCCATATAGTGGTAGGCTCCTTGTTTCTCCGCTTGATTGTATAAATCGTTCAACTGTCCGCCGACCCCCACAAAAAAGGTTTGGTATGATGTAGTAGTGGTCCCTACCTGCAAATCCCATGTTGCGCACAATTGAAAATTGTTGGCGCCGCTACTGTAATAGTGTCCAGCAGATAAGGCTGTCCTGTAATTGGTTGGCCCTGAAGCATAGAGCCAAAATTTCTGTATCCATGGCAATCTGTTCCCAATCAGAGCGCTCTCATTATTTGGCGTATCCGGATTGGTGTTGACATCTAACCAGAAAAAAAAAAAAAAAAGGGCAAATGTAAATATACAGCTTAGTATGATATATTTTATATTCTTCATAATATTAAGGTTTTATTGGTTAGAATTTTACGTTTACTCCAAATGAGAAGCTTGATATGGCGGGTACACTACAGTAGTCAATCCCCGTTGCTCCTGAACCACCGGTTCCTCCTGCCGTACTAACCTCGGGGTCCATCCCTACATAGTTGGTCCAAGTAAACAGGTTTGTTCCGGTTGCCACAACAGATAATCTCTTAATAATGTCCTGTTTTTTGATTAGATTGGAGAGATCGTAGCTGATCGAAAGAGAGCGCAGTTTAAGCCAATTCACATCTGTGATAAAGTTGTATGAATTTGAATTATGATTACTCCAGTACTGCTGAATCAAATATCTGCCGGAATAGTTCACTCCATTGATATTGTAGGTCTGATCCTTTTTATATGTTTGCTCGAATGGTTCTCCGTTTTGACTGTTTACTCCGCTGACGGTTACAAACTCACGATCATTTTCTGTGGTTCTTTTTCCCAAACCGGCTACACACATCGCGTATTCTGTGCCATTATATACAATTCCGCCCTTACGGACATCCAAAAGGAAGGAAAGTGTAAGGTCTTTATAACGGATATTGTTATTTAAGCCGATATTAAATTGTGGTTCACGATTGCCGACAACTGTATTTGTGATGGGCGACATTCTGTATAAACCGGTATTTGGATCCACTTGATAACGTCCGTTTTTAATCTCAACATCTGTCATAATCGGATTCCCACTGGCATCTATTCCGGTTTGTTTCTTTTCTGTTTCGCGGATAAAGCATGTACCGGTCAAAGCCAAGAAATATCCTCCATTGGGAACAGAGGCGGCGCGCACAGTACCAAATTGGGCATCTGTTGGATAAAAGAACTCAACACCTGCCAAAAATTGTCCTAATGTACCGCGATTGTAGGAAAAATTAAACATCACATCCCACTCAAAATCCTTTTTGGCTACCGGTTTGCCTGTGATGGACAGCTCCATACCCTTGTTGACAACAGAACCGGAATTGATAGAGGTCATGATATAACCGCCGGCATTTGTCAATCGAGGTGCAGCAATCTGATTTTCTGTTTCTTGATGATAATAAGTGTAATCCAATCCCAAACGACCATTTAAGAACCGTAGCTCGGCTCCAATTTCCCATGATTTTTGGATTTCCGGCACCAAGAATGGATTGCCTCGTTCGTAGTAGTTTCCAACGCCGATAAACGAACCGTATGTGATCGGACTAACTAATCTGGTTTGTGTTGCATACGCATTGGCATCTTTACCCACCTGAGCCAAACTGGCGCGGATTTTACCAAACGAAAGGATCGAGTTGTCTTTCAGTAGCTCAGAAAATACAAACGAGCCGCTTACAGAGGGATAAAAATAGGAGCGACTCTCTAATGGTAACGTGGACGACCAGTCGTTACGCCCACTTACCGTCAAATAGAGCAACCTCTTGTAGGACGCACGGAATTCTCCGTACACACCAACCAATCGTTTATTCGTGGTCCCGTCGGTAAAAAATTGATTTCCTCTTGCTATGTTAGAAAAACTTATGGTACCGGCAGTAATGAAATTATACCCCCAATGCGTCTGACTTAACCACTCAAAATCATCTGTTTGCGAACCCAATAGGAGGTTAAAATCGAAGTCTTCAATCGTTTTATGGAAGTTGGTCATGATATTTGTACTGAGATAGGCATATCTGGAGTCAGTTTTGCTCAAGCGGCCATTCTGATACATGGCAAGCACAGACGATCCCGGAGCAATATAGCCGTATGCATCTGTGGTGTACTGATCATAACCCACACGTGCAATCACATCCCACCAATCGGTAATAACAAATGATCCTTGCAAAGAGCCGGTAAAACGTGCCGTCTTATCGGTCATCTTGAATTTGTTAATGATCCAATAGGGATTCTCTTTATCGTCAGCCAAATCCCATACCCCTTCGAATAAACGATATTTTGTGCCATCTTCTTTTAGGTATTTACTCATATTTTCTGTTGTTGGCCAGGTGTACAATGAAGACATTGCTCCCGAGCCGCCTCCGTTATACAGACCGCTGGATGTCAGCGTCCTGTCGGTGTTGGCAATCGAAAATGCTGAATTGGCAGTAACCGTTAAGCGTCCATACTTTTGCTCTCCGTTAAAGCGAATGGTTGTTCTGTCGTAACCGGTATTGGGAATAACCCCTGCCTGATCAAAATTAGATAAAGACAAATAGAAAGAGCTGTTTTTGGTTCCACCCGATAAACTCACGTTATTGTCTAAAATAGTGGAATTGTTAAAAAAGTTTCCAATATTGTCAAATGTGGCGGCGTTAGAAGCCAATTTATCTCCCCAAGAGCTGTAGGTAATATCGTTAAATGCGCCGTTGGTAGAAACTGAGCCGCGTCCAAATTGTGTCTGCACCTCAGGCAATTTATTTGCCCAAGAGGAAATGTATTTACTTGTAAAATCAACACTTATAGTCCCTTCTGCTCCTTTTTTGGTAGTAATGATGATCACACCGTCAGCCGCACGCGACCCATACAGAGCTGCTGCTGCCGCACCCTTAAGCACGGACATGTTCTCAATATCCTCCGGATTAATGTCCATAACACGGTTGGAGTAAGTGGTGTTACTGCGCGACATACCGTCTGTGCCGGTATTCCCCAAGACGGATGTGGAGTTATCATAGATAATCCCGTCCACCACAAATAAAGGTTGATTTGAGCGACTCTCAGAAGTGGAGTTGCCACCACGGATGGTAATACTTGCCCCCGCACCGGCCGCACCACTGTACTGGGTGATATTTACGCCCGGCACTTTTCCAGCCAAAGAGTTAATAATGTTGGGGTTTTTGTTCTTCATCAGCTCGGCAGCGTTTACGTCCGAAACCGCATACCCCAGCGCCTTGCGTTCCTTTTTGATGCCCATGGCGGTGATCACCACGTCTTGGAGCAATAGCGCATCTTCTGCCATTTGTACATTAATAACTGCGCGGCCGTTAACGTCAACAGTTTGGGTCACCATCCCCAGAGAGGAAAATACCAATTTTCCGGAGGATGGAGCAGAGATCGCAAAGCGTCCATCGTTTCCGGTCGAGGTGCCTGTGGTGGCTCCCTGTACCAAAACATAAACGCCCGGAAGCCCCTCTCCCGTCCTGTCGGTCACCTGACCGGTGACCTGAATGTTTTGCGCCCAGGCTACTCCGGCAAAGAGCAGTAGTGCGCAAACCGATAACCCCCATTTTTTAAAAGCTATCGGTGTAGTTTGTTTTTCATGCATAAGGTTTGTTTTAAAGGTTAATATTTTGTTTAATTCATGCAACAAAGGTAAATAAAAAATGTTATGTTGATACACGGTGGAGTGGTTTTTATTATTGACAAAAAAAGCGTTCCTTTGCAAACAATTATTATTTAACATTTAATGCTACGCACGCTCCTCACCTATCTTGTTGTCTGGCCGTATAGTTTGGTCTTATGGCTCCGCCACAAGCTATACGATTGGGGATTTTTGAAAAGCGTTACTGTTGAAATTCCGACCATATCCATCGGAAACATTACCGTGGGCGGAACAGGAAAGACTCCGCATACGGAGCTTATATTGAGGTTGTTTAGTCAAGATATTCCTATGGCCGTACTCTCCGGAGGTTATAAACGAAAATCGAGAGGGTTTCGCTATGTTGAAACGACTGACTCTGTTATGGATGTGGGCGACGAACCGCTTCAAATCAAAAGGAAATTTCCGGACTCGGTGGTGGCTGTGGATGCCAACCGGATCGCAGGCATTTATCAAATCCAAAAAGATCATCCCCAAGTAAAGATGATTGTGTTGGACGACGCTTTTCAGTACCGCCGACTCAAACCCACATACTCCATTCTGCTAAGCGACTATAATCGACCCTACACCAAAGATTGTTTGCTCCCCTTTGGCACACTTCGCGACCTTCCTTCTCAAGCCAAACGGGCAGATATGATTATTGTGACCAAAACTCCTCCCGACTGCTCCTCAGAAGAACGGGAAAATCAACAGAAAATTCATCAACCCAAACAAAATCAACAACTTCTATTATCTAGCTATACATACTGCGATCCCTGTCCGCTTTTTCCTGAAAAAACTCCCAATACAATCAAACCAACCGGCAACCAAATCATCGCCCTTACAGGTATTGCACAACCAAAACCCTTCTTGGATCATTTGCGGCAGGTTGGAGAGTGGATACAACATCTAAAATTTCCTGATCATCACAACTTTACAAAAAGAGATGTTCTAAAAATCAATCAAACAATGTCTCAACATCCTCGAGCCAAGATATTTACCACAGAAAAAGACGCTGTGCGCTTAATGAATACGAGTTGTCTTTCACCAGAAGTTATGGGCGCTATTTACTCTGTTCCCGTGCAAGCAAAGATTTGTGAAGATCAGACGCTTATAGATGTTGTCAAAAAAAATTGTTTTTATTATAACAACTAACTATTATTTTTATTACATTTGCGCGGCAATCTACAAACTATTCATTCAACCAAAAACAATCCTAAAAACAATAATATTAACCTAAAAAAAATCCTACATGTATGTAAAACTTTTAAAAACCGGATGGCATAAAATTTTGCTATCGGTGTGCGCTTTGTTCTTTTTGTCGGGAACAATATGGGCACAAAACATTACAGTTACCGGTAAGGTAATCGACAAAACCGGAGAAGGAGTTCCCGGTGTGTACATTCTGGTTGATGGTACCCGAAACGGCACCGTTACCCAAAACAACGGAAATTTCACAATCTCTGCCCCTTCCAATGGAAAGCTTGTGTTTTCTTCGCTTGGTTACAAGACATTAACCGCAGAAGTGGCAAACCGTGCTACTATTAACGTAAGCTTAGAAGACGATGCTATGATTCTAGAGGATGTGGTGGTGGTGGGGTATGGCACACAGCGAAGGGTGAACCTGACCGGTGCCGTATCAACGGTGGATGTAGGCAAAACATTAGAGGCTCGTCCGCAAGCGGATGTTGGTAAGGCTTTACAAGGAGCTGTGCCCGGACTGACGGTTTTAAATTCAACCGGTAGAATTGACGCAGCGCCGGAGATCACCATTCGTGGTGTGGGCACTTTGAGCAACAACGCAAGGAGTAATCCGTTTATTTTGGTAGATGGCGTTCCCATCAATGACATTTCCTACCTTAATACGCAAGATATTGAAAACATCTCTGTATTGAAAGATGCGGCTTCTACCTCAATCTACGGTACGCGGGCTGCATTTGGCGTTATTTTGATCACTACCAAGTCTGCCAAAAAAACAGACCGGATTACAATCAATTATACCAATAATTTCTCCTTTGACACTCCGGCCAATTTGGCTAACTTTCCGGATGTCGCCACGCAAGCACGGGCATTAAGGGAAGCCAATACGCGCGCCGGTTTGCCTAATGAATTGTTTGGTATGTATATGGAAGATGCTTTTATTGCCAAAGCCGAAGCGTGGAAACAACGCCACGGAGGAAAAGCCGGTTATCGAGAAATGATTGAGGGAGACGATTTTGAAACGATAGGCGGAATAAGTCAGTATTATGCCGATTGGGATGTGGTAGGCATTATGTTCCGCAAATGGAAACCCGGACAAAGCCATAATATATCCGTACAAGGCACAAGCGGCAAGACTTCTTATTTTATGTCCTTGGGTTATAACCATCAAGAAGGCGTAATGACTTTTAATCCGCAAAAAACAGATAAGTACAATGCCATGATCAACCTGACCACCAATGTCACCGACTGGTTGCAGGTAGGCGGACGATTCAGTTTTAGCGACAGGGTAAATACCGAACCATATACCCGACGTTATATTTATCAGTATATGTGGCGTTGGGGTAGTTTCTTTGGACCCTACGGTACTTTGAACGGGATAGATGCCAACAACTCCATTGCTCAACTTAAACAGGCAGGAGATGATGTAACAAACAATGCCCTCACACGTATGGGCGCTTTTCTAAAAGCCAATATTGTCAAAGGTTTAACATTAAATACCGATTTTACCTATAACATAGTTAATTACAATAACGATCAGGTAGGTCTTCCCGTTTATGCATTAAATACATGGGGGGGCAATATCACAGGGCCCTTAGTTACTGTCTCTGCTCCAAGTGCCAGTTTTTTGCGTCAGCAAAACACACGCAACAACTCCTATACCTTCAACATCTATGCAAATTATGCTTTTAAACTGTTTGAAAACCACAATTTTAATTTAATGGTAGGGGCAAATGCAGAAGAGGGAGAAGTCAAAATGTTTTGGGCACGGAGAAGCGCGTTATTGGATAATTATCTACCGGAATTTAGTTTAACTACCGGCGACCAAACGGTGGGAGGATCCCACAGTCATTGGGGCGCTGCAGGTTGGTTTGGCCGTCTCAATTACGACTATAACGGTATTTGGTTGCTCGAACTAAACGGACGTTACGATGGCTCTTCCAAATTTCCGGTAAGCAACCGTTGGGCGTTTTTCCCATCGGGTTCGGTCGGATACCGTTTGAGCGAAGAGTCTTATTTTGATTCGCTCAGAGAGACTGTTAACAATGCAAAGATTCGTGCCTCTTTTGGTCAGATTGGGAATCAGGAGATTGGTGCCGATATGTTTCTCTCCACCATTTCCGGGATAGCGGCAGGAAGTATGTCCTGGTTGGATGCCTCAGGTAATAAAGTAGTCGGATACGGTCTTCCCACCATGGTCTCTTCTGTGTTGAAATGGGAACGCATTGAGACATTGAATATTGGACTCGATTTAGGTTTCCTTAAAGAATTCAATCTCTCCGCTGACTGGTTCCAAAGGACAACAATCGGTATGTTGGCTCCGGCAAAAACAATGCCCCAGGTGTTAGGCACCGGTGCACCGCGGGTCAATGCAGGAACTTTACAAACACGCGGATGGGAATTGAGCGTAGATTGGCATCATCAGTTCAACAGTTTAAATGTCTATGCTACTGCAAACATCGGAGATTTTAAAACGATAATTACCGAATGGGATAACGATGCTCGGTTATTAAACCAAAATTATAGCGGAAAAGTGTATGGCGATATTTGGGGATTTGAGACCGACCGTTACTTCACAAAAGATGACTTTAATGCAGACGGTACCTATAAACAGGGAGTTGCTTCTCAGGCGGGCTTGAACCAAGGGACCTTTGTATTTGGCCCCGGCGACATTAAATTCAAAGATTTGAATAATGATGGAAAGATTGACGGCGGCGCCGGTACCGACACAGATCATGGCGATTTAAAAGTAATTGGCAACTCAACCCCTCGTTATCAATACGGTTTCCGCTTGGGCGGCAACTGGAAAGGCTTTGACTTGGACATGTTCTTCCAAGGCGTAGGCAAGCGTGATTTATGGACGCAAGGAGCATTTGTTATGCCCATGATGCGTGGAGCGGATGCCATTTATGCCCATCAGGCGGACTACTGGACAGAAGCAAATCCAAATCCAAATGCTGCACTTCCACGAATGTATCCCGGAAATGCCGGACGAGGAACTATTTCCGTAATAGATCTGGGAAACCACAACTTTTATCCTCAAACCAAATATTTGGTCAATATGGCTTACTTACGCTTTAAGAACCTCACTTTGGGTTATACGCTTCCGGCAGCAGTAAGCAGGAAAATATATATGGATAAAGTTCGTATCTATGCCAGTGCATACAACCTCTGTGAATTGATTAAAAAAACCAATGCTCCTGTTGACCCCGAACTCAACAATAGTGAAAGTACCTACGACGGCACAAATGACTTTGGTAATGGAACATGGGGGCGCACTGATCCTATGGTTCGCACAGTATCTTTTGGTTTGCAGATTACTTTTTAAACAATAATATTAATAATAACGATTATGAAAAGAAATATATTATCAATAGGATTGGGAATCTTGTCTTTGTTTATTTTAGTCGGATGCGACAGCATCCTAGATAAAGGTCCGCTAGATAAGTTTTCCAACGAAAACTATTGGACAAGTGCGGCCAATGCAGAAGGATACTCAAATGTGTTCTACAATGAGTTTTCCGGTTACGCCAGTTTATTTTATTTTACAACCCTGTCTGACGACCAGGCCGGGCAATCTTTTGCCGATTGGGGACACAAAACAAGTCTTGTTTCCAATGGAACATGGAGCAGCAATTATACAGAAATTCGCCGCGCCAATATAATGATTGAAAATGTGCCCAAAATAGATGCAACTGATGCGGTTAAGAACCATTGGATTGGCGTTGCCCGTTTGATGCGTGCATATGAATACTCCCGTTTGGTACGTATGTTTGGGGACGTTCCTTATGCCGATAAAACATTAGACATTTCGGATGAGGGTATTCTTTACGGGCCACGTACAAATCGGGACGAAGTGATGGATCGCGTGTTGGAGGACCTGAATTTTGCTGTTGCCAATATTAACGACGTTACCAGTAAAATAACTTGGAGCCGGAATATGGCGCAAGCGATGAAAGCAGACATCTGTTTGTTTGAGGGCACTTTCCGAAAATACCGTAAAACGGAAGACGGACAGCCTGCCCCCGATGCTGCCGGCGCTACAAAATTCTTGACAGAATGTAAAAACGCATGTAGTGCAATAATGGACAAATTTTCCACTCTAAATGCATCTTATCAAGGCAATTACAATTCCACTGATTTGAGCGGGAATCCGGAGATGATTTTTTATAAGGCTTATCGGCAAACAATCCTTACTCACTCATTGATTGCATATATTTGCTCATCTACTCAGATCAGCGGTATGTCAATGGATGCTTTTAACGCTTATCTGTTTACAGATGGAAAACCTCTGGCTTTAACGAGCCAGGATAAAAATGTAATTGCCCCCATGGACGCTGATGGACATCTCTCCTTGGTAAATATGTTGTCGGTACGTGATAAGCGTTTGAGCCAAACCATTGACCCTGTGTTGATGTACGTTGGAAACAGCTTTGCACGTTCCGGAGGTATGGAGATGACTTCGTCAACCGGTTTTGGCGTTTGCAAGTACGATAATATCACTATTCCCGCTGAGTTCCGACGTAATACCGGTTCAAATTATACGCATGCGCCCATATTCTGGTTAGCTGTTGTTTATCTGAATTATGCAGAGGCTTGTGCAGAATTAGGTTCAATTACAAATGCCGATTTGGACAGATCCATCAACAAATTAAGGGACCGTGCCGGACTACCTCATTTGACTACAACGGTTGGGTTTGATGATCCTGCCAATAATCATGGAGTGAGCAGTTTACTTTGGGAGATTCGCCGCGAGCGCCGCTGTGAATTGATGTTTGATAACTGGTTCCGTTACTGGGATTTGATCCGTTGGCATCAGTTAGATAAGTTGAATTCTACCGCTTATCCAAATATATTATTAGGGGCCGATGTCAGTAATGATCCGGCTTGCTCAGCTCCAATGAAGGGCAATAGTATTGATGGCAGCAAAGGTATGGTTCGTGAATACGATAAAAAGTACTATTTGTACCCCATTCCAACCGGACAAATTGATCTGAATCCGCAGTTGGGACAAAACCCTGGCTGGTAATCGTGTCATTTATTTCAAAAAAGAGGCTGTCCTGTTGCGCAGCCTCTTTTTTTGTCTATCATTTTGACCAACATTCACAATTATTTTTATATCTTCGCACTTTGAATAGTCAGCCTAAAAGACCATGTTTATGTAATATTAACTAACAACTTATTAACTAATCTATTAACCTAAAAAAATTCCTACATGTATGTAAAACTATTAAAAACCGGATGGCATAAAATTTTGCTATCGGTGTGCGCGTTGTTCTTTTTGTCGGGAACAATATGGGCGCAAAACATTCAGGTTACCGGTAAGGTAATTGACAAAACAGGGGAAGGAATCCCTGGCGTGTACATTTTGGTTGAGGGTGCCAGAAGCGGCACTGTTACCCAAAACAACGGAAATTACACAATCTCCGCCCCTCCAAACGGGAAGCTTGTGTTTTCTTCACTTGGTTACAAAACCCTAACCGCAGAGGTGGTAAACCGCGCTACCATTAACGTAACCTTAGAAGAAGACGCTTTGGTACTGGAAGATGTGGTGATCGTGGCCTTTGGCACCCAGAAGAGAGAAAACATCTCCGGAGCAGTAGCGAGTGTGGACGTAGCCAAAACTTTCGAAAGTCGTCCTATCACTGACGTTGGTCGTGCCCTTCAGGGCTCAACACCCGGATTAAGTGTTACCACTACCTCCGGAGCGCTGGGAACAACTCCAACCATTCGTATTCGTGGTCTCACCGGTACTTTGGGTGGAGGAGACGGTGTTCCCTTAATCATGGTGGACAACGTTGCCGTTCCCGATATCTCCTATGTGAATCCTGACGACATCGAGAGTATCTCTATTTTAAAAGACGCCGCATCTACTGCTGTTTACGGTACCCGCGCTGCCTTTGGAGCCGTTTTGATCACAACTAAAAAGGGCGTAAAAGGTTCAAAGGTAAAAGTGTCTTACTCAAACAACTTTGCTTGGGCAAAACCTACCAACCTACCTGAGTTTACCCGCGCAGACATCTCTATGCAGTATTCTTTGGATCAACAAAACGGATTGGCTGCCAGTCCGGCGACCGGATTTGCTCCCTATCAAGGATACTATTTAAGTACCGAGATCATTGCCAAAACCAAAGAGTGGATCGAAAAATATGGTGACGGAAAAGGCTTAGGTCCCGAAATGGTAGAAGGGCGTGACTTTGACTATAATACCGGCAGTAATCCGATTAAGTTCTATCGCCCTTGGGACGTAAGATCGTTGTTTTACAAAGAGTGGGCGCCCCAGCAAAACCACAACATTTCGGTGAACGGCGGCACAGAGTCAACCCAGTACAGCATTTCAATTGGAATGATGAATCAAGGTGGCGTTTATCAACAGTTCCCCGACTTTTACAGAAGGTTGAGCGCCTCCGGAAATATCAGTACCGACGTGAACAAATATTTGTCTGTTCGCACTTCATTTATGTACACCAAAACATCTGCCGAAGATCCCATGAGTTTTTACTCAGGAACTACCGACCTGCAGGCCGATATTTATGGTCCCACATACTACCTCTACCGCTGGCATACCGTTAACCCTTACGGGACTTACCAGGGGATGGACTTTCGTAACGGCGTAACAGAAATGAAATACGCCAAACCAAAGGAAGACGACACCTTTTACAGCCGCTACGGATTGGGCGCCACGTTATCTCTTAACAAAAATCTTTACGCAACTTTTGACTATACCTACACACAAACATTTGTTACACAACACAGAACAGGTGGTCCATTAGCGGCAATTGACATTTTTACCGCTTTTCCTGCCGGAACAACTTTAGACCAAATGTACAGAGTATATACCGGTGTACAAGCCGATTACGTCTCTTATGATGCAAGCAGAAACCTGCGTAATGCCTACAACGGAAGTATTGTTTATGACAACAAATTTGGCAGTCATGCAGTAAAACTGCAAGTGGGAACAAACATCGAAGATGCCGAGTATATTTATCAAAGATCCAAGAGGTTGGGTCTATACGACCCCGATAAGGGAGAACTTCCCTTGGCAGGTGGTGAGATGACTGTAGCAGGTAACCACTCGTGGTGGTCTTTAGTGGGACTGTATGGACGTCTTAACTACAACTACAAAGAAAAGTATATTTTGGAAGCAAACCTGCGTTATGACTGGTCTTCAAAATTTGCCAAAGGGAGCCGTATGGCTGTTGTACCGGCATTTTCAGCCGCCTGGCGTGTGACCGAAGAGCCATGGATGCAATCAACCAAAGACATTTTAAGCTCCCTAAAACTGAGAGCCTCTTACGGCACCACTGCCAATCAGGATGTTCCTTTGACTGCTTATATTCCGACGATTGGCATCACTACCCCCTCCATTGGCAACGGTTTTCTGATCAATAAGAATTATCATCCTGCAATCTCTGCAATTAACACACCTTTGTTGACCGACCCTGCCCTCACCTGGGAAAAAGTGAGTACACTTGACCTTGCCGTGGATGCCTCTTTTTGGAAGGGCAAGGTTTACTTTACCGGAGAGTGGTACCAAAGGATAACATCTGATATGTTAACAGCCGGCGTTGAACTTCCCAAATCTGTAGGCGCTGCAGCCCCCAGACAAAATTTTGGTTCACTCACCACAACCGGATATGAATTGACTTTAGGCTTTAACCACGTATTCCGCAACAGCTTGCGCGTTCATATTTCAGGTCAGTTTTACGACTATATAACCAAAATAACCAAATGGGCAGAACAAAAGAATCCGCTCTATTCGGCCAATTACGAAGGCAAAGTGATGGGCGATATTTGGGGATATAAAGTGGATCGCCTGTGGCAAAAAGATGACTTTGAATATGGTCCTGACGGTAAAATTTTGACCGTGACTCTTCCCGGAGGTAAAGTGACAAATGTGTTGAAAAATTATGATGCCGGTTACCAGCAGCTTTGGGAATCCGGGAACTTCAGGTTTAGCCCCGGGGACGTCAAATATTTGGACCTTAACGGCGACGGTGTGATTAACTATGGCGACAACACCTTAGATAATCTCGGCGATCGTACCGTGATTGGAAACACCCAACCTCGCTACCAATACGGTTTTAGAATTGGCGCTGCATGGAAAGGAGTGGATTTTGAAGTCTTTTTCCAAGGTGTAGGCAAAAGGCATATGTGGGTAACCGGAAACATTGTTCTTCCCGGCTATATGTCAGGAGAAGCCAACTTTACCCACACGTTAGATTATTGGACAGAAGACAACCCCAATGCTTTTTATTGCAGACCCATTAACTACGCTCAGACCAACCAATGGAACTATCAGGCTGCTAACGATAGGTTTCTGTTAAATATGGCTTACCTTAGGTGTAAAAACTTAAACATCGGGTACTCATTGCCAAAATCCTTGTTATCAAAGATCTCTGTTGACAAGTTTCGCATTTATGCCAGCGGTGAAAATTTGTTTGAATTTGATCACTTAGGAAGGAATCCCATTGACCCTGAGTTGGCGCATACAAATTTGACCGAAAATGATGCTCGTGCTTTTGGTCGCGCATATCCCTACAGACGTTCTTACTCTTTTGGTGTTCAATTAACCTTCTAAAAACATAAAGAATATGAAAAAAATATATACTATACTTATCCTGTCACTCGTGTGCTTTAGTTCCTGTAGTGACTATTTAGACAGAAAAAACCTTGACTCATTTGACGACGCAAACTTTTGGAGCAGCGAAGCCAATATGCGGGTTTTTGCCCAAAACTTTTACTTGGGGTATTTCACAGGTTATTCAAATGCCTGGGCATGGGGAAGATACTTCACATCAGGATCAGTCGCCGACGAATACTATAACAGTTCAACCTGGGGAACTACTACTCCTGCTACCTCTGACGACTGGAGTTTTACTTATGTTCGCCGTACCAATATCATGCTTGCACGGGCTGACCTCTTACCAGTATCTGAGGAGGCAAAGAACCACTGGCGTGGCGTAGCAAGATTTTACCGCGCCAAAGAGTATTCCGATTTAGCTAGAACCTATGGAGATTTTCCTGTGTACACTTCCGAAATCTATCCTTCTACTCCTGAGGAGATTCTTTACAAAGACCGTGATCCGTTATCTGTTGTAGCTCAACAGATTTTGGAAGATTATCAATTTGCTGCTGCGAATGTTCGTCTTTTTGATGGAGTCAACCATCTCCACAGATATGTAGTGTTTGCCTATATGTCCAGGGACCTCCTTCATATGGGTTCTTTGCTCAAATACCATAAAAATGATGCCGCTAATGCCAATACCATGTTTGCCGCCGCCAAATGGGCAGCCGAACAGGTTATGGCCGGACCATTTAGCGTTGCTGACGACCTGAGAGGAATCTTTATTCAGGACGATCTGTCGGGCGGTAACTACTCAAAAAACAGTGAGGTGATCTTTTTTAGGGCATACGAAACCGGAAAGGTTACCCATAGTTTAATTACGTACAGTTCAGGAATCGCAGAAGGTCAGTCGGGACTAACCCAAAGAGCCTTAAACGCATTTCTTGCATCGGATGGTCTCCCCATCAAACAGTCTCCTCTCTACAACTACTCATCCGACAACAATTTACGTTATTTCCCAAAAATGTATGAAAACCGCGATCCTCGTCTGGCAGCAACTGTCTGTGACACCCTAAGAATTTATGGTGTTGCCAACGGGTATGCCAGAACAGGCATTTGTGTTTGGAAGTTTACTCCTTATACGTTAACCAATCCGGATCAATATACAGCAGATAGAAACTTCACAGATGCCCCTGTGATCCGTTTTGGAGAAGTGTTGTTAAACTATGCCGAGGCAACTGCCGAACTGGGACAATTTGATCAAGCTGCTGCCAATAGATCGATCAACTTATTACGAAATCGAAATATCCGGAAGAACAATCAAGGTGACGTGCTTCCAAAGCTCCCCCCAATGACGGTATCCGGTACCGAGGTATTTGCTAATGGTGTAGCGATCAACGACCCGGATAGAGACGCCTCTGTTAGCCCATTGATGTGGGAGATTCGGAGGGAGAGATGGGTCGAACTTATGCAAGAGGGATTCAGAAGAGAAGATTTGCGTCGTTGGAAGATGTACAAATTTATGGCTAATGATGACATAGACGGCAAACCCAATCCCGCTGTTCACGGAGCCATATTTGACTATACCAAGTACTCCGCAGCGCAACAAAAAGAGATTAGGTCTCTAAACAATCCCACTTCTCTGTACCCTGTTGTCCCCGGCGATTCTACACGTATTCTGCTAAATCCGATCAGTACGGTACTCAGCAGAAGACTCTGGGCAGACGGAGATGTAGCCTTTGAAAGACAATATTTCACCGGTGTTCCCACCAATGAGATCAGCATTTATGACAGCCATGGTTATAAGTTAACCCAAAACCCCGGCTGGTAATCGTTACTACGCTTTATTATTTGCAGAGGCTGCCCAACTTTTGAGCAGCCTCTCTTTTTTTACCCCCACCCTTCCCCCACCTGATCCAACAGTTCCAGCACCCTCATCGGATCATTCTCTGTAACCAACGCCATCCGTTTCTCCTTAAAGTTGGGCAAACCTTTAAAGTAACAATTCAGGTGACGGCGCATCTCCAACACGCCCACCCTTGGCCCTTTCACTTCTATCGATTTGGCAAAGTGCTTCTTGGCCAAATCGACCCGTTCGATAACGGTAAGCTCCGGTATCACCTCTCCGGTACGTTGGTAGTGCTTAATCTCCCTAAAGATGTAGGGTCGGCCAAAAGAGGCGCGTCCAATCATCACACCATCAACACCGTAACGATCAAAGGCTATTTTGGCGCTCTCAGGCCCATCAATATCTCCATTCCCAACAATGGGGATAAACATTCTTGAATTGTTCTTTACCTCTCCGATCAGCGTCCAGTCGGCCACACCTTTGTACAACTGTGCGCGGGTACGTCCGTGGATTGTGAGGGCGGCAATACCCACGTCTTGCAACCGCTCGGCCAATTCTACAATAATTTTACTCTGATCATCCCACCCCAATCGCGTCTTTACCGTTACCGGACATTTGACCGCCTGCACAATCGATCGAGTCATCTCCACCATCAAGTCGGGCGTTCGCAACATACCTGCGCCTGCCCCTCGATGGGCAATCTTATGCACCGGACAACCAAAGTTAAGGTCAATCAGGTCGGGCCCAACTTCTTCCGCGATTTGGGCAGCCCTTATCATAGCATCCGGCAGGTGACCATATAGTTGAATGCCAATGGGACGCTCGTAATCGTAGATTTGTAGTTTGTTAACCGTTTTTTGCGCATCGCGGGTAAGCCCATCAGAAGAGACAAACTCAGTATAGAGCACATCTGCTCCAAACTCTTTGCAAATAAAGCGAAAAGAGGCGTCTGTAACGTCCTCCATGGGCGCTAAAAAGAGGGGCTGGACACCCAAATCTATTTGGCCGATTTTCATTCTATTTTTTTGCCAACAACCAATCAATAATGTTTACCGACTTAACACCCTTTTGGCTGTAATCAAAAT
>JAITFU010000155.1 GCA_031281125.1 Prevotellaceae bacterium | reverse complement strand
ATGGGCATCAGGTATCCATACGATGATTATCTTTCTGTTTCCAAAGAGTATATAGATTCACAACAACATCCGATTCGTCTTCTTGAAGAACCACTTATGCCATCCAAGGAGCGTATGGCGTTAAGAGGATTTGTCCTTATCGATTGCCTTTACGGTTTTGCCTGTAACCCATGCGCTTTTGCCTGCAAATATGGCGCCATCACCAAATCTTCTACATCTGTTGTTCCGTATGTCGATCACGAAAAGTGCATTGGGTGTATGGACTGCGTTTATCAGTGCCCCGGACTGGCCATATTTGGCTACAATGTTGCCAAAGAGTGGGTTTTCTTACCCATTGAATATGAGGCTCAGGAGGGGGCAAACGTTTTTTTGGTGGACAATCAGGGGAAAAAGGTGGGTCAAGGATCGATTGAGAAGATTTTGATAAAACCCAATAAAACCAATATTGCCCGTGTAAAAGTGTCCGGAATGACAGGCGAAGAGATGCTTAGAACAAGAGGGTTTATTGTGAAAGAGCGCTATCCCAATCCACTCGCTTTTACTCCCCTCTCTACATACCAACCAGAAAAAACATATCTTTGTCATTGCGAAGATATTACCATTGACCAAATCGTAAAAACAGTTGGTGATCGTCGCTTTATCTCTGCCGACGAACTCAAACACATCGCCCGTTTGGGAATGGGCACCTGTCGCGGAAATCGCTGTATTCCACGGGCAAAGCAATCTTTACGTTCATATTGTATTGAAGTAATAGGAGAGGCTACGCCCCGCGCCCCACTCTCGAACCTTGTTGAAATGGGGAAGTTTTATCCCACAAACACCCACTCCCCCATCATCACCCACTTCAAAAAACCTCAACGCACCGCTGTGAAGGTGGATGCCTTGGTTGCCGGCGGCGGAATGGCAGGCTCAGCGCTATTCCGCTATTTGGCTCAGGCGCAATTTCGGCCTGTTCTTGTGAATAGGGATAGAGGTGGATCGTGGAGAAATATTGCCGCCGGACGACCCGCTTTTAGCCTTCCGGCATTGGCCGATCTTGCCGCCCACCACCTCGAAATATTTAAAGAGCTTCAAAGTATTAGCGATATTGACCTCCACCTGATTCGATATATCAACTTTGCACACGACAAAGAGACCTATCTCTCTTTGGATGCGTCAATGGCTTGGTCAGATGCCTATATGGTTGATGCCAAAGATTTCAACAAAGAGATTTCTGAACACTTTAACCCCGATTGCAAAATCTACTCCCACGCCTTGGTTACCCGAAATTGCTGGCAATCAACCCCGGGCAAAACGATCGATACCATCCGTCAAATTGGGATCCAACACGGAGGATCCGTATTAGAAGATAGCGAACTTATCGATCTTAGCAAACAGGGTGATACCTTTACAGTATTGGTACGCACCCATGATAATCAATATGTCGAATACCACACAAATATATTTATCAATGCGTTAGGAGCAGAAGCTGCAGAATTTGCAAGGAGACTTGGAATAGAAACAGGGCTTTATCCGGTTAGACATCAAGCATTTATCACCAAACGTCTTCCAATGATGGGTGCCGGTGGGCGCAATTTGGATATGCTGATTGACAGGCGCAAAAACAAGGCGTTCTCGGCTGTATATGGGCAACAACTTGCAGAAACGGGACAAATTATCGGCTGTGCTTCTCCGGTCACCGATCCTCAGGATGCCGGTAAAAATCTTAAAATCAATACACAAGATTTTCTTGAAATCATTTCTGAGACCTTTGTGGAATGGTTGCCCAATCTCTCAGGTGTTGGTTTCCAAGCTCTTTGGAGCGGATACTACGTGGAACCAAGGTACATTGTTGACCCAACGCTCGGTCTCTTTGTGGGGATGCGCGGACACGGGTTTATGATGTCACAATACATTGCTAAACTTTATGTCGATGTTCTAAAAGGGAGGCCTGTACCTGAATACTTTAGGGAGATGGCCCTATCAGGAAAAGGGTTAAGCGAGCTTTCATTCAAGTAAAATATAATAGAAACACTAATATGCGTACAACTTTTTCATTTTTAATGCTTTTGTTTTTTTGCCAAACTCTTTTGGGGCAACAAAGGCAACTTACCCCGCAACAGATGTGGGATAACTCTGTCCGAATCACCGACTACACCTATCAGGTAACCAAATGGGACGGAGATCTGGTCTATTTTACCGGAAGCAATCCCACCGGCAGGGAGCGTATCTTTGTTCAGGTGGATACCAAAAGCGGCAAATCGGAAGTGATCAGCGAAATTCCTTTTGCTCAATCATCGTTAGTCGCTAATATCAAGGTTGATGGCCTCAATCCCACCTATTCACCCGACTCTAGCTACATTGCCTTTACCCGTGACAATGATCTCTATACCTTACGCCTTTCCGATAACAAGGAGACAAGGCTTACCACAGATGGCAGCGACGTAATCCTCAATGGATATGCCTCATGGGTCTATATGGAGGAGATTTTGGGACGTCCAAGCGCCTACCGCGCTTTTTGGTGGTCGCCCGACAGCAAATGGATCGCTTTCCTTAGGGCAGACGATCGGGAAGTCCCTCTCTTTACCATTACCGACAGCCCTGAACAAAACGGCTATGTCGAAACGGTGCGTTACCCCAAAGCAGGAAATCCGATCCCCAAAGTAAAGACAGGGATCGTCTCTCCGGAAGGTGGTCAGGTTATTTGGGCTAAAGTAGGTGACAATCAAGAGTTTTACTTTGCTCTCCCCTACTGGCGCCCCGACAGTAAAGCGCTCTGGCTTCAGTGGAGCAACAGAAACCAGAATCACTACAAAATATTGGAGACAGATATCGCTACAGGTGACGTCAAGCAGATATACGAAGAGCAACAGGAAGCGTGGATTGATATTGACCACGAGCCTCGTATCCGTTTCCTAGAATCGGGAAAAGGGTTTATCCTCACAAGCGACAAGAGTGGTTGGGAACACCTCTACCTGCACGATATGAACGGAAAACTGATTAATCCCATTACTCAAGGCAACTATACGGTACTTAATGTGTTGAGGATTGATGAAAAAGAAAAATCGGTCTATTTTACCTGTTACAAAGACAACATTGGGTGCGAAGACTTTTACAAAGTTTCCTTTGACGGCAAAAAACTCCAACGCCTCTCTTTTGGAGATTACACCCACCGCATCACCCTCTCCCCAAACGGAAAGTATTTTGTAACCACCTATTCAAACGTTGCCACCCCTCCAAAAGTGGCACTCTACACCACCATGGGAAAGTTTGTTTGCCAGGTTCAAGACACCAAAAATGAGCACTTTGAGATGTATGAAAGACCAAATGTCGAATTTATTACCATCAAGAGCAAAGACAACAAGTTTGACCTCCCGATGCGTATAATTATGCCTTTGAATAAGGAGCCGGAAAAGGTATATCCTGTTGCATTAAGTGTTTATGGAGGACCCGGATCGATCAGCGTAAGAGGCGGCTGGGCAGATGTTTTTGGTGGAATACCCCATCAATATGCCCAAGAGGGATTGATACAGGTGACGGTTGACCATCGAGGCAGCGGTCACAACGGTAAAATCGGGCAGACAACAATGTACCGCAATTTGGGGTATTGGGAGATTGAGGATTATACCCGATGTGTGGAGTGGTTGGTTGAAAATAGACAAGCCAATCCTCAAATAATCCTCATTTACGGATTTAGTTACGGAGGTTATATTACCTCTTATGCGCTTACCTATGGCGCCGATACTTTTACCCATGGCATTGCCGGAGGCAGCGTCACCGACTGGATGCTTTATGACGCCACTTATTCGGAACGCTTTATGGACACTCCCCAAGAGAATCCCAATGGATATGCAAAAAGTGCCGTGCTACCCTATGCCGAAAAATTACAAGGCAAGTTGCTCCTTACGCACGGGTTGCGCGATGAGAACGTACATATTCAAAACACATGGCAATTGGTCAACCTGTTGCAGGAGCATAATAAAGAGTTTGAACTGATGATCTATCCCGAGAGCCGCCACGGATACAGAGGCAAAAAGAGCATTCATAGCCGTGTCAACGATATTCGATTCATTTACAAGCATCTACTGGATAAAACCCTTCCAACTGAATTGTTAAATGCGTTTGAGCCAAGGAGATAACAATGCAAATGATAAAAAAGAAAAAGGCGCCAACTTCACTTTTGACGCCTTATTCCGACTTACGTAAAACTAAAACTATGAAAAAACTTCAATAATCATATTGCAAGAATCGTGCCAAACTACAAAATTTTAATCTTTGCAAACTTTAAAAGTATCGTTTTTGTTCCACATTGGTCAAAGGCGATCACTGCTTTTTGGTCTGATGTGCTGTTTCCTTCTATTGATAAAATCTGTCCCACCCCAAATCTGTCGTGCTCCACTCTTTGTCCTTCCCTATATTGTGTGGGTGAAGCGCCTGTAAAAGGGGAGACAACGGGAAAGGGTATGGGGTTCATCCTCTGAAGTGGTTTTGGTTTCTCTTTGTTCAAAACCGATGTGCCCATACAAAAGGGATCGACCTCTTTGAGAAACCTGCTCGTTGGGTTGTGGGTAAGTGTGCCCCATCGATACCTCGATTGCGCCCAAGATAAGGTGAGAGCGGTTTTTGCCCGTGTCATGGCCACATAAAAGAGCCTGCGCTCCTCTTCCAACTCTCTTTGCGAAAAACAGGAGAGGGCAGATGGAAAGAGGTTCTCTTCCAATCCTACAATATAGACATACTTAAATTCAAGGCCTTTGGCAGCGTGCATTGTCATAAGATTTACCCTTGGCTCTGTCTGATTGTCGGTCTGCTCCACTTCGGTAATGAGCGCAACATTGGATAAAAAGGTGTGGATGGTAGAGAGCTCCTCCTCTGTTTGGCTATACGATTTGATGCTGTTAAAAAACTCGTCCATATTTTCCATTCGCACCCTCCCCTCTAAAGAGAGGTCGCTTTTTAACTCTGTGAGGTATCCTGTACGCTCCGCCACCTCCATCGCAAAGTTATATGCATCGCTATCCCACTGACGGAGAGAAAACTCCGATAATAATGAGGTAAAACTCCTCAACTTTTGCTGCGTAGCCGGTTTGATGCCAAATGGTTCCAAATCGGCAAGTGTTATTAACTCCCATAAGGATGTGCCGTTGGCTATTGCAGCTATTTGTGCCCGCTGCAAGGTGGTTTCTCCTATGCCGCGCGCCGGCACATTGATAATCCGCTTGAGCGCCTCGTCATCCTTAGGATTCACAATCAGACGAAGATAGGCCAACATATCTTTGACTTCTGCCCGTTCGTAAAAGGAGAAACCGCCCCAAATCTTGTAGGGGATATTCCTTTTGCGAAGCGACTCTTCAAAGACGCGCGACTGTGCGTTGGTGCGGTAGAGGATCGCAAAGTCGTCGTAAGAGGCACGCGAAACAGAATGGCGGTTAACAAGCGATCCGACAACCATATTTGCCTCATCATGATCGGTATATGCCTTAATCTGATCAATCTTCTCTCCAATGGGCGCTTGGGAAAAGCACTCTTTTTTAAGTTGTTCCAAGTTGTTTTTGATGACGCTGTTGGCGGCGTTGACAATCGTTTGGGTGGAGCGATAGTTTTGTTCCAAGCGGTAGGATGCGGCTTCGGGAAAATCTTTGGTAAAGTTTAGGATGTTTTCGATTCGGGCGCCGCGAAAAGCGTAGATGCTCTGGGCATCGTCACCCACCACGCAAAGGTTACGGTGGTGTTGTGCCAATTTTTTAACAATCAAGTACTGGGCAAAATTGGTATCCTGATACTCATCTACCAAAATATGGGTAATCCAAGATTGGTATTTTTCCAACACTTGAGGAAAGTCACGAAAGAGAACATTGGTATAGAGCAACAAATCGTCAAAATCCATCACTCCGGATTGGCGGCACTTTTGTGCATAAAGCCGGTAAATATCGGCGATACGTGGTTTGAATCGAGCAGCATCTTCTGCTGTTACAGATAGATCTGATAGATAAGCAGATGCTGTGAGTAAATTATTTTTTGCCATGGAGATGCGCGCCTGCACCTCATTAACAGGGTATTGTTTATCATCAAGTTGCAACTCTTTGATGCACGCCCTTAGGGCGCTCTTAGAATCTGACTTATCGTAAATGGTAAATTGAGTCGGCCATCCCAACAATCCCGCCTCACTCCTAAGGATACGGGCAAAAATGGAGTGAAAAGTGCCCATCCTTAAGCGATAGGCCTTATCGCTCTCCACAATCTGAGAGATACGCGCTTTCATCTCGTTGGCCGCTTTGTTTGTGAAGGTAAGGGCAAGAATGTTTTCTGGTTGAACTCCTTTTTGCAACAGATAAGCGATTCGGTGTGTCAGCACTTTTGTTTTGCCCGAACCGGCACCGGCAATGATCAGCAAAGGGCCTTCAACACATTCTACCGCTTGACGTTGCACCTGGCTCAACTCTTCTAAATAGTCTCTTGATCTCATATTCATTTGCTGCAAAGTTATACAATTTCGCATTTTTTCTATTTGTTTATTCTCTTTTTAGCATTACTTTTGTTGCCTGTTTTTATCCATCAGATATGCCACCTCTATTCAAACTAAAAAAAGGGCTTACTATTCCCTTGGCAGGCGAAGCCCAAAAAGTTCTCTATGAACCTCCTCCGCCAAAAGCAATATCTATAAAACCAACAGACTTTAGGGGGCTTACCCCAAAGCTGTTGGTCAAAGAAGGTGATGCTGTGGCCGCCGGAACACCCCTTTTTGCCGCCAAGTTGCAACCCAATATTTTATTTACCTCTCCGGTGGGCGGCACTGTGGGAGCTATTGTACGCGGCGATAAAAGGAAGTTGTTGGAGGTGAAGATTGATTGTGACCATACCGTTCCTCCGTTGCGATTTGTTGGAGGAGCAGCAGAGGAGCTTTCAAGGGAACAGATTGTTGAGACA
>JAITFU010000149.1 GCA_031281125.1 Prevotellaceae bacterium | reverse complement strand
ATATAAAGCGGAAAGCGATTCAAAGGCCACTGCGGGTGAGTTGTTGTTCCGCCATCGCTTTACCAA
Source organism: Prevotellaceae bacterium (assembly GCA_031281125.1). Taxonomy (GTDB): domain Bacteria; phylum Bacteroidota; class Bacteroidia; order Bacteroidales; family UBA932; genus WRBG01. Next base: position 4,196 of record JAITFU010000149.1, on the reverse strand, counting down.
GCCCGGTAACACCCTGTCGCTAAGTTTCAACTACGATATCTCAGAAACCAAATCGGAAGCCTATAACATATCTGAAACCAATTTTTATGGTGAACGCGAACGGACAGAGTTGGTGAATCAGTTTTCTACCCAAAACAGCAACAGATACGCACTTAATGGCAGACTCTCTTATACCCAGCCGCTTGGAGGTGAGTATTTTATGGAATTTGCCTACCGATATCGATACAACAGGAGCGATTCCGATAAAGAGGCCTATAATTTTAATCAGGCAACAAATAAGTACGATATTCAAGATATTGAATATTCTAACTTTCTTAAAAACATAACGATAGAGCAGCAAGCAGAGATCAATCTCAGAAGCAACCAGGAGAAATACAACTACACGGTGGGGTTCTCTGCACTCCCCTCATACATCAGCAGCATTGGGGAAACAGGAGGAGTTGCCAGAGACTTTGCAAGGCATCGGTTTAACTTTACACCTCGTGTCGATTTTCGCTATAACTTTGCGCAGAACACCACCTTGCGTGTCGAGTACAACGGTCGAACCAATCAACCCTCCCTTACACAACTCCAACCGGTAAAAGACAATTCCGACCCAACCCGAATCAGAGAGGGGAATCTGGATCTGACTCCGGAGTTTTCTAATCGTTTCTCATTAGATTATCGAAATACCAAACCGGGTACCTTCCGTACCATTTCGTTACGATCCGACATGAATTATACCCTCAATAAAATTATTAATAAAAGCGAGTATATTGAAGGGGTGCTCTATACAAAACCTGTGAATGAGGGGACCTCCTTTTCCGGAAACCTTTTTCTTACATACAATTCACCTATTGCACAGTCAAAGTTTACCATCAGTTCGAGTGGAGGCTTGAACACATCTTCGTCAAACAGCTACTCCAACGGTGTGAAGAATCATACCAATACGCTTGGCGTCAGAGAGACGTTGCGTTTTAACTATCGTGGTGATAAATTAAATGCAACCATTTCAGGTAGTGCCAATTACTCTGTTGCTTGGTATTCCATTGAGCAAAACGGGAACAACAATACATGGAACAATCGACTCTCCGCCGATTTTAACTGGACACTCCCTTGGGGGCTCAACCTTACAAGCGATATAAGTCACCTCTTTTATATTGGTTACCCTCAGGGATACAACAAACCCTCAACCGTTTGGAATGCCACCGGATCAAAACTATTGCTCAAGAATATGGGCACCCTTGCCATACGGGTTTTTGACATCTTTAAAGAGTCTAAAAGTATTTCTCACAACGTGAGTGACAACTATATAGAAGATTCGGAGTCCAACGTATTGTCGCGATACTTCATTTTTAGTTTTACCTATCGCTTTGGAACATTTAGCGGTTCACGGAACCGAGGAGATTGGCATGGGCCAAGTGGAGGGCCGGGGCAATCCCCTATGATGCGTACTCCGGGCCAACGCTTTTAGTGTATCGCCGCCAGCGGTCAATCACCTCTTGGAAATCTGATGGAAGGGGAGCGCTAAATTGCACTTCCTCTTTTGTATTAGGATGAATAAAACCCAAACTCCTCGCATGAAGGGCTTGGCGAGGCATAATTTTAAAGCAATTATCTATAAATGAGGCAAATTTGGCATAGATGCTCCCTTTGCGGATGCGGTCGCCGCCGTATCGGTCATCGTTAAAGAGGGGATGGTCAATTGCATTTAAATGTACACGAATCTGGTGGGTGCGTCCCGTATCTAATCGACAGGTTATCAATGTTACGTATCCAAAGCGCTCCAATACATGGTAATGGGTAACGGCGTGACGTCCCTCTGTTCCTTTGGGAAAAGCTTGAAAACAGAGCCTATCGTTGGGATTCCTTCCTATGTTGTAGTCAATGGTGCCGGAATCGTGCGGAATGTTTCCCCATACCAGTGCAACATACTCCCGCAACACGCTGTGCTCAAAAAACTGTTTGGATAGCCTAAACTGCGCCTCTTCGCTTTTTGCCATCACCAACAGACCGGATGTGTTTTTATCTATTCGATGCACCAATACCCCCATTCTTTCGTCCCCCTCCACCTTATCGCGAATACCTAAGTGCCAGGCAACTGCATTAATAAGCGTACCCGAGTAATTCCCGTGGCCGGGGTGTACCACCAATCCTGCCGGTTTGTTAATGACCAATACATCACTATCTTCAAAAACAACATCGATGGTTATGTTTTCCGGCGTAATCTCCACCCCGCGTCTGCGGAAAGGCATCACAATGGATATTAGGTCCAACGGTTTGACTAAATAGTTTGACTTGACCGCTTTACCGTTGACAAGAATGTAGGCCATCTCGGCTGCTGATTGAATACGGCTGCGCGAAATGCCCTCAATGTGGGCCGACAGATATTTATCGATACGTATGAGACTCTGCCCTTTGTCAATTTCAAAACGATAGTGCTCGTATAACTCCGCCCCGTCCTCTTCCCATTCGGGATCACAATCAGTTGTCATGGGCGCTCCTCCCTTTTGGTGCCGATATCAGGGGGTTTGGCAGTGAGGTAGAGTTGCACTTCTACCCCAAGATTCCATACAGCAGCCGGAGAGGGTTCGGGCGATTGGCGCACCACGACTGCCATGAGAGAGTCGGTGGAGGTGGCCACAGATGCATCATAGTTTACCCTTCCAAGATTGAGCGAGTAGTCTGTGATTATGTCTCTTGCATTTTCGAGGGTCAATCCGATTACAGAGGGAATGTAGGTTTTGTTGTGCTCCGGAGCCACACCCAGCATCAAGTCGATTGTACTCTCAATCTCAATTGGGGTTCCCGGCTTTAACACTTCTCCCTTGCAATATTGAGCCAATACTGTATTAGTTGCAATATCATATACATAAGTAAGCCTCCCTACCTTAAAACTTTGGGATGCTAATTCTGCCTTTGCTTGACGCAAAGTAAAGCCGACCAACAAGGGCGCTTTGGCTTTACGAGGCAATACGGAGTTGATCGTAATGATTATTCGCCGATTTTTCTTCACCTGCTCTCCCGGATAGGGAATTTGTCTAAAGACGGTTCCGCGTGCTTTATTGGGCAAAAAAATCGAATCGATCACCTCTAATTGAAGGCTTTGTGCCTTTGCTACCTCACGTGCCTGTGCCATTGTCAAACCGGTAAAATCGGGTACGGTGAGCGTTTGACCATGGCGCGTAAATTGGGTAAGCCCGTATTTTGTAAGGAATATGAGGGCGATAAAGACTCCGATAATGATGAAAAAATGGATGATCAGGCGTTTTACTACAGGTTTCATGGCGTCATTTTTGACAAAGATACGATTTTTATGATATCTCCCGATAGTAGGAGTCTCGTTCTACAGGAGAATAACCGGCAGACTTGATCATTGAACACAACTCTTCCTTTGAAAAAGAGGGGTTTTGCTCTTCTGCTCCCGCCATACTAAAGATTTTTGTACTCTTTTGAATGGTACCGTCTATGTCGTCTGCGCCAAAGAGAAGCGCCATCTGTGCGGCCTCTTTACCCAACATGGGCCAATAGACCTTAATGTGTGGAATGTTATCCAAGAAAAGACGTGAAACAGCAAATAGACGTAGTGTGTGCATAATGTCCACCTCCCCAAATGAGGTGAGATTGTTGTGGGCTGCGCGGTATTTGAGAGGGATAAAAGCATTAAAACCACCACTTTGATCTTGTAGGTTGCGGATGCGTTCAAGATGATCAATTTGATGGTCAACCGTTTCTATATGTCCAAAGAGCATGGTGGCGTTGCTTGGAACATTTAACTGATGGGCAATGCGGTGTACGGACAACCAAGCTTCCGCATCCGGTTTATCGGGACAAATTTGAGCCCTCACTGTCGAATCAAAAATCTCTGCACCTCCTCCGGCAATAATATTTAACCCCTTCTCTTTGAGCATCGTGATTCCCTCATGCACACTTTGGCCTGCAATACGACACATATTTATTATCTCGATGGCGCTAAAGGCCTTGATGGCAACTTGGGGAGGGAGTACAGTGCGGAGTGATTCAATCAGATGAAGATAAAAAAGGAGATCACGATGGGGATGGGCGCTTCCGGTAATGTGCACTTCGGTAATTTCCGGATGAAATTGTTCTGCTGTGTAACGACACATCTCCCGGACACTCCACTCCCAAGCTCCCTCATCACCAATTTCGTTACGCCTGAATGAACAAAACTTACACCGATGGATGCACACATTGGA
>JAITFU010000127.1 GCA_031281125.1 Prevotellaceae bacterium | reverse complement strand
TCAGATCGTCCAAAACAGGCAACATCCCCTGTATCAGCTCTTCGCCGGCTGTTTTGATCAGCTCTAACCGCTCGCGGGAACTTCTCTTGCGGTAGTTGTCAAACTCTGCCACCAAACGCAGGTATTTGTCATTAAGTGCATCAAGTTGTTCCTGTAAACCATTGGATTCGCTCTCTAATTCCACTTCTTTTGGCTTTTTATCTTTTGCTTGTTTCATGTTATATCTTTTTGAACGGGCAAAGATACGACAAATGTGTTATATTTGCACGCAAAATTATTGAGATTGGAACATCTTGTCGATTTTCTTCACACCGCATCGATCCGGTCGCCCGAAATGATCGCCATTCTGATTGGAGTAGGGTTTGTTGTGGGCTTTGTCAACACCATTGCCGGTTTGGCCTCTGCCGTCTCTTACGCCCTCTTTATGGCTATGGGGATGCCGGTTAGTGTAGCAAACGGCACCACTCGCCCCGGTGTCCTGATTCAGTTTTTTGTCAACTCCCTACTCTTTAAAAAAGCAGGCGTGCTGCCGATCCGTACCGCCACACGCATTGGGATTCCCATTGCTTTGGGATCAGTAGTGGGTGCGCAATTGGCCGCACATGTTAATCCTCAAATCTTTGAGTTAGCAATGGCCTGTTCACTTCCCATCTTGGCCACGCTTCTCTATGTGGATACCCGCGCTGTCACAGGCAACATCTCCGACAAAGTATCGCTCACTCCCATTAAGTTTATCGTCTTTATATTGGTGGGATGTTACGGGGGTTTTACCCATGCCGGTGTAGGTCTGCTCATTATTTTTGCTTCCGTTTTTTTGTTGGGTGCCGATCTTTTACGGGCCAATGCCATCAAACAGTTTGCCGTTGTAGTCTATACCCCCATTGCACTTACGGTATTTATAATCAACGATAAAGTCAACTGGCCGGTGGCTTTGATCTATGCCGTTGGCAACGTGGCAGGGGGGTACTTGGGAAGTAAAATGTCAATCAATAAAGGATCAAAGTTTATCCGATGGAGTGTTACACTTTGTGTTGTTTTGATCTCTTTTTGGTTGATTTACAAGCAGTTTTGATTTAGAATTATTTCACCTCCTCAAACTCCACATCGGTCACCTCTCCTTCACCCTGCTTTCCTTGGTTTTCACCATTGGCAGTTGCACCCTCTCCTTGTGCCTGCTGTGCTTTGTACATATCTTCGGAAGCGGCGTGCCAAACGCTGTTCATTCCCTCCATTGCTTTTTCTATTGCATTCAAATCCTGTGATTTATGTGCATCTTTAAGTCCGCTTAAGGCTGTTTCAATAGCACCCTTTTTGTCTGCCGGAATTTTATCGCCAAACTCCTTTAACTGCTTCTCTGTTTGGAAGATCATGCTGTCGGCAGCGTTTATTTTGTCCACTCGCTCTCGCTCTTTCTTGTCTAACTCTTCGTTGGCTTTGGCTTCGTCCTTCATTCTTTTTATTTCGGAATCACTTAATCCTGAAGAGGCTTCGATTCTGATTTTTTGCTCCTTACCTGTACCTTTATCTTTGGCAGATACATTTAATATTCCATTGGCGTCAATATCAAAGGTCACTTCGATCTGGGGAACACCGCGAGGTGCGGGTGCAATACCGTCTAAATGGAATCGGCCAATGGTTTTGTTGTCTCGGGCCATGGAGCGCTCTCCCTGTAAAACGTGGATCTCTACAGAGGGTTGGTTATCGCTTGCGGTGCTAAAAGTTTCGCTCTTTTTGGTGGGGATGGTGGTATTGGATTCGATCAACTTGGTCATGACATTGCCAAGCGTTTCGATGCCTAACGAGAGGGGGGTGACGTCAAGAAGTAACACATCTTTGACATCTCCGGCCAATACGCCTCCTTGAATGGCAGCGCCTACTGCAACCACTTCGTCGGGATTGACGCCTTTACTTGGTGCTTTTCCAAAGATACGCTCAACAATGGACTGGATGGCAGGAATTCGTGTCGATCCACCCACCAAAATCACCTCGTCAATATCCAAAGACTTCATTCCGGCATCTTTTAACGCTTTTTGGCAAGGATCCACAGTTGCCTCGATCAGCGAATCGGCTAATTTCTCGAATTGTGTACGAGTTAGGGTTTTAACCAAATGTTTGGGTACACCGTCCACCGGCATAATAAAGGGGAGGTTGATTTCGGTTTGCATTTGGCTCGATAGCTCAATCTTTGCCTTTTCGGCCGCCTCTTTAAGGCGTTGCAACGCCATGGGGTCGCGGCGAAGGTCTAATCCGCTGTTATCGCTCTTAAACTCTTCGGCCAACCAGTCAATAATCACTTGGTCAAAGTCGTCTCCGCCCAAGTGGGTGTCGCCATTGGTCGATTTTACTTCAAAAACACCGTCGCCCAACTCCATAATCGATATGTCAAAAGTACCTCCACCTAAGTCAAATACAGCGATTTTAATATCTTTATTCATCTTATCCAAACCGTAAGCCAATGCAGCGGCAGTAGGCTCGTTGATAATCCGACTTACCTTTAATCCGGCAATCTCTCCCGCCTCTTTTGTTGCCTGCCGTTGCGAATCGCTAAAGTAGGCCGGTACAGTAATAACCGCCTCATGAACTTCCTGTCCAAGAAAGTCTTCTGCCGTTTTCTTCATTTTTTGCAAAATCATGGCAGAGATCTCTTGCGGGGTATAAAGCCGGTCGTCAATACGTACGCGGGGCGTATTATTCTCTCCACGTTCCACTTTATACGATACTCTGTTAATCTCCTTATTCATACGATCGTATGGCTCGCCCATAAATCGTTTTATGGAATAAATAGTTTTTTGAGGATTGGTGATGGCCTGACGTTTAGCCGGATCGCCGATTTTTCGCTCTCCGCTATCGGTAAAAGCCACTACCGATGGAGTGGTGCGTTTGCCTTCGCTATTTATGATCACCACCGGCTCGTTTCCTTCCATTACGGAGACGCACGAGTTTGTTGTTCCTAAGTCAATACCAATAATTTTTCCCATCGCAATTCAATTTTATAATGTTTAACGATTTCTATTCAACCATTATGCCAAAGTAAAAAAACTGACAAGGTGACAGAATAGTAAAGATTTATTTGTAGCTTTGGGGCAAAATTTGGATATTGATGTCAGTAGAGCAACGTATTTTATTTGAAGACAACCACCTGTTGGTAATGAATAAACTCCCCGGAGAGATTGTACAGGCCGACAAAAGCGGAGATGCCTCTTTGAGCGATTTGGTTTCACTAATGATCAAAGAGCGCGACCATAAGCCGGGAAATGTCTTTTTGGGTGTTCCCCACAGATTAGACCGTCCGGCAAGCGGCGCTACACTTTTTGCCAAAACGGGAAAGGCGTTGACACGTCTCAACGAGATGTTTAGGTCACGGGAGATGGAGAAAAAGTATTGGGCCATCACCCTTCAAAAACCGGAAAAGGAGTCTATGCAATTGATTCACTACCTTATGAGAAATGAAAAGCAGAACAAATCACACCTATCTTTACTGCCAAAGTCGGGCGCCAAAGAGGCCGTGCTTCGCTACCGCTTCTTATGCAGTAGTGATAAATATCATTTGCTTGAAGTTGAACTTTTTACAGGACGTCACCACCAAATTCGCGCCCAGTTGGCAACCATAGGTTGTGTGATCAAAGGAGACCTTAAATATGGAGCCCCGCGATCCAACTCAGATGGAGGGATTTGTCTGCACGCCCGTTCCCTCTCATTTATTCATCCCGTAAAAAAAGAGCGGATAGAGATCAATGCGCCTGTACCTCAAGATGCTCTTTGGCAGTGGTTTGAATCACAATCCCGATAAAAACCCATTCATATTTTTACCCTCTGCCCACCCTTGACGGATAAACGAAGAGGAGATATCGATCAATGGGGCATCAACGTAGTGCACACCATACGAAACACACAACTTTTTGGCATCGTAACCACTTCGCGGATAAACATATACCTCAAATTCTTGAAGCAATTGCTGCCATTGATACCACTTTTCGATAACCGCCAAATTGTCAGCCCCAATAATCAATACAAAGTGAGTATTAGGCTCAACGGAAGTGAGGTAACGAAGGGTATTTATTGTATAATATGGCTTTGGCAGGTTAAACTCAACTTTTGAGATCGAAATGGGAAGTTTTGATTGTGCTACTGCTCGCTCCATTCTCGCCAAACGCTCATCCAAAGAAATCAGCTCCATATTGCTTTTTATCGGATTCTTTGGGCTTAACACCAAACGCAATTCATTCAGATCGGTAAACTCCAGCATATAGTTAGCAATGGCTATATGCCCTATATGCAGGGGATTAAACGATCCAAAGTAGAGACCGCAGCTCTTTTGTACACATCCACTCATTTTCCTTTCTTAACTCCTATAAAAGATTCAACTTCTTGTTTTATCCGTTTTGCTGCTGTATCAAAATCATCGTTTACAATCACTTTATCAAAGAGATGTGCGTAGGTCATCTCCTCTTTTGCCTTATCG
>JAITFU010000086.1 GCA_031281125.1 Prevotellaceae bacterium | reverse complement strand
GCCTACTTTTAATTGTCGGGTACTCTCCTGTTGTTCCATCATAAAGTGATCGTTTTGATAATAAAATAGTTCTTTTTGCCCTTTTGGATCAAGAGGTATTTGTCCTGAAACAGCATGGAGCGCTCTACAAGTAAATCGGTTGTTGTTATTATCTCTTTGTTCAGGCTGAGTCCACCTCCTTGAATCATTTTGCGGCACTCTCCTTTGGATGGAAAAATCGAGGTCTCTACGGCAAGTAATTCGATGATGTCCAAAGGAAGGCGGGCGCCGTCCACCTCAAACAGAGGGACTCCGTCAAAGACCGACAAAAAAGTGGCTTCGTCCAAGGTGCGAAGCATATCGGAAGTGCCTTGACCAAAGAGAATGAACGTAGCATTTTCCGCTTTTTTCACCTCTTCTGATCCATGTACCATAGTGGTGATTTCTTTTGCAAGAAGTTTTTGGAGCGTTCGTTCATGCGGTGCATCAAGGTGTTGCGTTATCGCTTTCTCAATCTCGGTTTTGGATAAAAGGGTAAATATTTTGATATATTTTTGGGCATCGTCGTCAGATGTGTTGAGCCAAAATTGGTAAAAGGCGTAGGGTGAGGTGTATCGGGGGTCGATCCACACATTACCCTGCTCTGTTTTGCCAAACTTTCCCCCATCTGCTTTGGTAATCAAGGGGCACGTTAGGGCATAACCTTCACCTCCCGTTTTGCGGCGGATCAACTCCGTTCCGGTGGTGATGTTACCCCACTGATCGCTGCCACCCATTTGTAATTTGCAGTTTTTGTGTTCATACAGATAAAGATAGTCGTATCCCTGTACCAACTGATAGGTAAACTCGGTAAAAGACATACCTTCTCGCTCTTCTCCCGTAATCCGTTTTTTTACAGAGTCTTTACTCATCATATAATTGACCGTAATATGTTTGCCAACGTCTCGGGTAAAGTCTAAAAAACGATAATCTTTCATCCAGTCGTAGTTGTTCACCATTTCGGCGGCGTTGGGGGCTTGGGAGTCAAAGTCAAGAAAAAGAGCAAATTGCTTTTTAATCGCTTCTTGATTGTGGCGCAAAGTGGGTTCGTCCAAAAGATTTCTTTCGGCCGATTTTCCGGAGGGATCTCCAATCATACCGGTTGCCCCGCCCACCAACACAATCGGCTTGTGTCCACATAGTTGAAAGTGTTTTAGCATCATCACGGTGGTGAGGTGGCCAATATGGAGGGAGTCGGCAGTGGGGTCAAACCCAATGTAGGCAGTTGTTTTCTCTCTCTTTAACAGCTCTTCTGTTCCGGGCATTACATCGTGCAGCATCCCGCGCCACTTGAGCTCTTCTATAAAATTGTTCATGTTTGGATATTTGGGTGCAAAAGTAACGAAAATTTGTAACGTTTTGCTATCTTCTTCTAAGTTTTGAAATTCACAAAATCACTTTTTTACTTTTTGCCGCATTCTAAGAAAAACTCTTTGTTGCTTTGTGGCGATAGAAAAAGTCAAATCTTAAAAATATGTATTTATGAACTTAGTGAAATTTAGTGATGTTGAGGAAAAGATTCTCACAATTAGAGGCGAGAATGTTATTTTGGATAGCGACGTAGCGGCGCTGTATGATGTAGAAACAATGCGAATTAATGAAGCTGTAAAAAACAATCCAAATAAATTCCCTGAAGGGTATATTATCGGATTGAAGAGCGAAGAATGGAAAAACTTGAAATCGAAAATTTCGATATCAAGTTGGGGAGGAAAGAATAAGCTGCCAAACGTTTTTACTGAAAAAGGTTTATATATGCTTGCCACAATTCTCAAAAGTCCACAAGCTACCGAAACTACCATAGCCATAGTAGAGACGTTTGCCAAAATCAGAGAACTCTCGCGAAGCATTGCAGAGCTATCCCAAAGCCCCCAAGAGTTTCAGCAAAAGCAACTTATGCAAAAGAGTGGCGACATTATTGCCGACATTTTTGGTGAAGACTTAAAAGCAGTCGGTTCCGAAACGAGCTTTGAGCTAAATTTTGCCCTATTCAAGGTAAAGCACACGATTAAGCGCCGAACAGAGGATAGCCCAACAATGTAATCTCGATCAAATTGTTGTGTCTCAAAGCGAACCACAATCTCCACTTTGTTGAAATATATGGTGGCAAAAGATAATTCATTTTTTTCATACCTTTGTGGCCTATTCTTATTAAATCAAAACGTATGAAACGTAATAAGCTACAAATGTTGTTGATATTCACAACGTTGTTATTTGTTAGCACAAATGTTTTTGGCCAGACTCCGTTGCAAAGCGCCTTGGAGGCGTTGGATGAGGTGACAAAGATCGAGAAGTTGGAATCGGAACACTTTTCAGAAAAATATGTACTCTATGTGTCGCAACCGATTGACCACAAACATCCTGACTTGGGCAACTTTACCCAGAGGGTCTTTGTGATGCATCGCAATGCAGAGCTACCGACTGTGATGGTAACAGAAGGATATGGAGCGACTTATGCCGCTTCTCCAAGGTTTATTGACGAAGTGGCAAGGCTTGTCAATGCCAACTTGGTGGTGGTGGAACATCGATACTTTTTGGAGTCAACACCTGCCGCTCCCATCAATTGGGACTACTTGACGGCAGAAAATTCGGCCAACGATTTGCATCGTGTCAATCAGGCGCTTAAGTCGATTTATCCGCAAAAGTGGATATCTACCGGTATCAGCAAGGGGGGGCAAACGGTGATGATATACCGCACGTTTTTCCCTGATGACGTGGACATTAGTATTCCGTACGTGGGTCCGCTCTGTTGGGGGGTTGAGGATGGACGACACGAACCCTTTTTGCGCGATGAGGTGGGTACGCCCGAAGATCGCGCTACGCTGTTGGCATTTCAACGCGAATTGCTGACGCGCAGGGATCGCCTGATGCCTTTGTTACAAGAGCGTTGCGAGAAGGAGAAGTGGACGTTTAGGATTCCTTTGGAGGAGGTGTATGACTTTACCGTGTTGGAGTATCCCTTTGCTTTTTGGCAATTTGGAACGCCGATGGGAATGGTTCCCGACCGCTCATCTGACGACGAAACGCTCTTTACCCACTGGATGCGCGTGAGCGATTCGGGCTATTTTGTGGCCGAATCGGAGACTACTTCGTTTTTTGTTCAGGCGGCAAAGGAGTTGGGTTATTATGGATACGATATGGAGCCTTTTAAAGATTTGCTAAAGATAAAGGATACAAAAGGTTATCTATCAAAGATCTTTTTGCCCAATGATTTGGTTATCGATTTTGATTCCACTTTGTATCATAAAGTGGGCAATTTTATTCAAAATTCGGATGCGAAATTTATCTTTATCTATGGCGAATATGACCCTTGGTTTGCACCGGCAGCTCCCGAT
>JAITFU010000186.1 GCA_031281125.1 Prevotellaceae bacterium | reverse complement strand
ATATTGCAAAAAATAGGTATTTATTCAAAAACACCCAAGGTCCGAATAGATCTAAAGGCGCATCGCTCATGTATTGAAAAGGATCTTCATCTTTTATCATCAGGTTTTTAGTCGAATGGGAATTAATGGCAGATAGCATTGATATAGTTCTCTCATTTGAAATACTTTTTCCATCTGCCGTATAGGCAAACTCGACAAGTTCCCATTCTCCAATAAGAAGTTCAGGGTATACACTTTCAACAATGCCTTTCATTGTTAATAAATTAGACAAAATCTCTTCATCAGATAATGGCTCAATCAATGTTTCGTTATTATTTTGGCACGACAAACAAAGCAGTAAGCAGGCAATGCACGGTATTGTAATTAAGACGATTTTAATTATCATTTTTTTTTTTTTTTTTTGTAAATAATTTGGTTCTTTAATTGTCATTTTGCAGATTCAAGTCCAAAATGCAACTTTTCTGTTCTGCAAATGTAGCAAAAAATATTCATATGGTATTATGATACGCTTAATCTATGTCCAAGTTATGGCAACGAAATCTATCGTTTTGTTGGTGGCAAACCGGAGGTTTCATATAGGTTTGATTTTGGTGAATACTCCATTCCTATCAAATTTTTTTCCAAAAATCCAAGCGATGGATTTGCGTTTATTATGACAAAAAGTATTGTTTTAAAACAACTCTTTTTTGAAAATCAACAATATGCCATATTCTTGGCTGGGGTAAATTACTATGAACAACATACCTCACGCCCCATTTTTGGACTACTCAGAAAAGCGACATCCAAATGGGAATGGTACTTTATTCGCGATGGTGATTTTATGAAATATTCTAACCTTAAATATATGGACGATTCGTACATATATTTTATGGTTGATCCTTCAACAATAGACGAAACATCACTCATAAATATGCCCTTTCTACCGGACAATTCCGAAGATATCATAATTTTAAAATGCAAACTTGTCTCCGGTTAATATTCTCACAAATCATCTTTGGCACGACTTTTGTATTTCTTATTACTGAATAGTTTTTTCAATTAGGTTTTAGGTTAAGCAGTGCAAGGGGCGGCGCAGAGGATGCGACGCCCTTTGCCAATTTTTTATACGTATCTCAAAAATTATGCTTACCTTTGCAGGCCTTTTCTCGAGAAGATAAGGAAGTTTATACATTAACTTTAAATTTAAAATGTTATGGCAGTTAGAATCCGCCTTGCCCGTCACGGGAAAAAGAATTACGCTTTTTTTCATGTAATTGTTGCCGATAGCCGCGCCCCGCGCGACGGTCGTTTTATTGAACGAATCGGCACCTACAACCCAAACACCAACCCCGCAATTATTGAGTTGGATGCCGACAAAGCGCTCCAATGGCTCAACAATGGCGCCCAACCATCCGACACATGTCGCCGTATCTTATCCTACAAGGGTGTTCTGCTCAAGAAACACCTCATGGAGGGAGTAAAGAAAGGCGCCGTTACAGAGGAGGCCGCTGTTGCCAAGTGGGAGGCGTGGCTACAGGAAAAAGCGCAAAAAGTGGCTAACAAAAAGAGCAGCTTAGAACAGAACCAACGCAATGAACGCAAGGTTCTTTTGCAAGCCGAGGCCAAAGTGAACGAAGAGAAAGCAGCCGCGTTAGCAAAAAAACGCAACGACGCCGCCATTAAGGCAGCCGCAGCTAAAGCAGCAGCAACCGCAGCTGACGAGGAAGATACCACTGAGGAGCAAAGCACAAAACCCGCCGCAGCACCAGAAGTTGTGACAGAGGACGTTGTTACCGAGGATGTGACTACGGAAGAAGTTGCTACAGAAGAAGTTGCTACAGAAGAGGTTTAATGATTGAAGCGGGTCAATTACAGCCCATCGCCGACATTCTCAACCTATATGGGAATAACGGAACCTTGGTTGTAAAGTTCCGCCCCAAAACACGTCATCTTTTTCTTGATTCAGAACCGGTATTTGCCATTTTGGAGGGAATACCGGTTCCTTTTTTTATCGCCACTTTCACTGTTAAAGGAAACGACCGCGCACACATCCTCTTTGATTATGTCTATCGCGAATCGCAAATGCTTGAACTGATAGGGAAAACACTCTACCAACCACATAAAAAGGAGAAAAACAGAGGACAAACCAAAGACCCGGGTATGCTGATTGGGTTTACCGTGACGGATGTCAAATTGGGACTCTTGGGCAGTGTCAACGCCTTTATGGACTGGTCGCTCAACCCCTGTTTGGACATTATTCAAAAAGATAACGCCAAGTCATTTTTGGTCCCATTTCAAGAGGCGTTTATTAAAGATATCGACTTAAATGCCAAACGCATTATTCTGTCACTGCCTGATGGGCTGATGGAGGTGAACGAGTAGGATCAAGCCCGCCAAAAGATACCTCTTCGGCTCAACACCGCCACCATGTACATGGTAAGCAGCACCGCAATAAATGCCCGCAATACCCCGATCCATGGCTCGCCCTCAGGGTATGCAGCTCTGTATAGACCAATGAGAAAGGTG
>JAITFU010000183.1 GCA_031281125.1 Prevotellaceae bacterium | reverse complement strand
TGCAGTTGAGACGTGCCCGCCCGGTTACCGCCATCCGCATGACGGACTACCGGACAATGCCATAACCACCGGCAATCCGGCGCTTTCTGAGATTCGTCAATCGTTATGGCTCAATCCACCCCAGGGCATCAATTCCAATACCGACAACTCTGTTTGGGGCTATTATGCAGACGGTTACTTTGACCGCAGAACCCTTGCTTCCAGTCTTGGTGTCAGCCCTATGGTAACCTCCGCAGTTGCTACCAATTCTATTTATGTAGCTTATGTAGGTCGCCTCTTTATTAACCCAACCACCCTTGCCTCTCTTTTCTTCCCCGCTTCCGGATACCGGTATAATCAGAGTGGGGGTCTTTACAATGCGGGGGGCAGAGGCACTTATGCCACAAAATCGACTCAGGATATTAGCAATAATAAAAATTTGTGGTATTTGGAGTTTGTATCAAGTACGGCCGCAACCACCACGCAAATGCACTACGACTTCCACGTCAACAATATTTCGATGTCCGAAGGGCAGTCGGTGCGTTGCGTACTGCAATAATACCAAAGCACGTTCATGCCGCTAACGGTAAGATTTTCAGGCACTATAAATTTTTTCAATAGCACTATTGTTAAATTCTATCGTTTTTCCTTATTCAAGCCGGTGGTATCCCATACCTTTGCGGTTTAGTTAATTTATATAATGATATTCAACAAAACCATTCTTATTATCGACTATGAGAAGAACTTCACGACCTCTGTGCTGTCGCACCTGCAAAATAGTGGATTTATTGTAGTTACTGCAAACAGCAAAACACAGGCTATCAATCATTACCGTAAAACTACACCTGACATTTTACTGATAAATGAGGAGTTTCACTATACCGAACTCCTTACTTCTATCAAACATTCACCTTTGGACAAAACATGCCCTCCTGTAATGCTTATTGTTGAGGAACAAGGGATTGCCAATCCTGTCTCCGCTTTTTACCTTCGCGTAAACGATTGTGTGGTCAATACCATATCGCCACAAGAGTTGGTTCTGCGGATAAGGCGTTGTCTCACCACCTTATCGTCCCAAAAGCCCAAAATCCCATTAGGAAGGTCGCTCTTTCTTCCGGATGATTATCAGATCGTTTGTAACAACGGAGATCGGATCGAACTTTTACCCAAAGAGAACGAATTGCTAAAGCTTCTTTGCAACGATTTTGGAGAAATTTGCTCAAAAGATACGATAACCGATGCCCTCTGGGGCCATAAAGATCCGGATAATCTCTTTTTAAAAACCCATTGGCAACAAAATCTCGACACACTGATTTATAGCGTTAAAAAGAAGATCAAATCATTGCAATATATTTATATTCAAAATGTTAAGAAAGTTGGGTATAGATTGTATGTCGCCGAAATAGTGTAAAAATTGAGGCATCCAAGTTGTTGTTGAAACGCGGCTGCACCAGTCGTTGGGCGGAGGAAATAGAGGACTAAAATGTTTCTACAAAAAATTGATATACATTTGGATCGAGAACAGATTCTCTTCGAGCAACAGCTCCACAATAAGCGAGGCTCCGTCTGCGCTTCGGTTGTAACGCCACAACGATTCCATCCATTCAGGCGCTCCTTCCTGTTCCTCAAAACCTGCTTTCCGGAGTTGTGTCTTATAGGACTCTATCCAATCAGCGTTTTCAAACCCGTAGCATGTACCCACATCGCCGTCCTGAGGAGGCGAATAGTGGTCGTAAGGGATCACCCCACCGCCACGTTTGGGGATAGGGAACATTGAGTCCGGAATAGTTGAGTAAAAAAATTCATAATCACCCCACGCTTTAAGGTTATTCACATTTTCTATTGAGAACTGTTTCCATTCTACTTCCTCTTTTTTCCACCGGGCAGAAGAAAAAGCCCCAAACTGTTGTTCGGTTACTGTGCTGCCATGGATACTAAAACCTTCTTCAAAGGTATCCGATCCCGGCCACCTCCCCTCAGCCACAAATACCATATAGGTCTCTGTGCCATAAAACGTTTGCCTCCCTATTCCACTGTGAAATGCGCTGTTTGACCATTCAAAAGTGCCGTCTTTTTTAATGTCGTTCATGGCCCTGTAGTCAAAGGTGAATCCAAATATCAACCCTTTTTCGTAGCGCAGTACCCGCACAATACCGGGGTCGTGTTCAAAAACGATCTCAGGGATTCCATCTCCGTCTAAGTCAACAACGGCAAAACGCAGATCTATCTCTGAGATGCCGTTTTCATCGCAATAATCTTTTAAGAAGATTTTGCGTTTACTTTCTGCATCTGTATGGGTGATTTGATTGGTTAATACCTTTTTAAAGACGGATAGAATCTCTTTAGGTTGTGTGCTGTTAGACAATTTGCTCTCACTTTGCTGCCGCCCTCCGCAAGACGCTGCAAGCAATAGCAAAAGCGCCGCTGTGAAAAATATCTTGTTCATTTTTTAAATATTAAATTTTATCAACCCTTAGTCACTATCCACCAACTCAAATCGTTTTCCGTCCCATACATAATGGAATACGTTAGCCCGCTCCAATGCTTTTGCCAAAGGCATATTGCTGCTGTAATCGTCCTCAAATCCTGACCAGTAACCAAAATAGTCAATCCTTACAGAAAAACCATCCTTATCAAACCAATAATCAACATAATCAGAATAATTGATGGCATAAGGCATATACTCTACGACCTCTCCTATCTCATCATAAAGAGGATCATTTTGGTCAAATGCATCCATCAAAGAAAACGAATCCTCGTCAACTTCTATTTTAGTAAAAGCGCCCGATTTGATGTGGTAGTTGAGGGTAAACTGAGTATCTTCACGTTCAGGTTTTGTTTGATCCATATAGTGAATGACAATGACGGCGTTTTGGTGGTCGTTGGTGAGGTAAACCGCCATATTCCACCTCCATCTGGCGTAAAATTCGACACCCTCATCGGTCTCGCTAAACCATTCGTCGCCAAGCACACGACAATTGAAATCGTCATGATCGCCTCCGGAGGGATGGCGAATTTCGGGCGTTTCGTAATAGTATTGGGGTAAAACATACTCAGGTAAACTGAGAAAAATTTTCTGCACTTTTGAGGCAAAAACCTCATCGGTCATTGTGGTAACCTGTTGCGACTCACTACCCTGCGATCCCTTTGGCTGTCCGCAAGATGCCAAAATCAAAAACAAAAGCGCCGCTGTGAAAAATTTACTGTTCATATTGTTTGGTGTTAAATTCTTAAATAATTCTGATATTTATATGTCGATCTTTTCAATTTGGGACATAAACCATGTATTGAAAGCTTTTGCGTCAATATCCACAGCCACGGAAACATTAGTCGCCCCGTTGTGTGAAACACGACGCACATCGGCCACCGTTTCGCCCGCCGCAAACCCCTCTGTCACCACGTCCACCCAGTAGTCCGTCAGGGTAAACGCCTCGGGATGCGCTAAATAAAACAGGGTATTGACGTCGTGCATGGGTTTGCCTTCTTTTTCCGCATCCCCATACGCAGAGATCAGGCTATGCAGCATTTTGCCCGATTGGTTCAGCGTAGCCAAAAGCCCGATATTTTCGTAGGTAACCAGCGCCTTCATGGTTACAACCAAGCCGATCATTACGATGGGCAGGCCGCTTTCAAAAACGATCTTAGCCGCGTGGGGATCGGTAAACACATTAAACTCCGCCGCGCTGGTCATATTGCCATAGCC
>JAITFU010000159.1 GCA_031281125.1 Prevotellaceae bacterium | reverse complement strand
CAGGAGGGAAAATGGGTGCGCGCCAAAGAGATATCCGATATTTCGGGCTTGACCCACGGGGTGGGGTGGTGTGCGCCGCAGCAGGGAGCGTGTAAGCTCACCTTAAATGTTAAAAACGGAATTATAGAAGAGGCTTTGATAGAGGTGCTTGGCTGTTCGGGGATGACCCATTCGGCAGCTATGGCCGCTGAGATTCTTTCCGGTAAGACGATCCTCGAAGCGCTCAATACCGATTTGGTTTGCGATGCAATTAATGTAGCCATGCGCGAACTCTTTTTGCAAATAGTGTATGGACGAACACAATCTTCGTTTTCGGATGGCGGACTGCCCATTGGCGCAGGGCTTGAGGATTTGGGCAAAGGGCTTAGAAGTCAGGTAGGAACCATGTATGGAACCAAAGCCAAAGGGGTACGTTACTTAGAGATGGCAGAGGGCTATTGCTCCCGTATGGCATTGGACGAGCAAGGAGAAGTAATTGGCTATGAGTTTGTTCACTTGGGCAAATTTATGGATATGGTCAAAAAGGGCGATGAACCGGGTGCTGCCCTTAAAAAAGCGACAGGTACATACGGTCGTTTTGCCGAAGCCAAGAGTTATATAGATCCCCGCCATCAATAACCATTTAAAAAAGAGCATTATGACATTATTCGAAAGTTATGAGCGCCGGATTGATAAGATCAACGCCACGCTTCACCAATATGGAATCAAAGATTTGGACGATGCCAAGGCAATTTGTTCCGCCAAAGGTTTGGATCCCTACAAAATGTGTAAAGAGATTCAACCGATTGCCTTTGAGAACGCTGCGTATGCCTACGTTGTGGGAACAGCCATTGCCATAAAAAAGGGATGTACCAAAGCTGCCGATGCTGCCGAAGCGATTGGGATTGGTTTGCAGTCGTTTTGCATTCCCGGCTCCGTAGCCGATGACCGCAAAGTGGGCATTGGACACGGAAACTTGGCGGCGATGCTGCTTCGCGAAGATACCCACTGTTTTGCCTTTTTAGCCGGACACGAGTCGTTTGCCGCGGCAGAGGGGGCCATTGGAATCGCAAAGTCGGCCAACAAGGTGAGAAAAGAGCCTTTGCGCGTGATCTTAAATGGGTTAGGCAAAGACGCCGCCATGATCATATCGCGTATTAATGGCTTTACCTACGTGCAAACTGACTTTGACTACGGAACGGGGGAGCTAAAGATAGTTAAGGAGACACCTTACTCTGTAAGTGAGCGCGCCAAGGTGCGTTGTTACGGAGCAGATGATGTACGTGAGGGCGTTGCGGTGATGCGTGCAGAAGGGGTAGATGTGTCGATCACCGGAAATTCGACCAATCCCACCCGTTTTCAGCATCCCGTAGCAGGAACATATAAGAAGGAGTGTATGGAGTTGGGCAAAAAGTACTTTTCGGTGGCCTCCGGAGGCGGTACAGGCAGAACGCTGCACCCCGACAATATGGCTGCGGGTCCGGCCTCTTACGGCATGACGGACACCATGGGGCGGATGCATGGAGATGCGCAGTTTGCCGGTTCGTCGTCGGTACCGGCGCACGTAGAGATGATGGGTTTCTTGGGGATGGGCAACAATCCCATGGTGGGCGCAACGGTGGCCGTTGCGGTAGCTATTGAGGAAGCTTTCCGTTAATCCAGTCGTTTATTACTCTTGGAAAATGTTCTTGTTCCAAGAGGTGAATTTTTTGAGCCAAACTATCGGGAGTCTCTCCAAAGTCGATACGGCAGCGTACCTGAAAAAGGATCCTGCCGTGGTCGTATTGGCTGTCTGCCAAATGAATAGAGATGCCGGATTCCTTCTCCCCATTGGCGATTACTGCCTGATGAACGTGTTTGCCATACATCCCCGTCCCTCCATAAGCAGGGAGTAGGGCGGGGTGAATATTGACGATTCGGTTGGGATAGGCGTCAAGAAGATATTGGGGAATCAAACGGAGAAAACCTGCCAGCACAATAAAGTCGATCTTTGCCGTTGCCAATACCTCCAAAAGGGGAAAAACGGCTTGATTCCGGTCTTTGGGAGGAGAAAAAGAGTCATTGTTGATCACAACAGACGGAACCTGTAACTCCTTGACACGCTCAAGCACAAAAGCATCGGGACGATTGGAGACAATCAATGAAATAACAATCTGCTTTTCAGGATGATCGATATTAAAATATCGAATAAGGTTCTCTGCATTTGTGCCGGAACCGGAGGCAAAAACGGCAATCTTTTTCATCCGGCAAAAATAGACAATTGTTGGGAAAATGACAATAAATTTCGCTAATTCAAAAAGAAGTGCTACCTTTGCAGTTCTGTTTAATAACAAATAAAACAATTTATTCATTAATTATTTAAACTATGGCAGATATTACTCCAAAAGTGAAAGCCATCATCGTTGACAAGTTAGGCGTTGACGAGAACGAAGTGACTCCAACGGCAAGTTTTACCAATGACCTTGGCGCCGATTCTTTAGACACGGTAGAATTGATCATGGAATTTGAAAAAGAGTTTGGGATCAACATCCCTGACGATGCCGCCGAGAAGATCTCCACCGTTGGCGACGCGATTGCTTACATTGAGCAAAACACAAAATAATTTTGATCTTTGAGACATACAGGGTGATATGCAGTTAAGGAGAGTTGTAATTACGGGAATCGGGACGATTAACCCTTTAGGCCATAGTATAGAGGAGTATTTCACAAATCTGATTGATGGCGTAAGTGGTGCGGCTCCTATAACGCGGTTTGACACTACTCTGTTTAAAACCCGATTTGCCTGCGAAGTTAAAAATTATGACCCCTCACAATTTGGATTTGACCGAAAAGAAGAGCGAAAATTGGACCTCTTTACCCAGTTTGCGCTCATTTCGGCATCAGAGGCCATAAACGATTCATCTTTAGATCTTTCACAAGAGGATTTAGATAGAATTGGCGTGATTTGGGGTTCGGGAATTGGAGGAATAGATACGCTATTCCAGGAGACAAAGGGCTATTTTGAGAGCGGATGTAATCCTCGATTTAGCCCTTTTCTTATTCCTAAGATGATTCCGGACATTGCTGCCGGAATTATTTCTATGAAATATGGATTTAGAGGACCCAATTTTGCTACAGTATCTGCGTGCGCCTCTTCTACGCACGCTATGTGCGATGCGTTTAATTACATTCGGTTGGGTAAGGCCGATATCTTTGTCACCGGAGGATCGGAGGCAGGGATTACGGCGCCCGGCATGGGTGGATTTAATTCTGCTATGGCACTCTCTACCAGAAATGACGATTTTCTTACGGCATCCCGCCCATTTGACAAAACGCGGGACGGATTTGTGATGGGAGAGGGCGGTGGCGCGTTGATCTTTGAAGAGCTTACACACGCACTTGCCCGAGGCGCCAAAATCTATGCAGAAGTGGCCGGCAGCGGGATGAGTGCAGACGCCTACCACCTTACCGCATCTCATCCGGAGGGCCTGGGCGCAATTCTCACCATGAAAGGCGCGCTTAGTGACGCAGGCCTGAGCATAGGAGATGTCGATTATATAAATGTACACGGAACAAGCACCCCTGTTGGCGATCCGGCAGAATTAAAGGCCATTAAGACCCTTTTTGGCGACCATGCCTACCAACTCAATATCAGCTCAACCAAATCGATGACGGGCCACCTGTTGGGCGCCACCGGTGCCGTTGAGGCGTTGGCTTGTGTGTGTGCCATAAATAAGGAGACGATTCCGCCCACCATCAATTTTGAACACGAAGATCCCGAGATTGACTACAAGCTCAACCTCACCCTAAATAAAGCGCAGACGCGAAAAGTCCGCGTAGCCATGAGCAATAACTTTGGCTTTGGCGGACACAATGCAACCATCGTTATCAAAACACTTTAATGCCAACAAGGTATGCGACGGATACGCGTGCCTGTTGCGGTTAAAAGATCTGCCAGATCAACCAGAGAGCAGGCGTTACTCAAAAGATTCAAAAAGTGCTTAGGTTACACGCCTAAAAACATCTCTCTTTATACCCTATCGCTGATTCACAAATCTGCAGTAAAAGAGTATCGCGCTTGTAATGAGCGTTTAGAATTTTTGGGAGATGCCATACTCAATTCGGTGGTAAGCGAAACGCTCTATTTTAGATACCCCGACCGTGACGAAGGTTTTTTGACTCAAATGAGGTCAAAGATTGTAAGCCGATCGTCACTCAATGCATTGGCTCATGAAACAGGCCTTTGTACCTGGGTACAGATTCGCTCTCCGCATGGAGTGGGGAGTAACCGAAATGTCCCCGGAGATATGTTGGAGGCGTTGATTGGCGCGATCTACTTGGATCGGGGATACTCTATGTGCAGAAAGGTGATTATGAAAAAGTTGCTATCTTCTGTCAATTGGGAGGATCTCGAGTTTACCGAACAGGACTACAAAAGCCGCATCATTGAACGTTGTCAAAAGCAACACATTCCTGTACTGTTTCAGACCAAACTTGCGTCAGAAGAGCATAGCCACGCTCCCGAATTTTCGTCAAGCCTATTTATCAATCAAATTCTTGTGGGATTTGGGCAAGGCACATCAAAGAAGGAGGCAGAACAAGCAGCTGCCCGTCAAGCGTGGGTGGAGCGAAGAGGAGGTTTAGAGCCTCCTACTCCATAACTACAGGAAACTTTTTTTTCTCCCAGGCCAAAATCCCCCCTTTAAGGCTTACGACTTGCTTAAATCCGTTAGATACAATCGCTTGCGCAGCAGTTTTGGACGTTTTTCCCATTTTGCAATAAACAAAAATGGTGTCGGAAGTGGAGCAAAGTCGTTTGACTTCCTTAATAAACAGAAAATCAAGCGGATCAAGATTGATCGCATGGGAAATGTGTCCGTATGCAAAATCAGCAGAGGAACGAACGTCAATAATACAGGGATTTACGGTCTGTTCGATTTTTGCTTTAAAAACATCCGGTTTAAGGTTACTTACTTTGATTTTTTGGGCTTGAATCGGAATCAAACACAACATAAATCCAAAAAAGAGTGGAAGTCGAAACGTGATGAGCGTCATATAATTATCTGAGAATAATATGGTTTGTTTTTGTGACCCCGGAGGGACTCGAACCCTCGACCCAATGATTAAGAGTCATTTGCTCTACCAGCTGAGCTACGGAGTCAAAGAATTATTTCAAAACGGTGTATGTTAGTTTAAGTATGGGTTTGGCATCGCTTGAAGTTCCCTCTAACAAAGCAAGCGGATAGGAGGATGAGGAGTGGTGAAACATGCTTGTGCCATAATCGTCTATAATAGTAGAGGTTGTCTCCATTAACCAAGTGTTGTCTCTCTCTGTCACCTCCTCTTTCTTTAACAACGATTGCAGGTAAGAGGTGATATTTAACGAGTAATGATACTTGGACCTGTTGATGTTGACATTCCCTTCCGGAGGAGATAGATAAATATTATCTATGATCCGATAATAAGCTGTGGAATCGGTATATGCACGAGTAAAAGGATACAAAAGCGGAGGATATTGATTGATTTTGGTGTAATCGATGGCCGGATCGTAGGCAATAAGCACTTCGGCCCTGCTGATAAGAAGATTCTTTACATCGATTTGAGATTGCTCTGCCCAGGTGCGGATGGAGTGGGTAAGGGAAACAAAGTCGATATAGGGTTTAATCCCTGCAAATCCTTGATAGTAAATATTTTTAGAGGAATTTGGATCAATCTCGGCGTTGGAGTGAGTGATGCTGTTAAAAGCATGTCCATAATAGTCTGACGAATAGTAGAGTGTGCTATCTGCTCCATCCAGTGTATATTTGAGCACCATCTCCGCAGAGGACAAAAGAGCACGATTGATGCGACCGGCATTGTTCCCTCCAACCGGTGATTCGGTTTGGATATAAAGTCCTTTGAATCTTTTCTTAAAGAGAGAGGCGGTATCCCTCTCTTCCTGTGTAGCGGTAAGGAGTTTTCTGGCGAAATCAAGCGAAAGAGAGACTTTTATGGTGTCTGTACCAAAATAGAGTTGTCCGGGTTTGCTGATCGGTACCTGCTCCCAGTCTTGAGTAAGTAAAGAGTTGTTGTATCCGTACTTATAGGAGAGATCGGTAAGCACTTCATGTACAAAGATTGTTTGTGGAGCAGTGGTTTGATTCATATCCAAAACAATATTATCTCTTGTGCTTCGAATAAGGGTGAGCGTAAGAGATACCGGTTCGGGAAAATCCCCGTATGAGAAGGAACTCCATGGGATAAATTGAAAAACGGAACCTGCTTTTGTCAAACCAAAGATCGGATCTTGGCACGCCCCAAAGAGGAGCGTCAAGTTGCTTTCATAAACAAACAGATTGCTTGTTTGCAGGCTATCTGTTGGTCTTGAGTAGATAGGAAGATCAAAAGTGGTCGTATTGAGGATCAAATGTTGATCCGAAGGAACAAGATAATCTCCAAGCTTTTTGTCGGTGGTAATACAGGAACACAAAAAAAGTGTTAAAAAAGGCAGCAAAGCGCAGCGTAAAAAGGAACCCCTGATGGTCATTTTCGGTCTAAAATTTGGTCGTAAAACTGATTGTAAGTGTTAATATAATAGGTTTCAGGGTTTGTAGGGTCAATGTAGGGTAAGACGGGAATGGCAAGGGTCTCTATGTGGTCGGTAATTTCCGGATGAATCGTGGGGTCTCCCAAAATCACGCCGTTGCTGTATTGCAACGCTAACTTTGCCAATTGAACGGTATTGGGCATGGCCAAAAGTTCCAAATCTTTATTTTTGATGCCGGGAATCAACGCTTTGGTGCGCATATTTATGTCAAACTTCTCATTCTCAATATCGTTATAGAGCGATAGCACCACTTTGGCGTTTGTAAAGAGGGGATCGTCGTGGTAACCCTTCTTTAGATAGAGAGGAAGCAGATGGGAGAGCCATCCGTGGCAATGGATAAGGTCGGGTTTCCATCTCAATTTTTTTACCGTCTCCAAAACTCCGCGAACAAAAAAAATGGCGCGCTCATCATTGTCGTCAAAAAAGTTATTATCTAGATCCTTATAGATCGATTTTCTATGAAAATAATCCTCATTATCAATAAAATAAACCTGCATTCGAGCCGGAGTAATGGATGCCACCTTAATGATCAGTGGTCGGTCGATCTCCTTGATAATCATGTTCATACCTGAAAGTCGAATCACTTCGTGCAACTGATTGCGTCTTTCGTTAATACAACCATAACGCGGCATAAAAGAGCGGATTTCTCGCCCCATCTCCTGAATAGCTTGGGGCAAGTGCCTGCAAATATTTGCCATACGTGATTCCGGCAGATACGGAACCATTTCCGAATTCACAAACAATATTTTCTTATGCTCTGCCATCCGAATAATTGCGGTTTTTCTTTGATAAAATATGTACAAAGATAATAAAAATTTAATCATACGGGGTTTTTATTTATATTTGTGTTTTGAAGTTTTATGGGTAAAAAGGAGAAAAGCATTGTATTTCAGAGGATTGTTCAGTCGTATCTCTCGTCGGTGATTAGTATCACCCTGGTGCTTTTTTTGGTTGGCGCCTCCGCTTTTTTGGGGATAAACGCGCAAAAGTTTGTTCGCTTTTTTAAAGAGAATACCATACTCTCTATTGTACTGCGCGATGGAATAACAGAAGAGGATGCTTTATCTGCTGTTCGTACCATTCAATCATTACCTTATATATCTGAGGCAAAGTATATCTCACAGGAGCAAGGGACAAGAGAGATGGCAGAACTGTTGGGAGAAGATTTTTTGTCTCAGTTTGATTTTAATCCCGTGCCTGTATCCGTAGAAGTCAAACTATTAGCCAAGTATATTACCACAGAAGAGATTGATGTTGTAGAGAAAGAGTTGTCGGCCATCAAAGATGTGCGGGAAGTCTATTATCAAAAGTTGATCATTGACACCATTTCCAAGAATTTAGAAATGATTGGTTTGGGGATTCTGATTTTTATCTCTCTTTTGTTGTTTGTCTCTTTTGTGTTGATTAATAATACAGTACGTTTAAGCGTATATGCCCGTAGATTTACCATTCACACCATGAGGTTGGTGGGCGCTACCCGTGGCTTTATCCGCAGGCCCTTTATGATTCGGGCGATCTTCCATGGGTTGATTTCGAGCTTATTAGCTGTATTGATGTTGATTGGATTGTTCTCTTTGGCGTACAATGAGTTTGCCGAAATCTATCAACTTTTTGATGAAGAGTTGCTTATTTTGCTCTTTGGCTCCATGGTGTTGACAGGTGCAGGAATTTGTTTGATTTCTACCTACTTTGCAATAAATAAGATTGTTAAAATTAATACAGAAGCGTTGTATTATTAAGATATTAAGTGATATGAAAAATAAAGAAAAAGCATTTTTGCAAGAAGTTTCGGCATCGGACGAACGATTTGCCGTTGCACCCAAAAACATCATTTTGATTTTACTTGGATTAGGATTGATGACCATAGGTTACATCCTTATGATCGGGGGTGGAACAAATGATCCCAACATCTTTACGGGCGAACTTATGTTTAGCTTTAGGCGCATTGTGTTGGCCCCAATTTTGATTTTTTTGGGGTTTGTCTTTGAGATATGGGCAATTATGTACATAAGAAAAGGTAAATGACTTGGTTTGAAGCCCTTTTTTTGGGGATCTTACAGGGAGTTGCCGAATTTTTGCCCATTAGTAGCAGCGGACATATAGTTATTGGAAAGGAACTTTTGGGCATTGAAACCTATGGCGTCACTTTTGAGGTGGTGGTACATACCGCCACTGCATTAAGTATCATTACTGTGTTTTGGAGGGAGATATGGAAGTTGCTAAGCGCCTGTTTTAAATTCCGATACAGTGAAGAGGTGCGTTTTATGCTGATGTTACTCGTTTCGATGGTTCCGGTGTTTGTTGTGGGGATATTTTTTAAAAAACAGGTAGAAACAATTTTTGGTTCAGGACTGATATTGGTTGGTATAATGCTGCTCCTTACGGCAGTATTATTGTTGCTATCGCAATGGAAACCCGCAAAGAGTTCTCCGCTAAGGTATTGGGATGCTTTAATTATCGGCCTTTCGCAAGCGATTGCGGTTTTGCCCGGGCTCTCTCGCTCGGGTGCTACTATTTCTACCGGATTGATGTTGGGAAAAGATCGATCAACTGTGGCAAAGTTCTCATTTTTAATGGTGTTGATACCGATTTTGGGCGAGGCTTTTTTGGATTTAACAAAAGGAGGGTTCACTCCGCAACAATCCGGTGTTTCGGTTTTATCATTAACAATCGGATTTATTGCTGCCTACCTTACAGGCTTTGCGGCATGTAGTTGGATGATGACTTTGGTAAAACAGGCAAAACTGTGGGGTTTTGCTCTTTACTGTGCAGTGGTCGGCTGTTTTTGTTTGTTGTACTCTCTTTTTCTCTAAGGTGTGAAGCACTATTTTGTTGCAGATGTTCATTTGGGATTAACAAAGGGCGATCCAACAGAAAGGGAACGATCTTTTGTGTTGTGGCTCAACTCAATTGACATTAAAGATGCTGAGGTGTGGTTGTTGGGCGACATCTTTGACTTTTGGTGGGAATACAAGTATGTTGTGCCCAAAGGCTATATCCGCACAATGGGAAAGATGGCGCAAATGGTG
This sequence comes from Prevotellaceae bacterium, assembly GCA_031281125.1. Classification (GTDB taxonomy): domain Bacteria; phylum Bacteroidota; class Bacteroidia; order Bacteroidales; family UBA932; genus WRBG01. The sequence goes on along the minus strand of JAITFU010000159.1, from coordinate 7,189 downwards.
GAAAGTGGAGTCAAAATACATTATTTTAAAGGAAACCACGATCGATGGAGTATTGACTATTTAAAAAATGAAGTAGGAGTGCAGATCCATGACAAGGCAGCTGAGGTACAAATTGGGGAAACTCGATTTTTTATAGGACATGGCTATGGGTATGGGAAAAGGAGCAAAGGGCTGTTGAACAACATGTTTGATTCTCATCTCTTGCAACGGTGTTTTGGTGCAATCCATCCACGGTGGGGAATGAGTTGGGGGCACCGTTGGTCGGCACGCAGCCGAAGACAAAGTCATGAGAAAAACGAGTTTACGGCACTATATTCATTTGCAGCTACATATCCTCAACAAATCGACTATTTTATCTTTGGACACCTGCATACGCCAATTGATACAATTCTCCCCAACAAGGCACGTTTTGTTGTGTTAGGGGAGTGGATGCAATATGGACAATATGTTGTTTTTGACGAAGAGAGGGATCATTTAGAAATAAAATCGTTATCTTTGTAAAGTGCAAAAAATATCAATGGAACCAAAAAAGTTGGGCATGATTGCCGGAGGCGGGAAAATGCCCGTAGAGATTATCAGGCACTGCAATGCAATTGGCCGTGAAATATTTGTGATTGGATTGGAGTCCTTTGCAAGCAAAGAGTTGCTTAAAGAAGCTCCCCATATTTTTGCACGCATTGGCGAGGCCGGAAAGATGCTTAAAGCCTTAAAAGAGAACAACGTTGTTGAGATTGTATTGGCCGGAGGGATCAAACGTCCCTCTTTTAAAGAGATGATTCCCGATTGGGAGGGGATGAAAATTGCCGCAAAATTGGCGGTGAAAAAGATGAGCGACGACTCGCTCTTCAGAGCAGTGATAGAAGAAGTTGAATCACGTGGTTTTAAGATAGTCGGCATACAAGAGGTGGTGCCTGACATGGTGTTTAAAGAGGGCGTGTACGGTAAAGTGAAGCCATCAAAAGAGGATATGGATGATATTCATCGCGGGATTGAAGTAGCCAAGGCGCTTGGGGCGGTGGATGTGGGACAGGCGGTAGTGGTGCAGGAGGGAATGGTGTTGGCGGTGGAGGCGATTGAGGGCACCGATTTGATGTTATCAAGGGTGGCAGCGGTTAAAAAGGAGGGAAAAGCGCCCGTAATGGTAAAAGTGACCAAACCCGGGCAGGACAGACGTGTTGATATGCCGGCAATGGGATTGCAAACCATTGAACAGTTAAAGAGATATGGCATTGGAGGTATGGCTGTGGAGGCCGGAGGAATTTTGCTGATAGAACGAGAGGTTGTGATAGAGATGGCAAACCAAGAGAAGATATTTATCATAGGAATAAACACATTGTAGTGTCTCAGTTGGTCTATATCATTGTAGGAGAGCCGTCAGGGGATATTTTAGCCTCCAGATTATTGATGGCGTTAAAAAAGAGGGATTCAAATCTCTCTTTTGCAGGGATTGGCGGAGAGACGATGATAGCGTTAGGGTTTAAGAGTTTTTTTTCTATCTCCGATTTATCGGTGATGGGCGTTTGGGAAGTAGTTCCCCGATTGCCGCTGATCCTAAAACGTAGGAATCAGATTGTGGAGGACATTACGCAACAACAACCCAATGTGATTGTAACGGTGGATAGTTGGGGGTTTGTGCGCGCTGTAATCAAAAAGCTTAAAAAGAGGGGTGTGGGGATTCCCATTGTGCACTATGTGGCACCTCAGGTGTGGGCTTGGAAAAAGAGCCGCGCACCGCAGGCAGCCAAAATGTTCGATAGATTGATGACCTTATGGCCCTTTGAACTTCCATACTTTGAAAAATATGGGTTAAATTGCCACTTTGTGGGACATCCGGTGGTAGAAAATGTGGCCGGAGTGTCTGACGATCTATCGGAATTTAGAGAGCGATGCAAGATCCCCATGTCGTCAACGGTTTTGTGCGTTTTGCCGGGGAGCCGCCATAGCGAAGTAAAAAGGTTGATTCCGGTGTTTTCCCGTGTAGTGAGCCGCTTGCACACCCAATTCCCCAATCTTTTTCTATTGATTCCCACCATCAATTCCATTGCAGAAGAAGTGGAGCAAGCCTTTGCCAAAATGTCAGTGCCTCATTGCATCGTTAGAGGACAGAGCGATCGTTATCAAGCATTTCGCTGCTCCTGTTTTGCCATTGCTGCCTCCGGAACGGTGACATTGGAACTTGCCGCCTGTAGCACGCCCCACCTGATCGCCTATCGGTTTAGTCGATTGACCAATCTGATTGCAAAGGTTTTTGTTACAGCTCCTTATGCCAATCTAATCAACATCCTTGCCCAACGCGAAGTGATTCCGGAATTTGTTTTGGCCAACTGCCGGAGCGATTTAATCCATGCCAAAGCATTGGAACTGATGTGTGACGCTCAAAATGCACAAGAGCAGGTCAAACAAGCAAAACAGCATCTTTTGCAGCTTCAACCCGGTGGAACGACTCCCTCTCAAAAGGCAGCAGAGGTGATTTATAATACTATCCGCACACACAAACCAAGTTCCGATCACCATACCCATTGTCCACGCGGGTGACATGGGGCCAAAATTTGTTGTCGCGGAGCCAAGTTAATGGGTATGCGGCTTGTTCGCGGGGGTATGGGTGGGACCAATCGTTGGCGCACACTTCGGCGGCGGTGTGGGGGGCGTTTTTGAGGAGGTTGTCCTCTTTGTCGGCGGTTCCGTTTTTCACTGCTTCACATTCGGCTTTTATGGCCAACATGGCTTCGATAAAGCGGTCGAGTTCGGCAAGGGATTCGCTCTCGGTGGGCTCTACCATCAAGGTGTCCACCACCGGAAAGGAGAGGGTGGGGGCGTGAAAACCGTAGTCCATCAGGCGTTTGGCAATGTCTGTGGCGTCAATGCCGTACTCTTTACGAAAATGGCGCAGGTCAAGAATGCACTCGTGGGCCACACGACCGTTAGCGCCGGTGTAAACGGTGGGATAGGATTCTTTAAGCCTTGTGGACAGATAGTTGGCATTCAAGATGGCTACTTCTGTGGCGCTTTTAAGTCCCTCTGCACCCAACAGCTTGATGTAGGCGTGGGTGATAGGGAGGAGGAGCGGACTTCCGTATGGTGAGGCACTTGCGGCTTCCATCTCTTTACCTCCGCACGGGACTATCGGGTGGCCGGGGAGGTAGGGAGCCAACTCTTTGGTAACACAGATGGGGCCAAGTCCGGGGCCGCCGCCACCGTGGGGCATAGCAAAGGTTTTGTGGAGGTTGAGGTGGCAAACGTCCACGCCAATAAATCCCGGGTGGGTAAAGCCTACCTGTGCGTTCATGTTGGCGCCGTCCATATAGACCAATCCTCCATTCTCATGTATGATAGACACAATTTCGCGGATCTTTTCTTCAAATACACCGTGGGTAGACGGATAGGTGATCATGATGTTGGAGAGGCGCTCTTTGTGTTGGATCGCTTTGGTGCGCAGGTCGTCAACGTTGATATTGCCGTTTTGGTCGCAATCAATCAATACGATCTCCATTCCGGCCATGGCAGCGCTGGCGGGATTGGTGCCGTGGGCGGAGGTGGGGATCAAGACCACATTGCGCTGCATCTGATTGTTAGCTTGGTGAAAAGCGCGGATCACCATCAATCCGGAATACTCGCCGGCTGCGCCGGAGTTTGGCTGCAACGATGTGGCGTACAGTCCGGTAATGATTGATAGGTCGTGTTCCAATTCGCGAATCAGTTCCATGTAACCGGTTACTTGATCCGATGGCGCAAAGGGATGAACGTTACCAAGTTCTGCCCAACTGAGTGGGAGCATCTCAGCGGCTGCGTTGAGCTTCATGGTGCAGGAACCTAAGGGAATCATTGAGTGGGTCAATGAGAGGTCACGACGCTCTAACTTTTTGATATAGCGCATCAACTCGGTTTCGGAGTGGTATGTGTTAAAGATGGATTGGGTAAGGGGAGGCGAAAGACGCTCCATAAAGGGATATGGGTGGTGGCTGCAATTTTTAAAGGAGATACCAAAGATCCGGAGAATGGTTTGCGCCTCGGCGCAGTTGCTTAGTTGGTCAAAAGAGAAACGCACGCTTTGATCGTCCGGATAAAAAAAGTTGATTCCTGCGACTAATGCCTTGACACGTATTGCCTTGGCATCAATATTGATTACCTCAATGGTGTCAAAAAAGTGCTGGTTGCGGAGTGTGTATCCGGCGTTTTGCAGTTGCGCCCCAACTGCGTGTGCGCAACGGGAGGCGTGGAGGGCAATGTTCCTAATTCCGCTGCTGCCGTGATAAACGGCAAACATACCGGCCATGGTGGCCATAAGGGCCGATGCGGTGCAGATATTGGAGGTGGCTTTTTCGCGTTTGATGTGTTGCTCTCGGGTTTGGAGCGCCATACGGTACGCTTTGTTGCCCAATCGGTCAATGGAAATGCCAATAATACGTCCGGGCATCTGTCGTTTATAGTCGTCACGGCAAGCCATATAGCCGGTTGTGGGGCCGCCAAAGCCCATTTGCAGGCCAAAACGTTGGGCGCTGCCCACCGCAATGTCGGCACCCCAGGCGCCCGGCTCTTTAAGTATGGCCAAAGAGAGCAGGTCGCATACGGCGCACACCAATATCGATTTTTCGTGTGCGCGGTTGCAAAAGTCGGCATAGTCTCGCACCTCTCCGTTGGCCGCAGGGTATTGCACCAAAGCGCCAAAAGTAGCATCAGTAAGAGAGTCGTTTTGATAATCACCTATTTGAATTAGTATTCCCAAAGCCTCTGCGCGGGCTTTTAGTACCGAAAGGGTTTGCGGAAAGGTGTTTTGGTCAATAAAAAAGATATTTTTTCCCGCTTTTACAGCTTCCCGTGTGCGCAACTCAAACATCATCCGCATTGCCTCGGCAGCGGCGGTAGATTCGTCCAACAGTGAGCAGTTGGCTAACGGTAATCCGGTGAGACTCACTATCATCGTTTGAAAATTGAGCAGCGCCTCAAGACGCCCCTGCGAAATTTCGGCCTGATAGGGGGTGTAGGAGGTGTACCATGACGGGTTTTCAAAAATGTAACGTAAAATGGGAGGCGGAGTGACGGCGCCGTAATAGCCCATACCAATTAACGAGCGGAAAGGTTTGTTTTTGGCAACCATGTTTTTTAGCTTTGCAAGGTATTCGTGTTCGCTTTGTGGCGTTTCAAGCGGCAAGGGTTGAGAAAGCAGTATATCGGAGGGTACGGTTTGACGTATCAGCGCTTCAAGAGAATCTACGCCAATTGTTTGTAACATCTTGTCAATTTCGTGCGGACGAGGACCATTGTGGCGGTGGACAAATGTGAAATCCATAATGTGTAAATAATAAGATTATCAAATTAAAATAGAGCGCAAAGATGGACAAAATTCAAAAACTTACCAAATGGAAAGATGCGATTATCTTGAGGCATCCAATTTTAACAAAATAAAGAGAAGAATGGTAAAAGCCAACAACGAGGATCCGCCGTAGCTGATAAATGGGAGAGGGATTCCGATGACCGGCATCAAGCCAATGGTCATGCCAATGTTAACAAAAAAATGAAAAAAGAGGCATGAGGCTACGCAGTAGCCATAAATTCGGGCAAAGAGATCCTTTTGTCGTTCAGCAATAAGGATGATTCGATAAAAGAGAATCAGGAAGAGAATAATCACGACAAAGGAACCCAAAAAGCCCCACTCTTCACCAATGGTACAAAAGATAAAGTCTGTAGTTTGTTCCGGAACAAAGTTGTATCGGGTTTGCGTCCCCCTAAGAAATCCCTTTCCTGTAAATCCGCCGGAACCAATAGCCACTTTTGATTGATGCACATTGTATCCGGCCCCTTGCAAATACTCTTCTACCCCCAACAAAATGTGGATGCGTGTTTTTTGATGCGGTTGTAAAATATTGTGGACAAGGTAGTCAATAGAAAAAACAAGTATAAAAGAGGCTATTGTGCAAATAAGAACACCCCAAAGAGCGTGTATCCGCGAGCGAAAGGCATAGACAGCGCCAAGCAGAATAATGGGCGACAAAAGAATCAGAAACCAATACCCATTGTTGATGAATAGCCCCATTTGGTTGCCCAGAAAGTTGGGTAGAAGTATGTAAGCAACTGCAAATAAAACGCAAATAAGAAGAACATGTTTCCATTTTCCGGAGATCAGCCCATAAGCCATCGTACACACAGAGGCAATAAGAATAAAGAGCGGAATCTGTTCCCAAAGGATCGAAAGAACAAAGAGCATAATGGCAAAGATGCCAAAAATGAGTACCCATCCCGATAGTCCTTCGCGGTAAAGGACCAAGAAAAAGGCGGCAAAGACAAGGGCTAATCCCGTCTCGTGTTCAAGGAGTATGAGAAGAGGGGGGAGCAATATGATACATAGCACAATAGAAATGCCACGGAAGGTGGTGACTTTAAAATCGTGCGCGCTCATTATCCGTGCCAAAGCCAATGAGCAGGCAATTTTAGCAAATTCGGCAGGTTGCAGCCGTATTCCGGCAATGTCAAACCACGATTTTGATCCCTTTACTTCTACACCAAAAATGAGAACGGCCACCAAGGAAAGAATGATAAAAAGGTAGATGGCCAAGGCAAAAACGGAATAGAATTTACTGTTTATCAGAAAGATAATAATGATGATGATCAAGGCGCTGACAAACCAAACAAGTTGAAGACCATAGCGTTGAGAGGTGTCAAAGATGTCGAGAATGGTACCGGCCTCCTTGTTGTAAATAGAAGCAAAAATGGAGATGCAGCCAATCACAACAAGCGCCAAGTAGATTCCGATGGAGACCCAGTCCAACTTCTTGAAAAAGAAAATCGATTTCATCGGCGATTTGAATTATCGATTAAATTCCAGCTATTTACTTGCTCCAATAGATCGGGGCGGGAGCAGGTGTTGGTGAGGTATTTCTCCAACATAAGAAAGGCTATAGGCGCTGCCCAGGTACCGCCAAACCCTGCGTTTTCGAGATAAACGGCCAATGCAATTTTGGGATCGTTGCGGGGAGCAAAGCAGATAAATACTGCATGATCTTTACGTGGATTTTGGGCCGTTCCTGTTTTTCCACACACATCAATTCCCGACACCTTTGCCCTCCATGCCGTGGAGTAGGCGCCACCGTTTACGGCCAAGTACATTCCTTCTATAACAGGCTCAAAATAGGATGAATCCACGGAGGTATAATGGCGTTGGGTAAAGGTGTTTTGGTTGATGAGGGTGTCTGAT
>JAITFU010000144.1 GCA_031281125.1 Prevotellaceae bacterium | reverse complement strand
CTACCACTTTCTGAACAGCAACCTTTTCCATGCCGGTCGTTTTGGCAATTTCATTTACAATGTCTGCTTTTGTCATAGCATGTTTGGTTTAAAGGGTTGTTAATAAATTTCTGGGAGCAAAAGTAATTATATTTTTGATACCACAACAACTTTATTCATAAAAACTTTAATTTTCTGTTAAGTTAGCTTGTTTACAATCACTATCTTTGCAGCATGAATATTAGCAACACACTGATTATCTGGTTTAACGAGCATAAAAGGGAATTACCTTGGAAATCAGATAGAGATCCATATAAAATCTGGATTTCTGAAATTATTTTGCAACAGACACGTGTGGAGCAGGCAAAAAGTTACTTTTTAATGTTTGTTTCCGAATTTCCAACTGTACAATCTTTGGCAAAAGCACCTTTGGATGCCGTACTCCGTATGTGGCAAGGTTTGGGATACTACAGCCGCGCCCGTTATATGCACGAGGCGGCCAAGCAAGTGGTCACCCAATTTGGCGGTCTATTTCCACGTACTGCAAACGATCTTTCCAAACTCAAAGGAGTGGGACCCTATACGGCTGCAGCAATTGCCTCGTTTGCTTTTGATGACCCGGTTGTTGCATTGGACGGAAATGGTTTTCGCATCTTTTCTCGCCTCTTTGCCCAATCCACACCGATCCACACATCCGAAGCGCGCAAAATATTTTCCTCTTTAGCACACAGTTGCTTAAACCTCAATCCCTCTTCAATTTTCAACCAAGCAATCATGGATTTTGGCTCTTTGGTCTGCACACCTTACCCAAAGTGCAACGATTGCCCCCTTACCGACTATTGTATTGCCTTTGCTCAAAATAAGCAAACCGAGTTTCCTGTAAAGCGAGCAAAAATAGAGGTAAAGAGGCGTTTCTTCTACTTTCTTCACATTTCTCATCAAAACCATACCTTTATACAACAGCGCCTTAAAAACGACATTTGGCAAAACCTCTACCAATTTCCGCTTATCGAAACCCAAAAAGATGTTCCGGTTGAGGATTTGCCCAATTATCCCGAATGGGCCTCAATTTTTGACATTCATGAACCCCGTATCATTGGCTTTTCTCAACAATATGTGCATCGATTGACGCATCAGGTTTTATACACCTATTTTATACGTATTCTGATTGAAAAAGAGAGCATTTGGTTACACAATAATTGCATAAAGATTTCGGCTGCATCAATAGATTTGTATGGTATCCCACGCCTTGTGGAACGATATTTGCTGGATGAATCGACAAACCATCTATCTTTGTAGGATGCCGATTTGCCTGATTAAACGTCTAGTTTGCTTATTTGCAACTACTTTATGCACTTTTGCGCTATTTGCGCAAGACCTCTGGCACGTTTCGGATATCGTTATTTTGGGCAACCAAAGAACAAACGAGAAGATTATTTTAAGGGAACTCTCTTTGCAAAAGGGCGATGCTGTGTTGGAATCTCGAATAAATCAGAAGATCACCCAATCAAAAGAGAACCTTGGCAACCTCTCACTCTTTAATTATGTAGAAATCGATTACGAAGTATCTCCGGAGGGCGACAACACAATCGTTCTGCACATTCTTGTTGAGGAGCGGTGGTACTTTTTTCCTTTTTTTAGCATTAAATTGGGGGATCGAAACACCAGCACAAGAATACAAGACTTTGATATCGAACGTGTCACCTTTGAAGGGGGGGCACATTTTTATAACGTTGGCGGGTTAAATCATGCCATTACGGCAGGAATCGAATTTGGTTACCAACAGGGTCTTAACTTCCATTATAAAAAGATCACGTTGGGCCGTGCCCAAAAACACTTTCTTACCACAGGCATCTCTCTCCAGAGGAGTCATAAAATGGATGTGATGACCTTGGAGGATGCCCCATTAAAGATCAAGAGACCGGATCTGTTTTTGAGCCAAAGTGTTAGTGGGTATCTCAACTACACTTATCGCCACGATGTTCGTAGAACACACAACATCTCTTTTGGTTATGAATACAAAAAAATATCGGACACCATTCTACAGATCAACCCGGACTTCTGGGGCAACAGCCGCACTGAGAGGCTGAACCTGAGCCTGCAATACTTTTTTAGGGTCGATCAGAGGGACTACATTGCATTCCCGCTCAAGGGACACTATTTAAAAACAGAAGGAAACATCTATCTATCCGATGATCTCTCTGTCAGATATTTTCAAGCAAAAGGAAACGCTCAATACTACTGGACATTAGGAAACAGATGGTACGCTTCGGAGCGGTTGACTGCCGGCCTCTCTCTTAAAAATGCCAAAGCCTATATTTTGGATCGAGCTTTGGGTTATGAAGAGAATGTATTAAGGGGATATGAATATCACGTAATTGATGGTCAGCATTTTATTGCATCAAACAGCACCCTCAGGTACAATATCATTCCCAAAAGAGTATTTATCATCGACTGGTTGTCTGCGCTGCCAAAATTCAACAAAATCCACTACGCCCTTTATGCACACACCTTTATTGATATAGGATGCACGTACCACCACTATCCAAATTTAGATAATCACCTAAGTAATATGCTTTTATACGGCAGTGGAGTAGGATTTGATTTTGTCACTTATTACGATATGGTCTTTTCTCTCAGCTTTGCAATCAATAGGCAGAAAGAACATGGGTTTTATTTTTCGTTTAAACTGCCAATATTGTAAACCAACTTTGACTGGCACGAACATTGAATTATATAGAAAAGCAGTTTTTTGGCCTTGTGTTTGGTCATAATCTGCCACATTGACAGAAGATAACAGATGACCATGAAAGACATAGACGATTTTTTTACACAAACTGCTCTTACAGAAGAGATTGATATTTTGCCCGTCCTAAATTTGGAGGACCGCTCCGACATCAACGACGTGGAGTTGCCCACCGATTTGCCCATACTCACCCTGCGCAACGCCATACTCTTTCCCCACACCTTGATTCCTATTACCGTAGGCAGAGACAAATCGATAAAATTGATCAGAGACGCCGCAGAGGGAACAAAACTGCTGGGAGCTGTAACTCAAATTGATCAAAATATTGACGATCCAAAACCGGATCAGTTGTGCAAATTTGGCTGTTTGGCGCGGATCTTAAAAGTGATTGAGATGCCGGATGGTGGAATCACCGCCATCTTGCATGGATACAACCGGATAGAATTGGTCGAAATGGTGACTGAGCATCCCTATTTGAGGGCAAAGGTACGGTATCTGAAAGATGTTGATGTCAAATCGACAGACCCAAACTTCTCGGCAATGATCGGCGCTATAAAAGACGCTGCTCTTCAAATCATTAAACTTTCGCCACACATGCCTCAGGAGGCAAGTTTTGCCATAAAGAATATCGACAGCATAGAGTTTTTGATCAACTTTATTGCTTCTAATATCGATGTAGAAAATGCGACAGACAAACTTGTCTTATTGGAAGAGAGTAGTCTTAAAAAACGGGGAGTCAAATTATTAGAATTACTTAACAATCAGATTGAGTTTCTAAAAATCAAGGACGATATTCGTCAGAAAGTACGTAAAGATATTGACCAGCAACAGCGTGAGTATTATCTAAACAATCAGCTCAAAACGATTCAGGACGAATTGGGAATGAACAGCTCTGACAAAGAGGTGGGTGTTTTGCGCAAACGGGCAGCGGAAAAAGCGTGGCCTCAGGAAGTGGCAACTGCCTTTGAAAAGGAGTTGCAAAAGTTGGAACGTTCTCACCCTCACTCACCCGATTGGGGTATTCAGTTAAACTATCTTCAATATTTGGTTGATCTGCCTTGGAACGAAACAACCAAAGATAAGCTCAATTTAAGGCACGTAAAAAAGATTTTGAATGAGGACCACTATGGATTGGAGCAGATCAAAGAGCGGATACTCGAATATATTGCGGTGATCAAGCTTAAAGGCAATATGAAGTCGCCGATTCTTTGCCTCTACGGGCCTCCCGGGGTGGGGAAAACCTCTTTGGGAAGGTCGGTTGCACGTGCAATGGGTCGGAGTTTTGGCCGTATCTCTTTGGGTGGGTTGCACGACGAGGCAGAGATCCGAGGCCATCGCCGCACCTATATCGGAGCCATGCCGGGTCGAATTATTCAAACCATCAAAAAATGCAAATCTTCTAATCCTCTGATAATATTGGACGAAATTGACAAAGTGGGGACCGACCACCACGGAGATCCTGCATCGGCCCTACTCGAAGTGTTGGATCCGGAACAAAATGTCAGTTTTCACGACAACTACTTAGACCTCGATTACGATCTTTCTAAGGTGCTCTTTATAACTACTGCCAACAATATAAGCACTATACATTCTGCATTACGTGACCGTATGGAGTTGATTCCGCTTAGCGGGTATTTGGCTGAAGAGAAGCAGCGTATTGCCAAAGACTACCTGCTGCCCAAGCAGTTGGAAGCCCATGGGCTCAAAACCGATCAGCTCATTTTATCAGAAGAGAATATTAGGCTTATTATTGACGACTACACACGCGAATCGGGTGTGCGTTTACTTGATAAACAGTTGGCAAAGATATCGCGAACCATAGCCAAAAAGATTGCTTCAAAGGAGAAGTATCGGGTCGAACCCACATCGGAAGATATTCGAAAAATACTTGGACTGCCCCTGCACCACCCCGATATGGTGGACAGCAACCCTATTCCGGGTGTGGCAACGTGATTGGCATGGACCGAAAACGGTGGAGAGGTGCTCTTTGTGGAGTCGAGCCTAAGCGAAGGAAAGGGGGAACTCACCACCACCGGAAACTTAGGAGAGGTGATGAAAGAGTCGGCCATCATTGCCCTTCAATATCTTAAAGCTAATGCCCACATTATTAAGCAAGATGCAAAAAAAATGGCTGAATGGAATGTCCATATTCATGTACCGGAAGGGGCGATTCCAAAAGATGGCCCCTCCGCAGGGATCACCATCGTTTGCGCAATGGCCTCCTCGTTTATGAAGAGACCTTTGCGTAAAAAGGTGGCCATGACGGGTGAGATGACGCTTCGCGGAAAGGTACTTCCGGTGGGCGGAATTAAAGAAAAAATTTTGGCAGCCAAACGTGCCGGCATTAAAAATATCATCTTATCCATTGATAATCAGCGAGATGTTGAGGATATTAAATCTGAATACATAAAGGGGCTTCACTTTACTTATGTCAGGAGTATTGATCAGGTATTATCGTATGTATTAAATACCAAATGATGGATGTGCGTTTAGAGGTTGGATGGAAAAGCGTCTTGGCACTTGAATTTGAAAAGGAGTATTTTGAACAACTCTCCCAAACCGTACGTCAAGAGATCACATCGGGGATAACCGTTTACCCTCCCGGCAAACTGATCTTTAACGCTTTTGACCTGACACCCTTTGACAAAACCAAGGTGGTGATTTTAGGCCAAGACCCCTACCATGGGCCCGGACAGGCGCATGGACTTTGCTTTTCTGTACCTAAAGGAATACCCCCCCCTCCATCGGTTCAAAATATTTTTAAAGAGTTAAACACCGACTTAGGCATTCCCATCCCCGACCACGCCAACTTGGAGTCTTGGGCATTACAAGGCGTATTCCTGCTCAACGCTGTACTCACCGTGCGCGCCGGAGCGCCCACCTCGCACAGCCAAATCGGATGGCAAACCTTTACAGACGCCGTGATCCAAACGCTATCGCAACATCGCTCCGGCCTCATCTTTCTATTGTGGGGCAACTTTGCCCGCACCAAACGAAACCTGATCGACACATCCAAACATTTTGTACTCGAAGCCGCGCACCCCTCTCCCCTCTCCCGCGGTGCCTTCTTTGGCAATCGTCACTTCTCTCAGACCAATGCACTGTTGCAACGGCAAGGATTGGCGCCGATTGATTGGAGGGTTTGATTTTTTTACTACATTTGCGCGATAGTAACAAATAGATGATGACACGACTTGCCGTTTTTCCCGGATCGTTTGATCCGTTCACTTTGGGACACTTAGATGTGTTAAAATCTGCGCTTCGCCTCTTTGACAAGGTAGTGGTGGCCGTAGGTTACAATACGCAAAAATCGGGACTCTTTACTGCGGAGGCACGCGTTGAGATGATTAAAATTGCGGTGGCAGATTATCCCAATGTGGAGGTTTGCAGCTATATGGGGCTGACTGTGGACTTTTGCACCTCTCGAAATATTCCCTTTATTATTCGCGGACTAAGGACGACCACCGATTTTGAGTTGGAGCAGGTGATTGCACAGGCAAACCAAAAGATGGCGCCCGAAGTAACCACCGTTTTCATTCCCGCCGGCGCCGAACTCAGCTTTATCTCCTCCACCGTAGTGCGCGATGTACTGCTTAACGGAGGAGATGTACAGCGCTTTATTCCTAAGGGGATCAACCTGAATCACTTTACCACCTATTAAGAATGAGTGCGCTCAGATATATATGTATCTCTGCTTTCATCCTTCTATTTGGGTATTCACTCACCGCTTGCCCCAAGAGAGGGTACCACATTGTTTTGAATCTTACGGGGAATCATAACGGTCAGGTGGTACTTGCGTTAGAAACTGTGGGTAAGGTGGTGGTGATTGATTCAATTCCGATCGTTAAAAAAGGTCGATATCACTTTAGAGGTACCGAATCGTTAACACCCGGACAATATACTTTTATTCAAAATAACAGATTGCTCTTTCGCTTTTTGATCTCCCGGCGGCAAAAGAGCAAATTGCAATTTAGCGCCCATATTGAGGGAGGAAAAACAACTGAAATAAAGGCATTCCGAAATGCGGAGAACGAAGCCTATTTTGGGATGCAAAGGTTTATGTTGGATATCAACAGAACGGCAAACCTTTCTGGTGCAGATGTCTCTATGATTGATCGTTATACCGACAGCATTGCCCATCAAGTTCCCAACACGCTCCTTGCCATTATCGCAGGAAATATCTCCAAACCACCACTCCCTCAAAATCTTTTCCTTCACGATCGCAGGGTTTTGAACACCTCTCTGTTGCCTGTGCGCATTCCAAGTTTATTTACCCATATCGTTCCTGCTCATCCCGAATTTGTTATCCCACAAATCGACTCAATTTTAAATCTTTGCACCGATCCAAAGGTAAAAGAGTGGTGCGGGAAGTTTTTGCTTGACTACTTTATTTCGTCAGATATTATGGGGATGGAAAATGCGGCGGTTTATGTTGCTAAAAAATTTATCAATGGGGAGCTGTACCATGCCAATCAAGATATAATCAATGAATTAGAGACTTATGTAGCGTTTAATGAATTGTCGTTAATTGGACTGATAGCGCCGGAGCTATCTCTTAGGGATATTGACGAGAGGGTTGTTTCTCTTAGCCAAATCGATGCAGATTACGTAGTTCTGATCTTTTTTGACGAAGATTGCCCCATCTGTCGGGAAGAGATTACCGAAATAGACCGATTGTTGCAACATTATCAATCAGATGATGTGAAGGTGTATGCAGTTTATACTCAGGATCGTTACGATGCTTGGCGCAAATATGTGGCGACACTTAATCCCCAATGGATTTGGGTATGGGATCATGACTTTTCTTCCGGATTTCACAAGCTCTATGGTGTCACCGGAACGCCAAGTGTGTATCTATTAGACCGTAACAAAACCATTATTGGACGGCGGATTGACGCGCACGTCCTAAAACAAATCCTCTCCTACCTTATAGACTAAGAAACTGTTTGTACTTATGAAGCGTTTTATTGATAAACTCGAAGGAATGGGTGAGCTGATCAGGGTAAAGGAGTATGTAAATCCTCTTCTCGAAATGGCAGAGATCACCGATCGGATTACCAAGCAGAAAGGGGGAGGAAAAGCGATCCTATTTGAAAATACCGGAACAGATTTTCCCGTGTTAACCAATATGTTTGGTTCAGAAAGACGAATGGCGGCTGCATTGGGGGTGGAGGATCTGGAGCAAATCCCCCAAAGAATAGAGCGTTTGTTGGCGCAGGTGACCGCCCCCTACCGAGGATGGTGGGAAAAATTGGCGCTTCTTTCTCAGTTAAACGAGGCTAAATCGTGGATGCCCAAACAAAAAAGGGGACCGGGGCAATGCCAGGAGGTGGTTTTTATGCAGCCCGACTTGTTACGCCTCCCCATTCTAAAGTGCTGGCCACACGATGGCGGCCGCTTTATCACGCTGCCTATGGTACATACGATTGATCCCGATACGGGGCATCGTAACGTGGGAATGTACCGCATGCAGGTCTTTTCGGTAAGCACCACAGGGATGCATTGGCACAAGCATAAAACCGGCGCACGACACTTTGCATCGCGTAAAACCTCCCGATTTCCCGTTGCCATCTCCATAGGGGGAGACCCCATTTACTCTTTTTGTGCCGCAGCCCCAATGCCCGATGGATTTGACGAATACATCTTGGCGGGATTCTTGCGCAATCGTGCAGTAACCATGGTGCCTTGCCTTACTGTTGACTTATCTGTACCAAGCGATTGCGATTTTGTTTTGGAGGGATATATCGAATCCAAAGAGGGATTGGCCTTAGAAGGTCCTTTTGGCGACCACACAGGATTTTACTCCCTTCCCGACCTCTACCCCACCGTACACATCACCTGCCTCACCCACAAGAAAGGCGCCGTTTATCCCGCCACCATCACCGGCGTTCCTCCTCAGGAGGATGCCATTCTGTCTCAAGCTATAGAAAAGATTTTTCTTGCCCCATTCAAGTTAGCTATTGCACCGGAAGTGGTTGATATCCACCTTCCCGTAGAGGGCGTTACCCACAATATTGCCGTCATCAAGATTCGTAAAACGTACTCAGGACAAGCCATTAAGATTGCTCATGCCATCTGGGGCGCCGGACAGATGATGTGCAACAAGATTGTTATTGTGGTGGACGATGACATTGACATCCGTGACCGTAAATCACTGTTAGATACGTTGGTAAAACACTATCAGCCTACCCGTGACACCTTCTTTAGCAGGGGCCCTTTGGATGTGCTTGACCATGCGGCGCCTAAGTGTGGATTTGGCGGAAAGATATGTCTTGATGCCACCAAAAAGAATATCGAAGAGGAGCCTGAAACGCCTGTAGCAAAGTTTGTTGGCCAAGCCATATCGTTTGTGCATGCAGAGAAGGAACATCCCCAAGCGCTTATTGAGGTGCTTTTGGATCAGTCGGTTGACTTAGAAAACGATTTTTCAAACTTCTGGTTGATGGGTAGTAATGCCGATCCGATCCGCGATATGCGGATTTCCGGAGGTGCATTACGAATTGATGCGCGCACCAAAATCCCCGGAAACCTTGGAGTTCCAAAATTTTGGCCAAATATCGTCACCTCCTCTCCCGACACAATCCGAACCGTAAACGAGCGATGGAATGAGTACTGTCTTGGAAAATTTATCCCCTCTCCCTCTTTACATTACCTCCCTTTGGTCAACAGAAATAGCGCAATTGCCCTCTCCAAAGAGGATCATAATTCAGAAATTCAAAGACTTAAAGAGTCGATTACTGAGATGATCCAACAGATGAAAGAAGGTACCCCCAACAACTAACGTCTATTCTTGAATCTGAACAACAAAACTACCCAATAGAGCAGCAATATCGCCATCAGATATACAGCTCCTTTACCAATATAGTCTCCATAACGTACATAAAATGTGAGTTTATGGTTGATATTCAATTCTCCGCGAAGGTACGTTTTTGTCCACCATTTAGTGGTTTGAACATAGTCGCCGCGCTGGTTGATCAGTGCCGAAATGCCGGTGTTGGCGCTGCGCGTTATACTCCTGCGCGTTTCGATGGCACGTAAACGTGAGAAGGTGAGGTGTTGGCGATAACCCGGGGTATCTCCCCACCATCCGTCGTTGGTAATGACCGCCATCAATCCCGCTCCCTTTTTCACCCATGAGGCAAAATATTCACCATAAATCGATTCATAACAAACCGCTACACCAATATTACGAGGGTTGGGAAAAGATAGGGAATCGATATTGTTCCAAGGAACAGGAAAAACAGTCGCTTCCGGTTGAGAGGTAAAACTTCCCAAAGCTCCGCCAAGGTCAATGGCCAAATTGTTGATGAATTTCAGGTACCTCGCGTAGGGTTGAATCTCCACGCCCGGCACCAACTTTGACTTATGATAGACCAACGGAAGCGCCCCGTCATAAAGCTGAAAAGCGCTGTTAAACTTATTATACCAACTGTCTGAGGAGTACCTGTATGCCGTCTCGTTTGGGGCAACTTGACTTGGAGGAAAAAAGTAATAGGAGACAGCGCCCACCACAAAGGCAGTATGTGGATAAGAGCTTAGAAAATCATGAAACCTGTCTAAAGAGGTACTGTGCAACAAGTCATTCTCAACTACTTGATCAATAGCCGTCTCAGGAGCAAAAATATAACGGGTAGCCGGAGTGATGGCATCTTCTGCAAGCCCAATCAATCGAGCATCCTGCTCTTCCTGACTCATCGAATCAAATTTTTCGTAATAGGGATCGATATTTGGCTGCAACACCACCACCTCAATTGGATCGTGTTTCTCCTTAAAAGTGAAAAAGATATAGAGCGATAACACAATTGGCAAAGCGATAATCAATGAGGGTATCACAATCATTTTTTTGCTTTTTATCACTTTAAAAATCGATATTCCCGAAAGAAAGACCCAAAGAGAACCACCCAATACACCTGTAAACTCATACCATTGAACCAAAAAGGTGGTTTCAGAAAAACCGCTGCCCAATACCAACCAGGGCCAAGAGGCTTCTGAATTAAAATAGTAATACTCCCAGGCAATCCAAAGAACAATCAAAAAGATATAGCCCAAATAGTTGCCGATTTTTCTCTTGACAACCCTAAAGAGAGCAAAGACCAAAAACATTTGAAATGAATTACCAATAATAGCTGCGATCCCCCCCCAAAGGGTTGCCTTATAAATCCAATAGGTGGTAAAGATATTCCACAACAAAAATGTGAGGGCATAGTATTTCCAGCAACCTCTTTTCTTATGAACTGAAAAATCAGATTCCACCCATAGTATTGGTATCCAAGCAAAAAAAAGCATCCATCCACAACTTGGCACCAACCATGGTATGGAAAAAAGTATGGCACTAAGAATCGATAAACCAATCGATTTTAAAACAGAATTATTCATAGCCAAATACAACGTTAAATTTGATGGTCCAAAGTTAAAGAATAATTTGCAAGAACATAATATTTTTTTGTATTTTTGCCCGATTATTTTGAGAAGTAGCGATGAGCGACATGATGATAAATTTTTTCCAGGGCCTTTTGGTAGGTTTGGGCGCATCTATTCCTTTGGGTCCGATTGGCGTACTTTGTGTGCAACGGACGTTGAGCAAAGGGTGGCTTTCGGGCTTTATTTCGGGTTTGGGTGCCGCCTTTACCGACACCTTCTTTGCGGCTTTGGTTGTTATGGGATTGGCATATATTCAAGGAGTTATTGAAACACATGAACGTTACTTTCTCTGTTTTGGAGGCCTATTGGTTGTCTATATTGGACTACGCATCTACCTTACCAATCCAATAAAGCAAATTCGTCAGTCTCAGTTTAGAAAGCGCCGATTAGAAGATTTTACTTCGGTAATCGTGCTCACTCTTTTCAATCCTGGTGCTTTTTTTCTTATTCTGGCTCTTTTTGCACTGGTTGGACTAAAGATTAACTCATCTGCCGGCTCTTTTGCCATATCAACGGTACTGTGGGGCGTCTTTGCAGGTGCAGGCTTGTGGTGGTACTCTCTGAGTATGGGGATTAGCCTCTTTCGCAATAAATTTAGGTTAAGGCAATTGTTGATGATCAACCGAATTTCCGGAATCGCAATTATGGTTTTTGGAATGATTTCCACGTTAAAAGGGGTATGGGCTTTTATCTTTCCTTTTCTCAAAACATATCTTCCTGCTTGATTTCTTTTGTGAAATTAATTTATTTCTCTACCTTTGCCGCACTTTTCCGGGGATGTTTTGGTTTTGACAGCAGAACATATTGGAAGGTAAGCATGTCGAGCATCGTGTTTTGGCTCGTAAATCTCAGTACACAAGCCATAACTGGCAACAACACTTATGCACTCGCAGCCTAGAATTAACCAATGGTTAATGGCTTAATCCTCCCCGACAAGGTTGGGGACGACGAGTATCCCGCCTCCGCTTTTGCCTATTGGGCGGTCGCTTATGGGGTATCGCTACAACGGGCTGGTTGCGTCGACTCCGCTAACGCGCAGCAAGAAATCAGCGGATAAGGTTCAAATAGCCTGCCTGTTGGCGGTTTGTTCCCAACAATCAAACACAGGATAAACATGTAGAAAGCTTTTGGATAGTCTGTTTGGACGGCGGTTCGAGTCCGCCCATCTCCACAAAAAAGAGCAAAAACCTGTGTTATACGGGTCAATACCCAAATATCTCCAACTGAGACAATTTGGTGATTTCGCCTAACGATTCCAACGATTTGAGGTCTAAGTCTTTGATGTCCCCTAAGACGTAATAGGTGTAGGGACGATCTTTGATGTATGACTCATGAAACGCCTTTACATCGTCAAAAGTGAATTGGGCTACCCTCTCGTACACCTCTTTTCTCTTGTCTGTTTCATACCCCATCTGTCTTGCATTGAGATAATTGAATAAAATATCGCTTCGCAAAATACGTTCGGTACGTATATCTGTGATAATCTCTTCTTTGGCTAAAGAGAACGATTTTTCCGATTCGGGCATATCGTTTAATATTTCAAGAAAGGTTTGGATGGCATCCATCATCTTGTCGTTTTGGGTGGCGATTGAGGTGGTCAGAAGGTAGGGACGATCTGGTTTTGATGGCATTGAATATCTTGCATTTGCGCTGTAGGCCAATCCCCTTGCTTCGCGCATCTCCTGAAAAACAATGGCATTCATTCCGCCGCCAAAGTAGGTATTAAACATGGTGCGTATGGGCTCTATAGATTTATTAAAAGTACCGCCCTTATTCACCATTCCCATATAGATTTGTTTGGCATCATATTGAGCAAGGAAAACCCTGTTTTGGGTGGTCTCCTGCTCAAAAAATGGTTGTGGTGTCGGAACCGGTTGCAGCTGTTCACCAACTATGTGCATCCGATCAACAACCTCAACAATTTGACGCTCCGTAAGAGGCCCATAATACAAAATTGTATGTTCAAAATTTTTAAGGTTCTTTGTTTTGATAGTGAGTTCATTGGGATCCATGTTGGTGAGCGCCTCCTTAGAAAGAATATGGGTCAGCGGCGATTTTGGCCCGTACGTAGCGTACTGTTGCAAGGCAGAGAAGTTGCCGTGTTGACTAAGTTTTGCGTCAGAGCGTCTCTTGAGTATGTCGGAGACCAAATTGGAATAGATGTTTTTGTCTGCTTGCGCATCTGATAAACGATCCTCGAACAGTTCCATTGCCCTTTCGAAATTGTCGCTCAATCCACTGATATATACATAGACACGCTCGTTGGTGGACTGAACGCGAAAGGAACAGGCAAGTTGGTAAAGTTCATTTTTAATCTCCTCTGCTGTTTTGGTAGAAGTGCCTAAATAGCTGAGGTAATTGAAAGCAGTACCTAAGGCTTTGTCGTGGTTATTGCCCATTTCAAACACATAGTAGAGAGAAAAAATAGGATTGGTTTCATTATGTTTGTAAAGCAGCTCAACACCTTGCTTTGTTGATAGTTTACTTATATCCTTGTTGTAGTCGAGAAAAACCGGTTCAATAGGGGCTGCTTTTTGCTCTTTGATTTGGGCAAGAAAAAAACTCTCGCTCTCGCGGTTGGTTGAGATTGGAGTAATGTTCGGTTTATCGATCTTCTTGAGGTCGGGTTGCCCTTCTCGTTTATAGACAACTACATAATTATCGTTTAAGTAGTTGTTGCAAAAATCGACCAGGTCCTGCTTGGTGAATTGTGATTGATAATCGATTCGATCTACGCAACTCTTCCATGATTGGTTGTTGATAAAAGCATCAAGCATGATATAGGCGGCATAGAAGTAGCTCGCCTGCTGATAGTAGCGAGAAAGTTTGAAGTTATTGATCACTGATGTCAGCAGATTATCGTCAAAAGCACCCATTTTAATCAGCTCAATTTGAGAGAGTAATATATCCTTCACCTCTTCTAACGTTTGACCCGCCTTAGGGGTTCCGAACAGCTCAAAAAGGGAGTAGTCTGCCAGATCGTAAAATCTGCTTCCACCCCTTAATAGTTTCTGTTTAAGAACAAGATTGATATCAATCAGTCCGGCGCTTCCGTTGTAAAGCATATAATTTATTAACTCCATGATGGCCACCTCTTGAGAATTGGCGCCGGGGAAACGAAAACCAATAGTTACATTGGCGGCTTCCAATCCAATCACCTCTTTTTCAATTGGCTTAATTATTTGATTTTCATTTGCGTATGTTAATTTTGGAAGCTCTTTTGGTTTCATCTTTCCAAAATATTTGTCAATAACTTTTATTGTCTTGTCGGGATTTAGGTCACCCGCCATAACCACCGCCATATTATTTGGAACGTACCATGTATCAAAATAGTTCTTAATGTTGGTGATGGATGGATTTTTGAGGTGCTCCTGAGTGCCAATAACGGTTTGTTTTCCATAAGGATGATTGGGAAACAGCTCCGCCATAATTGTTTCTAATACTTTTTCACTGTCATCGGTCAAGCCCATGTTGTACTCCTCAAATACCGTTTCCAACTCTGAATGAAACAGACGTAAAACCGGATCAATAAAACGCTCCGACTGGATATATGCCCAGTTTTCAATCTCGTTAGATGGAATGTCCTCCATATATGCCGTCACATCGTAAGAGGTAAAGGCGTCGGAATCGTTTGAGCCAATGGCGCTCATCAGTTTGTCGTATTCGTTGGGGATGGCAATCTTTGATGCCTCTTGCGAAATGCTGTCGATTTTGGCGTATATCGCTATCCGTTCTTGCGAATCGGTAGTGGAGCGGTAAATCTCAAAGAGTGCTTCGATTTGGTCAAGCATGGGCTTTTCGGCTTCATAATCGGTAGTACCAAATTTTGATGTTCCTTTAAACATCAGATGTTCAAAATAGTGTGCCAGACCTGTGGTCTCTGCGGGATCATTTTTACTCCCTACACGTACCCCAATAAAGGTTTGAATACGTGGTTTATCTTTGTTCACAGCAAGATAAACCTTGAGGCCGTTATCTAAGGTATAAATA
The DNA here is from genome assembly GCA_031281125.1 of Prevotellaceae bacterium. Lineage (GTDB taxonomy): Bacteria > Bacteroidota > Bacteroidia > Bacteroidales > UBA932 > WRBG01. The sequence goes on along the minus strand of JAITFU010000144.1, from coordinate 19,502 downwards.
CGCGCCTGCAACGGATCGTTGGGCACAGATTCGTACCTGTAAGACCCTGAGCAGGAGTATGCCAACACGATAATTAAGATGGCAATAAAACGAATGTTGTGTTTTTTGTACATAATTATTGATTTTGATTATTAATATGCAATACGCTGATGATAAATGTCTTGTAATCTTGATATGAAGATTTCCTTTATGGTGTTGATCTCTTTGATCGAGATGTCGGATTGCGAAAGTTGCTGACCGGTAAGGCGTTCCGAAACCATACGCTCCACCATTTCGGTGATGCGCTCGGCAGAGAAGTCGGTCAAACTGCGGGTGCTGGCCTCAACGGCGTCTGCAATCATCACAATCACCTCCTCTTTTGTACGGGGCAAATGTCCGGAATAGGTAAAAGAGTGTACAGCAGTAGGATCGCCTCCCTGATCGCAGTACGTCCGGTAAAAGTAGGCGGTTTGGGTATGGCCATGATGGGTGAGGATAAAGTCATATACCAAAAAGGGCAATCGATATTTTTTTGCAAATACCATTCCTTCCTCCACATGGCTGAGTACGATTTTTGCGCTTTCTACGGGCGTAAGATGTTCATGAGGATTGATGCCTGTTTGATTTTCGATAAAAAACATAGGATTGGCTATTTTACCAATGTCGTGATAGAGCGCTCCTACCCTTGCCAAGAGTGCATTGGCGCCAATACTACGTGCGCCGGCTTCTGCCAAATTGGCCACCTGCAACGCATGCTGCATTGTTCCTGGTGCTTTTTGAGAGAGAAGCTGAAGCAGAGAGGTGGTGGGGTCAGAGAGATCTTTGAGGCGCGACTCCGAAACAAATCCAAAGATATGTTCCAAAAGATAGACAACAGGATATACGGCAATAATAAACAACGCATTCCACAAGAAATACTGAATAAACCGCCAGCCGATTGAAGCGAAGGAACCTGCCTCAATCAATCGAAAAGAGATATATCCAACGGTATAGGCAATAAAGATGATCAGCGCAGAGAAAAACTGAAGCGATCCCCGGTTCCAATAGTGAAATACAAAGACAGCTACGGCGCCGGCGGCAGCATTTAGAAAAAGCCACTCAATGCCATGTGGCGCAATCACCGCAATGGGAAAGAGGGAAACCCAATAGATGGTCAAAGCAATTTTTGACGGAAAAAAAGCGGCCGTGTAGAGGGCAAAAACGGCAAAGGGAATGATATAGAGGCCTCCGGAGCTAAGATTCCCTATCAGTAACGCAACAGCAAGCATCACAGGCATCTGTAACAAGCAATACAACAGAAACGATCGATGTGTAAAGATCAAAGGCCAAACAAAAGAGATGAGAACAAAGAGGGCAGCCACGTTAAGCAACATGGCCAAGAAGTGTCCAAGCAGCAACACATTGCGGTTGCCCGAAAAGCCGTAAGAACGATCGTACTCATCTTTAAATGAATCAAGTATCTGCACCGTTTCTTCGTCAAGAACCGCCCCTTTGGCCACAATCAACTCTCCCATATTCATCCGTCCCTTTGTTGGGGCAATGTCGGAGAGCCTGCTGCCCTGAACTGCCATTGTAGTCTTTTCATCATATTGAAGATTAGGGGCTATGAACGCACTCAGCTGCCATTTATTGATCAGCAACTGCTCTCGACCGGAGCCCACAATGGGCGTAAGCATCCGCACCAACCACACTTCTGCAGAGTTGGTGTCAAACAGCTCAGAGCCGGGGCGATCGTATGAGACCATACCCTGCACCAAGGTGACAACACCTTGGGTCGGAATCAGTCCCCTCTGTTCCAAACTGATGATGCCGCGTTGATAAATTTTGTCCATCACCTGAATCACCTGTTCAAAGAGAAGCAGTGAATCGGGAGAGGGTCTCACCTGTTGGGTCAGGTTGCGCAGCTGCTCTGCTTCGACCTGATTTTTAAACACAAAATAGCGGCGCATATTTGCGGTAAGCACTTCTCTCTCCCGGCGTATCTCCTCTTCGGTTTTGAGAATCGGAAAATCAAACGGAGCCAATAACGTTTCGTACATCCAGGGTTGCCCCTTTTGATAATCGTAGGTAAACTTACCTTTGTTGGGCAATAAAATGGTTAAAACCATAGCAGTCGCCAAAAAAGCGGCTAATGTAAAAGAGTCTATTTTTTTTATCTTCATGGTGTTTCTCTCCTGCAAATCTGATTATAGTAACAGTAGGTACAATGCTTTATATCTTTGGTTTGAACAAAGGGAAGGGACAGGTCAAAGAGTTGGGACAAGGTATGCGCCAAAAGGCTTTTGAAATGATCCATATATATATCCATATCAACCACTTCGGATTTTGACGACTTGTCGTATAACAACGTGGAAGCTTCATGGTCAAAAAGAGAGCGTACAAAGTAAAGGGAGGGTAACACCTTTACCAAAGGCACATTATCCTGATAGAGCATAACATACCAAAAAGTTTGGAAAACAGCGCTGTTTTGGTTGGCGCCCTCCTCCTCAAATAGCGACTGAATCGAAGTAAAAGAGCGTTGCTCTTTTCCCGTTTTATAATCAACTATATAATGAACGCCATCCTTCTCATGAATCCGGTCAATGATTCCTCCTACCGGAACAGACAACTCTGCTGAGGCCAAAAAGGAGCTCTTTTGAACATCTTCCAATGCAATAAGGGTAAATGGGGTACGGTTTTTATCGTACGCTATGATCTGCTGTGCGTAGGAGACAATCACATCCGCAAGGATCAGCCATCGGCCCTGCTCAAACAGATGCGCGGTCTTGCTTCCGGGCGAAAAGTGAGAACGAATCGCCTCTTCGGCAGCGGATCTAATTTGTGCATGTTTATCAAGCAGATGCGACAGAGCCTCTTTGGTAACCACACGCCCCTCAAAGGGAGCATAGAGCGATTTCATTGTCTCATGCAATACAGTACCCAAACCACGTCCATCCGTATCTTCCATCACCTCCTGTTCCTCCTTGATCCGCTCCACATATTGAAAATAAAACCGCATATTACATTGCAAATAGGTATATACAGCGCTTGGAGAGAGATATCTGCCTGCATCAGCATCTAAATAGCGCATTAATTGCTCCCTGCACTTTCCACTTTTCTCTTTCACTATCTCGGGAGCGGTATCGGGCAAAGTGATGGGGATCGCCAACTTCCTCTCCCTGATCGTTGGCCCATGCGGAGACTCTGCTAAGAGTTGAAGCAAGTAACGGCTCCGTTCTCCCGACTGCATGGCATCTCCTCCCACGCCACAAAGGAGGGACACCTTTTGCGCCCGCTGCAGAAGGCGGTAAAAGTAGTAGGCATACATGGCTTCGTGCTCCTCACGAACAGGCAATCCAAACCCAATCTTTAAGTTGTAGGGAATAAACGATGGGGCCTCCCGCGTAGAAGGCAAAAATCCTTCTTGTGCTGAGAGAAGTATGATGTGCTCAAAATCAAGCGTCCGCGTTTCTAAAATACCCATCACCTGTATGCCCTGCAGCGGCTCGCCGCTAAATGGTATCGATGTGTTTCTAAGTATTTTTCGTAATAGTGTACAGAGCATTTCAAAGGAGAAACGCAAACGGCAAGATTGCAAAGAGGTTCTAAAGGTATTGAGCAAACTGACTGCGTGCCTCAGCACGGGAAGCAACAGGGGATCAGGTGTATCGGATTGTGACACAACATCCTCTACCCCATTGAGAAGATTTGATAAAAAAGCGAGAAAAGTGTCGGGGTCCTGAGAAAAGTCGGCTATACCATACAACAGAGGATCTGCATTAAAAGCGGTGACCGGCACATAGAGCAGGTTACTGTCAATCATCTGTTTCTTAATATCTTTTGCTGCATTTGGGCATAGATATTCAATAAATGGGTGTGCCAACAGACGCGACACTTCGGTATGGTAGTAACACCTTACAGAGTCGTGCTTACGTACAGATTTGCAGAACGTTAACAGGGCGTCAATAAAACTGTACAGAGAGGTTTTGGAAAGGGGATAACCCATTGTTACATTCACGTTTTCTGCCACCGTGGGCAGGGCGGAGAGCAGCGGAATAAGGAGCGATTCGTCGCACAACACAACGGCGGTGCGTCTGTCGGTATGGAGCAAGTTGTCGCGAATGATTTGGGGAACGATTTTGGTTTGCAATACGTCCGATGGGATTGACCAAGTCTCGATCTCTTTGGTTTGCGAGAATCCAGAATAGGTGGCTCCAAGGTCGGCAGGAGGAAAATCCAATATATTCTCTCTAATAAATCCCCCCGCTTCTTGTCGCGTGTCGTTCAAATAGTAGTCATCCCGATCCCAATAAAAAAGAGCTGATCCCCGATTCTGAAGGTGACGAAATATCTCTCGCTCGCAACTATTGAGGGCGTTAAAACCTATAAATGCGTACGATAAAATGGATGAATCTTTGGCTATGAGAAAATCTTTTTGCTCGGCCACCTTGCGGTACAACATCCCTTCGTAAGATAACCCCTGCTCTTCTAAAGAGTTTTTTAAACGCTCATACAATGGATACATCAACGCCCACATCTTGGTAAACGACTCTTGCAAATCTGTCTTTTGCGGTTGAAAACTACTCCGAAACATCTGCACCGCCCTCACCTGTTCGGGTGTCAAAAAGGAGTAGTCACCTTCTAACTCTTTTTGGTCAAAGAGGTTTTGAAACAGGGCTTTGGGATTGACCAAATATTTGTCGATCTGATCAAAGTCACGCAAAATTGTCTCTCCCCAAGAATAAAATTGATCAAAAGTTGTAGGAGAAGGTGCTATCTCCTCCCAATGGCAATAGAGTTCGGCGATCAAACGGAGTGTGTCGGAGGGGCGACTGCCTGCCCACTGATATATCAGGTCGGAGATCGAAAGCGTTAAGGGTTGCCACAAGGGCTGCGAAATGAGCTTAGAAAGCGACTCTGCAAAGAATAAACCGGCCCTTCGGCTGGGGAAAACAAGGCATAATTTACTTATATCTGCCCCGTATCTATCAAATAGATCAGCGCTTACAACATCTATGAACGATTTTATCGGTACACTTTTTCCCATATTACAAAAATAGTCTATTTTTGCGAAATATATGAAACGAATATCTTTTTTTCTTTTTTTAATTTTCATCGCTCTGACTGTCACTACGCACGCTCAGGAGCGAATCGTCATTTCATCCCCCAATCTGCATACCAACGATACCGTTTTGGTGGTCACTCCCACCGGTTATCAGTCGGGGATCGTCTATCCCACCCTCTTTCTTTTGCACGGATGGTCGGGAGATTACAGCAACTGGAGTACTCGTGTACCGTTGCAAAACATGAGCGATAAGTATGGCTTTATCATTGTTTGTCCCGACGGATTTTACAACAGTTGGTACGTTAACAACAGCGATCCGGAAGGTATGCAGTGGCGACACTTTTTTGACCAAGAGTTGTACCCCCTTATTCGCGAACGTTTTAGTACCGTTCCCGATTCCTGCTTTATTACCGGATTGAGTATGGGCGGACACGGTTCGCTTAACATCTTTATTGACGACCCCGCTCGCTTTAGGGCGGCGGGCAGTATGAGCGGCGTGATGGATTTGAGGCAAACGTCCCTCTCCAAATCCGAAGTGGCTAAGGTGCTGGGACCCTTTATTCCCGAGAACCGACGTTTTGATGAAGAGTCGGTGATCAACCGTGTTGCTCAGTTGCAGGGGAGCGATAAACTGCTCATTATCAGTTGTGGGTATAACGACCACCTTGCAGACCACAGTGAGGAGGTGGCCCAAGAATGCAAAAAATTACAAATTCCTCACGTTTTGCTACTTACGCCTGGTGTCCACAGCTGGAAGTATTGGGACTTTGCATTGGATCTGCACCTTACAATCTTTAATAAGATTTTGAAGGGAGATAATTTGGGGTACTAAGGAGTCTCTTAACGTCCCCTATATCCACCACGTAGTTGCAATAGTTGGCACCCCACAGATCGTAGAGGTCAAACTGTTTACTTAGCTTTTGTTTAAACTTGGTTAAATCTTTGCGGCCCTGCCCGCTCCAGTAATTTTCTGCAATGGCAGATAGACGCGGAAAAAGGGCATACTCTACTTTAGAAATGGTGGGATAGTACTCTGTCCACATACACCCCTGACCTCCAATGATATTTTCGGCTGCTTGGGGAGAGAGCGCTTTTGGAACAGGATTAAAGAGATAAACGGTGTCAAGTGTGGTTACCCTGCGGGGAAGAACCAACTCTTCGTCAGGTCTTTGCGATGAGTTTAGGTAACTGTAGCGAGACGGTGTCATGATCACCTTATAACCCTTATTTGCCGCCTCATTACCTCCCCTTTGGCCCCGCCAGTTCATCACTACCACGTCTCCGCTAAGTTTGGGGTCGCGGGTGATCTCATCCCACCCGACCGCTATTTTTCCCTTGTTATTGATGGTATTTACCACCAACCGCACCAAGTAGTCCTGAATTTCACCCTCGTCCGTCATGTTGTTTTGCTTCATAAATTCTTGAGATTCCGCTGATTCTTTCCACCACATTGTCGATGCTTCGTCTGCGCCAAAGTGGATGTAGGGCGAGTCGTGGAAAATATCGCACAATTCGTCAAAAATATCTTCCAAAAATTTGAAAGTGTATTTGTTGGGAGAGAGTACATTATTTTGACGGTTAAAAATGCCCCAAGTGGAAGCTGGCCTCCGCAAGGTGTCGGGAGCGGTACTCAGTTGAGGATAGGCAGATATCGCTGCCATACAGTGCGCCGGAATGTCGGCTTCGGGAATCACGGTAATGTAACGTGCTTTGGCATAATCAACCACTTCGCGAAGCTCTTTAACGGTGTAAAAACCGCCGTAACGGGTACTATCAACCCCGGTGCCCGGAAACATTCCGATGATCGTGGCCTCTCTGTACGCACCAATGGTGTTGAGTTTTGGGTACTTAGCGCTCTCGATACGCCACCCTTGGTCGTCGGTAAGGTGCCAATGAAAGTAGTTCATCTTGTGCAGCGCCAAATAGTCAATAAACTTTTTAATATACTCAACCGGAAAGATATGGCGCACCACGTCAAAGTGCATCCCACGATAGGAAAATGCCGGTTTATCATATATATATATCGCCGGAATTTCGAGTTTCCAATGGCCCTTTGCCGGTATAAGCTGAATAAGGCTTTGTACGGCGTAAAAAAGGCCTTGGGGATTGAATCCATTGAGCACAATCAGCTTAGTATCAATCGTTAATTCGTACTCTCCTGTCACCGATGGAGTTTCCTTTTCCACCACAGAGAATAGAATTGCCGGATCTGTTCCGACTTTCTCAACGATTTGGATGCTAAGATTGTAATGCTTTTTTAGATAGTCGGAAAAATAGCGTGCCGACTGTAACTCATCGGCAGAAACGGCCACCAATTGGACTTGATCGTGAAGAGAAAATGTACCGGATCCTTGTGTTAATTTTAGGGGTTCCGGAATAATTGATACTTGTGCAAGGCACCATAAAGTTGAGAGCGATGCAAGCAGGGTGACAGATAGTTTTTTCATTATAGTAAAAGGTTTTTTATTATTTGACTATTTTCCAGTAACCTCCTCGGTCGCCGCCTATGCGCTCTATGACACCATCATTCTTAAGTAGTTGCATATCACGCTGTACTGTTCTTAAATTTACCTTTAGTAATTTTGCAATTTCATTTGCTGATATATTTTTGTTCATCTTGATAAATTGGACAATTATCTTTTTCCTCTTCTTAGTTATGTTTTCGACAGTATTCTCTACGACATCTTCTACGACAGTAATAATGTCCTTAGAAACATCAATCTGACTATCAACTTTTTTTTCTACGACACCGCTTTCAGAAAATTGCATAATTTCTCCTTTCGCATAAGAAATAACAAGGGAAAGTTTCTTCTCCACCAAGTTGGCGATATACTCAAGAAGTGGTTCGATTTGTTCCTTTGAAGCATTTGCTCCGTCAAATGGCATGAAACCAATAATGTTATCACACCTGCCCAATACGTCCAAATAGTTTTTTCTATTGGAATTGTAGTTGAAGTCAAACATAAATTGCTGATCCATCCTGCGTTGCAACTCCGGCTGGAGGGGCTGCAAAGCGCGCCATTCCTTATATAATCTCTCAATAGTGCTCATAATGATTGGACATTCCAAAGTGATGCAAAGTTACATATTTATCTGATCGCTTATGCAAATATGGCGCGTTTTTTGTATCTTTGCAGGAAATCAACCACAAATATTAATATGAAGAAAACCATTGTTTTATTTTTATTCGCCCTCTCTCTTCAACAGATGACGGCGCAAAGTTTGCTGTTGCAAACGCTCAAAAGCGAAGCAGATCGCAACCTTGCCGAACTAAAAAAGCAGCCGATTCCGGCATACTACATCAGTTACAGGGTGTATGACATAAACGCTTACAGCATTACCGCAAATTTTGGCAACATTTTACTGAGCAGGCCAAGCACCCAACGTTACTTTAACGTGGGCGTTAGGGTAGGTACTCCCACCATGGACAATACCCGCGAAATCAAAGAGTCTAACGAATCCGGATATGCCAATTACAACTCATCGGGATTCGGTACGCTTGGGTTAGAAAGCAACCCGGCTGCATGGAGAACAACGTTGTGGCAAAAAACAGACGCCATGTATGTAGAGGCAACCAAACGTTTTGAAAAGGTGAAAGCCAATGTAGCCGTAAAGGTGAGTTCCGATGATCAATCGCCTGATTTTAGCTTAGAAACACCTGAAAAATACTCAGAAAAACCGATCGCCTTTTCCGAAGCTAAATTTGACCCCAAAACTTGGGAAGAAAAACTAAAGAAATACAGCGCCGTGTTCAATGAGAACAAAGACATTATCAACTCCTCTTTCTCTTTTGAGATTGAATTGACTCACAAGTATTTTGTTGATACCGAAGGTGCCGAAATTTTTGAAAACCGTCTTACCTATCGTTTGTCCATGTCTGCTGCTGCCAAAGCGGACGATGGCATGGATCTTCCCTTGTATAAAAGCTATTTTGCATACGACCTCAAAGACTTTCCCTCCGACGAACAGGTCATTAACGATGTCAAATGGATGAGTGAAACGATCTCAAAATTGCGGATCGCTCCTGTTGCCGAATCGTATTCCGGTCCGATGCTGATGACCGGACAGGCAGCCAGCGTCTTTTTTCACGAAATTTTTGGACACCGAATTGAAGGAGCCCGTCTTAAGAGTGAAGCTGATGCCCAGACATTTAAGAAAAAATTGGGCGAATTGGTGTTACCCGAAGATATGTCTGTGATTTTTGAACCACAATTAAAAAAAGGGTACGGTTTTTCCCTCAGCGGCCAATATGTGTTTGACGACGAGGGCGTTCGGGGACAACGTGTCGAAATTGTGAAAAATGGGATACTCACCTCTTTTTTGATGAGTCGCTCTCCCATCGAAGGTTTTCCCGGATCAAACGGTCACGGACGCGGCATGATTCAGTTGAACACCTTTACCCGCCAATCAAACCTCATTATAGAAAGCAATCAGCCCAGATCGAATAAAGAACTACGTACCATGATGTTGGAGCAGTTAAAGGCAGAAGGGAAAGAGTATGGCTACTTGATGGATCAGGTATCTGGCGGATTTACTACCACCGGCCGTTATATGCCTAATGCGTTTAACGTCTCTCCCTACTTAGTTTACCGCATCTATGCAGACGGCAGCCCCGATGAAATCGTACGCGGCGTTGATTTGGTAGGTACGCCTTTGGCCATCTTTTCGCAAATTGCTGCCTGCGGTAACGATTACGATATTTTTAACGGCTATTGCGGCGCCGAATCGGGCAGCGTGCCTACTGCTTGTGTGGCCCCCACATTGTTTGTAAAAATGATCGAAACGCAAAAGAAAGCCAGGTCGCAAAGTCAGCCTCCAATTCTTAAAAGACCGTAACTTTATTAATCTAAAAACAACTTATCATGAGCAAAACAATAAAAATTACTTTGTTATTTTTTGGTCTATTCCTTGGACTGTACCCACTAGCGGCGCAAAGCGATAACCCCGTTATTAATGCCATTCAAAAAGAGGTGGACAGAAACATGACATCACTCAAAATGGAGGGTATGGCGCCCCCGTTTTTCATCAGTTATTCGGTATTTGACAGGGTTGATTACACCCTGTCTGCCTCGTTGGGCACCATAAGCAGTACAAGCGAAATTCATCAAAGACGCGGAATGCCCACATTGTTGGTTGGAAATTATCACCGCAATAACCTAAAAGTGCCCGAAAGAGCTTTTTCACCTTCGTCAACAACTCTAATTGACAACACAACCGGTGTACCGATTACCATTTGGAGAGACTTGGATGGGGTTTACAAAAGTTCCGTAGAAACGTATCGATCCAAAATGGCGATCCTGCAGCAACAAACTCAAACTCAGGAGGAAAAAGACCTGCCGGACTTTGAACAGGTAAAACAAGTACACATGATCGCTCAACCGGTTTCTCTTAATTTTAACAAGGCGTACTGGGAAAACTATTTACGAAAGGTTTCGGAAACGGCCAAACAATATCCCGATATTTTGAACTCAAACGTATCGCTGACTGCAAGAAGTATCATGACATATACTTATAACACAGAGGGTAGCCGTTACACAATCCCCTATACTTTTTATCAACTTACATTTACCGCAAACACACGGGCAGAAGACGGGCAAGACCTTAGCCAAACAGTTTATGAAGAGAACGCTACGTTTGAACAAATGCCCGACCTTGTTACCTTTACAAATCAATGTAAAGCGGTTATGGAGAATCTTTTAAAGCTAAAGAATGCGCATGTGGTGAACGATGCGTACAGCGGACCGGTTTTGTTTGAAGGAAAGGCGTTATATATTCTCTTTGTGCAGGCTTTTCTCAGCAATAACAAGTTGGCAGCAGCTCCAAAATTAGCTCAACTGCCTCAATCCCAAAGTTTGATAATGGTAAATGGAGTATTGCAATTAACGTCTCCACAATTAGGAGGAAATGATTTTGAATTGATGCTAAACAAGAAAGTGATTTCGAGGGATCTTTCAATTAAGTCGATTACCGGACAGGAATTTTACAATGGAAAACGACTCAACGGATATTATCCGATTGATGCAGAAGGTGTTGTTCCTGCAAAAGAGTTGATGCTGATTGAAAACGGTGTGCTGCGTAACTTGTTGAACGGCAGAAAACCAACCAACAATATCCGAGAATCAAACGGCCATGTACGTTTTGATTATAACGCCAATGCTTATAAGGTAACCGCAGGTAACATCCACATTACCTGTAATCAAACTTTTAGTAACGATGAATTGTATAAAAAACTGATCGCGGCAGCCAAGGAGGAGGATTTGGAATACGCATATATCGTTAGGATAATGAGCGGAGGAGATAGCTTTTTTTATAAAGTGTATGTAGAAGATGGACGTGAAGAGTTGGTGCGTGGGGCAGCCATTTCAGACGCAACAAGCCTTAGACCTTTTAAACGAATCTTAGGTGCTTCCAACATAGAGCAAATAGAGAGTTACGGATTTAACCAGTCTTCTGTTATCTCTCCTAATGCCATACTATTTGAAGAGATGGACATTACCCGTTTGCCAAATATTGAGTTTAAAAAACCGTATATTGTGCCCAAACCTTAACTTTTTCTATCTTTACGTGGAGAAATGACTTCTAGGGTGCAGAAAGTGACAAAAAAAGAGAAACCCCTATGGCGGAAGATCGTAAAGATCTTTCTGTTGGGTTTTGTTGTTTTATTGCTCCTGATCACCTCATCAGCTGCCATTCTGCTGACACCCAAGCGAATCACTCCGATTGCTCAACGGATAGTCAGTAATCTTCTTATTGCAGATGTTCGTTTTGATACACTCAAAGTATCTCTTTTTCAAGAGTTCCCATACGTAAACCTCACCCTGACCAATGGGATGATTCGTTCCCGTCTTTTTGACTCTCTCTCGCCCAATGAACGGGAAGTGCTTCCATTGGGTTGCGACTCTCTGTTGCTTTTTGAAGAGGCGGCTCTCTCTCTCCATCTCACCAAACTATTTCAATCTCAAATTGATATAAGACGAATCCGATTAAGGAATGCTCAAGTGAGGGCATATATCTCTCCTTTGGGAATCGCCAACTGGGATATTGTGCAACAGGACACTTCTTTGGTACCCCAAAGCGAAGCCGATGCTTTTCAACTTAACCTGCAACGCCTGATTGTAAGGGAAGGTTTTTGCCTCAGTTTTAGGAGCGACCTCGATTCCCTCTCTGCCTCTCTGCAATTTGATCGTCTATTTGCCAGGGGCAACATTACGATAAGTCCGGAAGATCTGATGTTAGAGGTCTTTGCCATGAACAATATTAAAGTTGAGGCGATGGATGAGGGCAATGAAATGAGTTTTGCCTCTTTAATAGATAGCCTACGGATTACCGGCCTTCTCCAAGAACGTTACAACCTGTTTGTTCAGAGTCGAAACTCTGTAATTATCAATAATGAAGTGTTTGCCCAAGAACTTCCTGTTACCATACAAGGCGATCTGGGTTTTTCGCCATCACGTCTTGATAGCCTCTTTTTTAAAGATTTCACCATCAGTGCAGACACTATTCCGCTGCTTCTTGACGGGAGTGTGGTGTTTGCAGATCCTCAGCCACGTGCCAAGCTTGAGTGCCGCCTCCCCCACCTATCTTTTTCTCGGCTGATTACACTGCTCCCCGCATCGCTCCTCCCTCAGGCTAAGGATATTGATACTGATATTGCTGCAAAAATATCTGTCTCAATTGATTGGCCTGCCTACAAAGTCGATGTTTCCACATCTGGCGGTTACCTGAGCTATCCTCCCGAAAACGCATCTATCCACACCTTTGCCCTTGATGCCTCTTACACCCACCGACCCGACAAACCTTGGCTGTCGGGCATCGATTTTCGTCAATGTGATGTGGAGGCGTCTGGCATTTTGCTGCACGCCAAGGGGATTATTCGTGACCCTTCCGGAGATCCCAACATAGATATAAATATTCAGGGGAATATTCAATTAGATACCCTCTACCGCCTTTTTTCTCTCCCCAAAGATGTTGTTGCTCGCGGTGCCCTTGTGGTGGATGCTTCTGCCAAATTCCTATTAAGCAACCTTTTGCGAGGAGATATAAACGCTTCTTCCTTACGCGGAAGGGTGGATGCCGAGCGCCTGATGCTTCGTATTCCCAAAGATACCCTATTTTTAATGGCTCGTGGCGCCCATCTCTCTCTTGGGTCTAACCAAAACCAACGCGACACCATCATCGAACAGGGAACCCAAATTGTTCGCCTCTCATTTAGGGCCGACAGCGCCAATGTAAGGTACAAGCAACAGTTTCGCCTCACTTTGGGAGGCGCTCGACTCTCAGCACGCAGTACCGCCGGCGCATTTGATGGCGACACCACTATAATCCATCCTTTGAACGGCGCTCTTGAAGCGAGACATCTGTCGTTTCAAACTGCAGATTCAATGCGTATTAAACTCGATTCCGGAGCCGTCAACTTTAGCCTTATGCCCGCAACGCACGATCCCTCTATTCCGGTTGTCGCCACCCAACTAATGGCTCAGTTTTTCCAAATGAACGATTTGGAGAACCAGTATCAACTTGTCTCACCGCGTATTGCCTTGCGAGCCACCCATCTTCAACAAGCTCGATTCAATCGGCCTGCAACGCCACGTTATCCGCAACAGTCAGATTCGGTGCGCACCCGACAACAGCGGGTTTCGACAAGAGAGGCCGATGACTTTGCTTCTGAAAATATTGACTTTGAAATGGATGAAGAGACCAAAGGTTTGCTCAGGAAGTGGCAGTTTGATGGGACGGTGGAAGCAGCAGGAGGCGCTCTATCGACCCCCTATTTTCCTTTGCCTGTCTCCTTGGAAGATACGGATATTGAGTTTAATTCTCAGGAATTCAGGCTTATGCAAACAAAGATTATGGCCGGTCGTTCTCAGATTGAGGTGACGGGAAAAATCTCCAATATCCGCCAAGTACTCTTGGGACGAGGATCTCTTGGGGTGAGCGGCTTTATCCGTACCGACACTCTTGATCTGAATGAACTGATATTTGCCGCCAACGCCGGTTCTATCTACGCAAGTACCGGTGAGGTAGTTAAGGAGTTAGAGGATGCAGGCAGTCTAATGATTATTCCCTCCAACCTGAACCTCGACCTCAAGCTTTTTTCGGAGCACGTCAATTATGCCAATGAACACCTGACGGACCTCTCCGGCTCTCTCACATCTCGTAGTAGAACACTTCAAATTAACGATTTAGAAGCATCTTCGTCCATCGGCGACTTTAAAATGTCGGCTTTGTATGCCACCCGAAGCAGGAGCGACATAACTGCGGGTTTTGATTTAGAAATGAAGGCTGTACAGGTTGATCGCCTCATCGCCTTGCTCCCTTCGATCGATACTTTGGCACCCATGCTCCGCTCCTTTGAAGGTGTGGTCAATTGCAGTATCTCCGCCACAACCGCTTTGGACACAGAGATGAACATCCTATTACCTACCCTTAAAGCTGCCTGCCGCATTCAGGGAAGTAATATGGTACTCTTAGATGGAGAGACCTTTACAGAAATCTCCAGAATGCTTCAGTTCAAGAACAAAAGCCGTAACCTCATTGACCAAATTGCCGTTGACTTATTGATTCGCGACAACCGTATCGAAGTCTTTCCTTTTATTATTGAGATGGATCGCTACCGAGCTGCCGTCAGCGGCATTCACCAGCTTGACATGAGCTTTAACTACCATATCTCTGTGCTTCGTTCTCCCATTCCCTTTAAAATTGGGGTAAATGTTACGGGAACTTTAGACAACCTGCATTATGGCGTGGGGCGTTGCCGCTACCGAGATACCAATATTCCAAGTTATGTAGAGCTGATTGACGCTACACGGATTGACCTGCTTAAAGCCATTAAAGCATTTGACCCTGCCGCTGCTTTTGGAACCTTAGATCGTTCCGTTGCACGCGCTTTTGAATAATTATTACCTTTGGGCAAATTTAATACTCAATTCTCTGTTATTATGTCCAACGTCTTTTTTACCAACCTCCGCACTACTCCCGGCAACAACCTGCAACAGAAGATGATTAGTCTGATTAAGGCCGCCGGTATTGAACAGATTGATTTTGCCCACAAGTTTACCGCAGTCAAACTCCACTTTGGAGAGCCGGGAAACCTTGCATTTATCCGCCACAACTACGTGTTTTCGATGGTAAAGTTTTTGCAATCAAAAGAAGCCAAAGTATTTCTTACTGATGCAAATACACTATACAGCGGCGGACGCTCCAATGCCGTTGATCATATTTTTTCTGCCTTTGAAAACGGCTTTAACCCCATTGGCGTACTTGCACCCGTCATTATTGCTGACGGGCTTAAGGGAACCGAAGAGATTTCCATGCAGGTAAAGGCAAATGTTCCCACCTACTGCCAAACTGCCAAAATCGGCAGTGCTGTAGCAAACGCCGACATCATTCTAAGTATGAACCACTTTAAGGGACACGAACAGACAGGATTTGGCGGTGCGCTAAAAAATTTGGGTATGGGCGCCGCTTCAGTAGGCGGAAAGTTAGACCTCCACTCCACCTCTGCCCCCCGCATTAACCGTAAAAACTGTACCGGCTGCAAAATGTGCGCCAAGTACTGCCGCCATAACGCCATCACCTTAGATTACGACAAGATAGCTGCAATCGATAAGTCTAAGTGCGTGGGTTGCGGTCAGTGCATTGCTGTTTGTCAGTTTGATGCCGCTCAAGTGGTTTGGGACAGCTCTACCGATATGCTCTTTGCCAAAATTGCCGAATACACCAAAGCGATTGTTGAGGGGAAACCCCATTTTCACATCAGTTTTATTATGGATGTGTCGCCCAACTGCGACTGCTGGGGGAATAACGATATGGCCATTGTACCCAACATTGGTATGGCCGCTTCCTTTGATCCGGTGGCCCTTGACCAAGCTTGTGCCGACTTGGTGACAAAGGCTTCTGCCCAAACAGGATGTATCATTAACAAAGACGGGAGTCACCCATACTCTCAAGAAGACAAGTTTAGGCATCTTTTCCCCAATGTGGATTGGGAGGCAGGGCTTGACCATGCGGAGAAGATTGGGTTGGGAAGTCGGAAATATACAATGCTGGAGGTGTAACCACAACTATTACAATTTTTTATATATTTGCAAAAATTATCTAATACAACACTATATGAGAAGATCACTAATAACATTTACATGTACCGTTACAGCATTTTTGCTTTTCTGCACCGCTACTGCACAGCGGAGGGTAGTGAGGACACAAAGTCCTGTACAAGAAGTGCAAAATGAGGAGCGAGGTTTAAAACGAACGGTGGCCATTGCCCGTTTTTCTAACGAAACACAATACGCAAAGGGCATTTTTTACGACAAAGATAACGATCCTATGGGCAAACAGGCAGTCGATATTTTGTCAACAAGGCTGGCGGCAACCAATAAATTTATACTTTTGGAAAGACAAGATTTGGACAAAATTTGGGAAGAACTTAACATTAATGGGGGTGAGCAATTTCAAACCGTTGGAGCAGACTACTTGATTATAGGGTCGATAACTGAGTTTGGGAGAAAAAACGTTGGGGATGTCAGGGCCTTTTCAAGGAGTAAAACCCAAATCGTTCAGGCGGGCGTGAGCGTTAGATTGGTTGATGTCTCTACCGGACAGATCATCTATTCCGAAGAGGCTAAAGGTGAGGCAGAAACAACCAATAAAAGCGTCATGGGTTTAGGTCAGCAAACAGATTTTGATGCCACTTTGAGCGATAGAGCCATTTCGGCAGCCATATCAAAATTGGTAGAAAACATCATCAATAACTGTATGGACAGGCCTTGGAAGTCCTATTTTCTATCGGTTGATCAAGATGCAATCATTATCTCGGGCGGAAAAAGCCAAGGGTTAAATGCAGGCGTAGTCTTAGAAGTGATAGAAAAAGGGAAGAGCGTGAAAAATCCCCAGACAGGTATGATGATGGAGTTGCCGGGTAAGTTTGTTGGTACAGTGGTTGTTGACTATACAGGTGGCGACAATCCCCAAAATGAGTATTCTTTGGTAACCTATTCGGGACAAGAGATCGATTGGAACAATTTAAATAACTATTTTATACGGGAGATAAAGTAATGAAAAGACTATTTTTTGCCATCGCCATTGGAGTACTCTTTTTGAGTAGTTGTGGAACCACAAGGTCAACCTCTTCAGGTATAGAAAACGATGCCTTTTTGGAAATTATTGGAAATCCAAGCAACTATTCGGGAGGAGTGGACGTAGTTCTTGATAATCAGATTGCTTTTAAAGCAACGGTAAACAAACAATCAAATACCAAGAGCAAAGTGTATGCGATACCTACCGGAACACATATCGTTACCGTTTTTTACCGCGATCGAGAAGTATATAAGAGTCAAATCTTTATATCGATTCAAGAGACAAAAAAAATCAATCTGCCATGAAAAGACTAATTATTTTCACCGTAGACGCACTATTACTTGTTTCGTGCGTCACCACAAAACCCCTTTACACATGGGGACAGTATGAAATAACAAGCTATAACTATCTAAAAAACAGCGATGAAAAGGCAACCAAAGAGTTAATTGCTACGTTTAACCAAATCATCGAAAAACAAAGAGGATCGCGTATGGTTGCGCCTCCGGGAATATTTGCCGATTATGGATTTATTTTGCTTCAAGAGGGCAAAACCAAAGAGGCTAAAGCGATGCTTTTAAAAGAGATCGACTTGTATCCTGAATCTGCGCCCTTTGTAAGTAGAATCTTAAAAATGATTGAAGAATGAAAAAGTTTTTATTTTTTACGATCGTTGCCGCGCTCTTTTTATCAAGCTGCGGAACAACCCAGATATCCAAATCAGTTGCCTACAAAGGTCTATACGAAGAAAAACCATTGACCATTCTACTTATGCCGCCCATCAACAGAAGTACCAATGTGGAGGCAAAAGAGTATTTTCATTCGACATTAAATATACCCATCAATGATGCCGGTTATTACGTAATTCCACCCTTCCTCTCCATGGAAATCTTAAAAAGGGAGAGCGCCTACGACTCTGAATTGTTTTTAAACTCCTCCTTAACAAAGTTTGGAGAGGTGTTTGGGGCCGATTTGGCAGTGTTTACGGTTATCAACAAGTGGGACAAGTCCGGAATTGCGGCAAAAGTGTACGTACAAGTAGAATACATCATTAAATCGATCAAAACGGGCGAGGTTGTCTATTCTAGAATAGGAGATGTTACGTATAATGCTTCTGTTTCGACCGGAACTAAGGGGTTATTGGGTGTGGTGATTGATTTGACTGCATCTGCAATCAACACAGCTGCTACTAAATATGTTGATGTGGCAAGAGCTTGCAATGCCTATACATTTAAAGACCTGCCTGCGGGAAAATATAGCCCCAAGAGTGGTTTAGATGGTGCGGAGTTAGCTGGAAGTAAGGAGTTTAAGGTGATGTTAGATTCAAAATATCGATAGCGGCTTAACCACAAATCGTCATAAAAACCCTCAACGCATTTAATCCAAGTATTTTGGAGATTTCGTCTGCTGAATAACCCTCTTCATAAAGCGCTTTTGTGAGGTTTGGGAACTTTGATACGTTCTCTAACCCTTTAGGGACTAGGTCTATTCCGTCATAGTCGGAGCCAAGTGATATGTGATCGACGCTGCCTGTGAGCTTGCGTATGTAGTTGATGTGCGCCACCACGTCTGCGATGGTAGCCTGATCGGTGCCGTTGAGAAAAGAGGGGTAAAAAACGGAGCCAATTACTCCGCCGCGGCGGGCGATCTCCTTAATGTGTTCATCGCTCAAGTTGCGTTTGTGGTTACAAACGTTGTATGCACCGGAATGGGTGGCAATAACGGTGGCATCTGTGTAGTCAAGAATATCTTGCAACGATTTTTCATTCACGTGCGATACATCAATCATAACACCCAACTTTATTAAACGATCTATCACCTCTTTGCCAAACGGCGATAATCCTTTATCATCTTCATCTTTTGCTCCTCCGCACCACTCTGTGCCGTAGTTCCAGGCTAGAGTCAGGTACCGCATTCCGCGTTCATAAAAATTGTCGATATTGTCTATACTGTTGCCAATCAGTTGTCCGCCTTCTAAACAAAGAACCGCCGCGATTTTCTCTCTGTTTACAACAGAAATAATATCGTTGTAATTGCGGGCAAATTCAATTTCTCCATTACACTCTGCTACGTCGGATTCGAGCAGTTCTATAAGTTCCATAGCCCGTGAAAAATGGTCATCGTGTTCGTCGGGACGAGTCCAGATTACAAAAAATTGCACATTTACACCGCCGGCCTTTAAACGTGTCAGATCGGTATGGTGCTTGGAGTTAGAGAATAAGCGATGTTCGGGGTGATGCACCCGCTCCTCTAAATAGTCGTTATGTAAATCGACCACTATGGAAGATTGGTGAATTTTTTTATAGGTGTTATCCATGGCTTTAAAAATTGATAACTAATCGTTAAGTGCTTCAACAGCTTGATGTACCGCATTGAGGATCGGTTCGGTGGAGACTTTGCTTCCTAC
>JAITFU010000106.1 GCA_031281125.1 Prevotellaceae bacterium | reverse complement strand
ATTTTGGAGGGCGACCCCAATTCGGTAATCGAAGCGATGGTGATATGCGGCTATTGCATTGGCGCTTCTAAAGGTTTGGTTTACATTCGCGCAGAGTATCCATTGGCCATTCAACGTTTGCAAGGTGCTATTAACCAGGCAAGAGACTACGGCTTTTTGGGCAACGATATATTGGGTTCCGGTTTTGGCTTTGATATTGAACTTCGGTACGGCGCCGGCGCTTTTGTGTGTGGCGAGGAGACGGCGTTGATCCACTCTATGGAGGGGCATCGTGGCGAACCCACCGTAAAACCACCCTTCCCCGCCGAATCGGGTTATTTGGGCAAGCCAACCAACGTCAACAATGTAGAGACTTTTGCCAACGTTCCGGTGGTATTTCTAAAGGGCGCTGAGTGGTTTTCGGGCATTGGCACGGAGCGCTCCAAAGGAACCAAAGTGTTTGCTTTGGCCGGCAAGGTGAACAATGTGGGTTTGGTGGAGGTGCCCATGGGAATTACCCTTAGAGAGGTGATCTTTGAGATTGGCGGAGGCATCAGGAACGATAAAAAGTTTAAAGCGGTACAAACAGGAGGTCCTTCGGGTGGATGTTTGACAGAAAAGCACTTAGATACCCCCATCGATTTTGACAACCTCATTGCCGCAGGCTCGATGATGGGTTCCGGTGGGATGATTGTGATGGATGAGGACGACTGTATGGTATCGGTGGCAAAATTCTATCTCGACTTTACCGTAGAAGAGTCGTGTGGAAAATGTGCGCCTTGTAGGATTGGCAACAAACGCCTTTACGAGATGCTCAAAAAGATTTGCGATGGAAAAGGTACCGATGACGATTTAGAACAATTGAAAAACAGGAGTTTGGTAATCAAGGATACCGCTTTGTGCGGTCTGGGTCAAACCTCTCCCAATCCCGTACTCTCCACATTGGAACACTTTTACGATGAGTACTTGGTGCACGTGCGGGAGCGCAAATGCCCTGCCGGACGATGCAAAGCGCTAAAACAGTACTTGATCATTCCCGATAAATGTACCGGTTGTACCGCTTGTGCGCGTGCCTGTCCGGCCACCGCCATTCAGGGAGAAAAACGTCAGATACATCTGATTGACCAAGAGAAGTGCATCCGTTGCGGAGCGTGCTACGACAAATGTAAGTTTAACGCCATCAACATTCAATAAAGATATAGAGTATGGAAAAAATATCATTGATTATAGACAATGCGTCCGTAGAAGTGGAAAAGGGCGCAACGATTCTTCAGGCAGCCAAGCAGATAGGGATCAATATTCCCACGCTTTGTTACATGAATTTAGAGCACCTGAATATCGAGAATAAACCCGGCGGATGCCGGATATGCGTGGTTGAAGTGGAAGGGCGCCGCAATTTAGCTCCTGCCTGCTGCACGACTTGTATGTCGGGAATGGTGGTGAGAACCAATACGTTAAGAGTTTTAAATGCCCGTAAAACGGTGTTGGAACTAATTTTGTCCGACCACCCCAAAGATTGTTTGATCTGTCCCAAATCGGGCCGATGCGACCTGCAGGATTTAGCGGTACGTTTTGGCATCAGAGAGGTGCACAGCGTGGAGAACGCCGAGATATCTACTTATCGCAAAGATGCTTCCCCATCGCTTCTCCGCGACATGGATAAGTGCGTAATGTGCCGCCGTTGCGAATCTATCTGCAACGACGTCCAATCGGTTGGGGCATTAAGCGCCATCAATCGCGGATTTCATTCTGTGGTGGCTCCCGCCTTTGAGCAGGACATTATTGATTCTCCCTGCACCTTTTGCGGACAGTGCGTAGCCGTTTGTCCCACAGGTGCGTTGACAGAAGTCGATCACACCTCCAAGGTGATTCTCGCTTTGGGCGATCCCAACAAAACGGTGGTTGTACAAACTGCCCCTGCTGTACGGGCAGCTTTGGGAGAGGAGTTTGGCTTAGAGCCGGGCACTTTGGTTACCGGAAAAATGGCCGCCGCGTTGCGCCACCTGGGTTTTGACAAGGTATTTGACACCGACTTTGCCGCCGACCTCACCATTATGGAGGAGGGCACCGAATTGTTAGATCGGATTGGCCGCTTCCTTAAAGGCGACAAAACTGCCAAGCTGCCTATTTTGACCTCTTGCTGCCCTGCATGGGTTAACTTCTTTGAAACCAACTATCCAGATATGTTGGATGTGCCATCTACTGCGCGCTCTCCGCAACAAATGTTTGGCTCTGTAGCCAAGACCTATTTGGCCGATAAAATGGGGATTAAACGCGAAGAGATGGTGGTAGTATCTGTAATGCCATGTTTGGCAAAGAAGTACGACTGTCAGCGCGATGAATTCAAGGTGAAGAACAATCCCGATGTAGATTTTTCGATCTCCACCCGCGAGTTGGCCGCCCTTATCAAACAGGCCAACATCGACTTTGCCTCCCTTCCTGACGAAGATTTTGACCATCCTTTGGGAGAATCGACAGGAGCCGCCGTTATTTTTGGCGCTACCGGAGGGGTAATTGAGGCCGCGGTACGTACTGCATTCGAGTTGTTTACGGATAAAAAGTTGAGTCGGATCGATTTCCACGAACTGCGTGGTTTGGACGGCATCCGTACCGCCTCTATCGACTTTAACGGCACCGCCATCCACATTGGCATTGCCCACGGTTTGGGTAACGCCCGCAAGTTGTTGGACGGCATTCGCGCAGGTATGTATAATTTCCATGCCATTGAGATTATGGCGTGTCCGGGCGGATGTATCGGTGGTGCCGGTCAGCCCTTGCATCACGGGAATTCCAAGGTGATCGAGGCACGTTTTGAGGCCATTTACCGAGAAGACGCCGCCAAGCCGATCAGAAAATCGCACGAAAATCCCTACATTACCAAGTTGTATGAGGAGTTTTTAGGAAAACCAATGAGTGAAAAAGCGCACCACTTGCTGCACACCCACTACTTCGAAAAAAATAAAATCTAATTTTTACCAAGCATAAAGTTATGAGTACATTTACACTTCAGGAGTGTCACAAAAATACCATTAAGGAGATTTGCGCCTCTTTTCACAACGAACCCGGCGAACTGATTAACGTACTGCACAAAACGCAGGGAGCTTTTGGCTACCTGCCCGAGGAGGTACAGCGAGAAGTGGCCAAATATTTGAACATATCGGTGGCCAAGGTGTATGGCGTGGTCACCTTCTACTCCTTCTTTACCATGACGCCCAAAGGGCGTTACCCCATATCCGTATGTATGGGCACTGCGTGCTATGTACGTGGTGCCGAAAAGGTTGTGGATGCGTTAATGCGCGAATTGGAGATAAAAGTGGGAGGCGTTTCCACAGACGGAAAATTTTCGTTGGACTGCCTGCGTTGCGTAGGTGCCTGTGGATTGGCGCCGGTAATGCAGATTGGCGATAAGGTGTATGGGCGTGTGGAAGCGTCGCAACTAAAGGATATATTGGCCCAATACGAATAACGTTATTCCGCCAATAATTTTTGGATAAACTCCTCAAATTCTTTTACAAAGATTTGGTAGTGGATGCCCGTTCCAGGGCCTGAAAAACCGGAATGGATTTGCCTCACTTCTCCTTTCTTGTCTATTATAATGGTGGTGGGGAAGGACTTAAAGTTGTCCAATTCGGGAAGGGCGGTTTGGACGGCAGATGTGTTGTGGCCCGTAATCAGTACATCGTATTCGATACCTGCAGTCTGCACCAATTTCATTGCCTCTTGCTTGGCCTCCTCAAAATCGGTAACACGCTCAAAAGCAAGGCAAAGCATCTCTACTTTTGGCGCATACTTGCGGTACATCTCCATCAAAAAGCGACTTTCGTCAAGGCAATTTGGACACCATGAGCCACTGATTTGAAGGACAACCACTTTATCAACAAAAGACTCGTCCCTTAGGCTGACAGGCAAACCCTTCATATTTGGGAAGGAGAATCCCAAGGAGTTATACCCCTTTTTTAGACCTGTAACCGAATAAGCGTCAGGAAGCTCAGCATCGGGTTTTTTAATGCCGACTCCCTCTTCAAGCCCGCTGCTGCCGGAGTACATCTTTACGTTTTCTAATTTGTTGCCGTTAATATCAGCTAAAAAAAGACGAACAAAACTGCCGTCAAAAGAGGAGATCATCAATTGATTGTTGTTGCTGACCACTCCCTCAAAAAAACGATAATCTCCGGTGGGCGTCAAAAAAGAACCCGTCACCTTTCCCCCATGCTCCTCAAATTCTCCAATAATCTCCCGCGTTCCATTAGATGTGTTAAGTGTGACTAACCATCGGCCAACGGCAATGGAGGCGTCTCCTGTGGTAACATTAAAGCGATTGGCCTCTCCGGGAACCATCACAACCGGCATGGTATAGGAGGAGCGGATAAAATCGCCTTTGAGTTTACCTCCTTCCAAAAGCAAGGCAAATTTAGCGCTAAATAAGGGCAGGTTAATAAACATTGAGTCACCAACCATACAAATGTCGGTCACCTTGTAGCGGTCGCTTCCCGTTATAATGTAGATCACCGTGTCGGTTGGTGTCAACCGTAAATCAAAGGTAAAGGGAATCTCAACGGAGTGTTCAGTAAGAAGAGTAGCCCTCCAGATTCCCGGAGTTAAGTTGTTCTTTGGCAAACATGAGGCAAAGAGTACTCCGGTAAATACCAATAAACAAAGGAAGTTTTTTTTCATTGATTTGATATATTTTTGTAAAGATAAATATTTTTTTTCAAACTTTGTCAAAAATCAACACACACAAAAGAATGAAAACAACAATCAAGGCTTTACTCATTACCACAACATTAGTGACTCTAAACTCATTTAGTCTCTTTTGTCAGAATACTGCTGAGGAACAGCTTCTTAACGAAGTAAAATCTCTTAAACGTACCATAGAGGGGTTCAACCACACTTTTGACGAGATTATTAAAAATGTGGACGACCTGATGTGGCACCAAATGTTGGGAGACATCTCCTACGTGGACAAGGTGAGGCTCGCCGGTCCGCCAAGGTGGAAACCAAAAGATCCGGACGACAATTTTGCCGCAAACCCGCTCCAGTTCTGGTGTTACGTATTTGTTCCCAAATCTGTGGAGACAAATAAAAAATATCCGCTGATTGTTTTGCCACATAGCGGCATACATGCAGATTTCTCTACCTTTTACGCCCACATTGTGCGAGAGTTGATTTCACAGGAGTACATTGTGGTCTCTGCTGAGTATCGGGGCAGCACCGGATATGGAAGAGGTGTCTATGAAAATATCGATTATGGCGGATTGGAGAACGAGGACGTTCTAACCAGCCGCGACTATATGGTTGAAAATTACTCAATTGTAGATTCGTCACGTGTGGGAATTGTGGGATGGAGCCATGGCGGCATGATCTCCCTGATGCATATTCTCCGGTATCCGGACAAATATAATTGCGCATTTGCGGGCGTTCCGGTGAGCGATTTGGAGAATCGATTGGCCTCGCATGGAGATAGTTATTCTGCATATTTTACGGCAAGTCACCATATTGGTGAATCAATTGAAGACAATCCGGAGGAGTACAAAAGAAGATCTCCCTCCACATACGCCAAAGACCTCCGCAAACCGCTTCTTATCCACACCAATACCATTGACGACGATGTGTATGTAGAGGAGGTGCTGCTGATGATCGACTCACTTAAAACTCATAACAAATCGTTTGAATACAAGGTATTTGAAGCATTTCCCGGCGGACATAGTTTTGACAGAATTGACGGCGGAGCCAACACCCAAGTGAGGTTTACCATCCATAAGTTCTTGGAGAGGTATTTACATCCGCCAAAACCTTTTAGGTCTCACGCCGATATGCGAAAAGCTGCGTATAAGTTCAATTAGAGAAACTGTCCAAAAATTGACAAATTACTGAGTTACCCGCACTCTGATCCCTTCGCTATGGGTGGAAAACTCCGGTGCGTACATACATTGCAGCGTGGTCACGCCGTTTGAAAATTCTCCTTGCTGCGTTGCAAAAAGGTCGTACTCAAAAACATAAGTTCCTTTGGGTAAATAGGATATAAAGAAGTTGGTGGCGGCGTCACGGGTCGATTCGTAGTAACCAAGGCCGTCTTGCCACCTGTAGCCCGACAACACATTGACAGGCTCAAAGGCGGAGGCACGTTGATCTTTGAGGTGCACATACTCCATATCGCGGTCGGCGCAGATTTCAAGGCGTACCGTCACTTTATCGCCCACTATAATAGGCAAATCTGATGTAATCTCTTTAAGCACAGGGCCATTTGAAGTATTGCTCTTTACAAAGAGTTGCTTTTTTATGGAGACGCCCGTCTCTGCCGATTCGATTTTGTCCAATTGCTCAAAATATTGCCAATAGGCTGCGCCCCAAGCAACAACGGGATTTGGATTGGAAACCGTGATTTGACCCATATCGGGCTTCACTTCTTCTCCTCTCCAAGATGTTTTAAAGTAACCGGTACCGGCCTGCGGACGGTTGCCTTCCTCAAATGTATTTGGGTCAATAGTTTGATCTCCAACGCTGACCTGACACAATGTTTCGCTTGCCAATAAGTCGCTTCCGGTGAGCAGGAGGGCATAGATGGCCTCAGACGTGGCTTTGGTCGTTTTCCAGTCTTGGGTCTGCTTTTGTTTGAGTAGCCATACTTTAAGCTCATCGACCGATTTTTGGTCGTTGAGTACTTCGTGATAGGCTTCGATCATCAAAGCGTGCGTCTCAACGGGGGCTTGGTACCACCACCAGCCGATTGGGTTGCTTTTCCAATACATCCCCATCTCGTTGCTGCGTAATGCGGTTTCGCTAAGAGACTTCATAATCAGTTGCGCTGCCTTTTGATTTCCAAAGCGATGTAACGCTAAGGCAGTCATTCCTTTGAGGTAGTTGTTCTGTGCAGTCCAATAGAGGCTTGCCTGAGAGACGTAATAGTTGAATGCCTCTTTGGCGTGTTGAGGGATGGGAGTTGCCTGCGTAAAGAAGCTACGGGCGTAGAGGTAGTGTATGGCCAAATAGGTGAGGTGGTTCTCTTTGGTATAATCGGCTTTTCGCCTTGTTGCATCTTCTTTGACTTGGTTAAACTCTTCTGTAATACGTGCGTCCAAATATCCGATGGCTCTTTTTAGCATATTATCGATATTTTGGGTAGAGATGCCCATCTTTTGCAGATGACCCAACCCGGCCACAATGTGCTGAGTAATGTAGCGACTGTCGGGGCCGCCTTTAAACCAGGCAAAACCGCCGTTGGAAAGTTGGGCTTGTTCCACTTTACTCAGGGCAGAGGTTTTCTCGTTGCTCATTCTGTTGAGGTCAAAAAGGAGGGCGATTCGTTGTTTTTGCTCCGATTCGTTTTGGGCGGCGCGCACCCAAGGCGTCTCTTCGATCAGCAGCGCTTTAAGCTCTTGGTTCTTTTCTAAATTCGATTGCAAGGCGTTGGGCTGATAGTTACGCCAAACAGAAAAGATTTGTTTGATTCTTGGGTCGCTGTTTGCGATGTGTGTGGCAATGGAGTTGGCATAGAAGCGGCTAAACGTTTGTTCAACACATTCGTAGGGATACTCCATAATGTAGGGCAACGCCTGAATGGCGCTCCATGCCGGATTGCTTGTAAACTCCAAGGTGTAAGCGTGGTGGGTTAGGGTGCTACTTTGGTTATTAAGCAGTTTATCAAAGGTAAACGACTTGGTTTGGTTGCCGCGAACGGGCAAAGGGAGGCTTTCGGTCACCAGCATACGGTTGGTGAGCACCGGAATGGCGCCCTCTTCACCGTCGCTAAAGGTGTTGCCAATGGCGGTGATTCGGTAGGTGATGGCCTGTAATCCTTTCGGAATCTGCATTTTCCAAGAAATGGCTTCATTGCCGTTAGCTGTCACCTCTATTGTTTTTTGCCCGTTTTCCAATAACAACTCCTTAGAAACCGGTCTCATGGTAAGCGCGTCAAAGAATTGAAGTTCTGTATTTATATTCAATGCTTTGTCAGTCAGGTTCGACACTTTGGCGCTAAACCAAAGGGTGTCGTTTTCGCGGAAAAATCGGGGCGGATTGGTAAAAATCATCAACTCTTTTTGGGTTACCAACTCTTTGGTGGTGATTCCCACTTGAAGATCGCGTGTCCAGGCCAATCCTTGCATCTTCCAGCGGGTTAGGGCTTCCGGAATGGTAAAACGGACAACGGTTTCTCCTTTTTCGTTGGTGCGGAGGTGGGGGTAAAAAAAGGCTGTTTCGTTAAAGTTACTACGGATTTGCACAATGGGGGCATCGGTCACTTCGTTTTTATCGACTCCTGAAAAGGCAACAAAATCTCTTATCTCAACCGCACTCTCCTTGTTTAATGTTGTTTCTGTCATCACCACAGATGCAGCAGGAGAAAAGAAGGTACGACTCAGAACTGTGTTATTTATTAGATATGAGACATCTAATAGTTTGTCGTAAGATCGTGTTACGTATGAAGTGCGCTCATCTCTCCAAACCAATTGAGTGCTATTTTTGTTACGAAAAGCGGCATCTGTTCTCCATCCTGTACCCAACTGATTGTTTGGCCAGGGAAAAAAGCGCCAGGCGTGCGGAACAAATGCATCCAAAGAGGCATCATACATGGAGGCCAATAGCTCTGCCGCAACGGCGTCTCCCGCCTTGTCTTTTATCGTAATGTGCCACTCCTCTTCTTGTCCGGGCTGTAATTTGTCACGATAAGAGGCAAATGTAAACGACAATTGTTTGTTGTCGTAAGGCACTCGAACAGTCGCTCCGGCGCTATAGGAACGGTTGTCTTTTACAAAAAAGAGCTGTACGGAAATATTGCCGCGATCTTTTTCGGTAACAGGAATCTCAATTACTTTTTGTTCGTTGTTGAGAACGACACTCTTACGTAGCGGTTTCCCCTCTTTTCCTACTTCATAAAAAGCCTCCACATTGGGGTAGGCGCTTCCCACCAATATTTTAACCGTTTCATCCGGTTGAGCAACAGGATTGAGCAGGTGAAACCATATAGGTTCAAAAGCAGGAACGCGCTGTTGAACAGCGGAAAAGAGGGTAAAAATGGCGCTATTCTCCACCGCCTCTCCAAAGGCATCTATTGATCTCAGCTCCACCATATATTTTCCGGGTTTCCACTTTTTAAGGTCGGGAAGGGGATACGACAGGGAGGTTTTGGTATCAAACGACAAATGTGCCACCAACTTCTCTTTTTCCCACTCTCCTACATTGTCTTCATTATCATAAACATTATTCGGGAACATTTTGATAAACTCCTCCATAGTCATCGAAAATTGGTCGGGACGGGCCCATCGCCGCTCCTGCATCACGCGGTCGGGGTGGCGAAGTTTCCAAATGGTGATGGTTCCCTGTGCCGGTTGAGGAGCATCGTTGAGATTTGTAGCAATAACCTGAATGTCACCCGTTTGGTCTAAATTCATCTTTTCGGGGATACTGGTTGAGAGGAGCAGCGATTGGTATCCCACAGGAATCATGTAATTATTTTCGTGCGTTTCTCCATTAACATCGGTTACAGATACATAAACAGTAAAATGAAACACCGGATTCTCTTTTTTGTCGATTTTTACATCGGGAATGGCTGTAAATGATATGTCGCACGACCCGTCGGCTTGAGTAGTTGTTTCGCCGGTAACTATTTCTTGCGCAGGGGAGAGGGGCCTGGGTCCCCACCACCAACGCCACATAGGAAATAGCGCCTGACGAACAACCCGATAGCTTACTTTGGCCTCGCTCACCGCGTTACCGGCATAATTCATCGCCTTGGCCGTTACCGTCACCTCATCGCCCAATCGGTAGGAATCTGCCACAGGTGTAAAGGTCACCTCAAATTTGGGACGTTTGTACTCCTCTACCCTAAAATTGAGGCTGCCGTTTTCTCCCTCTATACGCATATACCCCGTCAAACCGTCCGAAGGAATGGTAAAACTGCCCGAAAAAGCGCCAAACTCGTTGCTTATCACCTCCATTTCGGAAATTTTTTCTCGATTTACGTTGTACAGCGTTACTGTCTGCCTCTGTTTCTCCAGAATTTTGGGCTGTTGATGGTTCCATTCCAATACAACTCCTTTAAACCAAATCGTTTGCCCCGGACGGTATATGGCTCTGTCGGCAAAAAATGTGGTGGAAATAGTGGAACGTGCCTGTGAACTGTTGTTATAGAGATAGATGCCCTCTCCGGAGGCGTATTGGTCGTTGCCACAGGTAAAATAAAAATTGATTGAACGATAACCGTTTTGGGGCTGAAGATGGACGACTCCTTCGCCATTTGAGCGGACTATTTTGCCAAACTTGGTAACATACTTTCGTACACCTGCATCATATTCTGAGTAATACTCCTGAACCTCTACATCACCAACAGGTTTCCCTGTTTCGCGATCCAAAACCAAGAGGGTGTTTTTTCCGGAGGTTTCCTGCCATACGTAGCTGAGTTGGGTGGCCCAAATCGATTTAGAAACGAGAAAATCGGAGTTAGAAAAATCGGAACTTGTTGATGCTAAGATAATATAGTGCCCTTCTCGCATTCCCGGCAGTGCCATCTCAATGGTATGTGTCTGATAATCTTCGATATTTGGCAACGTCCACTCCCCTTCGAATATCGATTTTGTGTATGCAGTGGAGTAGAGGTCAATCGGTTTGCGCCCTTTTTCTACCCATTCCAAGACTTCTTTAAAACAGATGGGTATAACCTTGTAGAAAAGAGTGGGAATATTTTTATATTGAATGCTCAATAGAAAGGGTTTGTTGGGAAGCGTGGCATCGTCAGCCGTAATGCTTAACTCAGGCCGTTTGATTTCGTCCTTGAGGGCGCGGCAATTGATGGCGCCAAAACTATCCGGAAAAGTTGCCAACGCCTTTTCAATGACCTTCATTGCCTCCAGCTTTTTCCCCTGTGTTGAGATCACCTTAGCTAAACGATAGAGCATCTCTGTCGAAGACGGATGGTGGGTATAGTCCTCATTTAAAACAGATAGCGCTTCTATATAGTCGTTCTCCTTTTGTGGGGAGACGTCGGATTTGTACAAATAATCAAGGCGGTGTAACTCGGCATCAATCAAAGCAGTAGGATCGGCATCTGCTGAATGAAAGGTTACAACTTCCTCCAAAAGAGAAATAGCAGCCTGTGGATAAAGAAGTTGCACCTCAGTCATGCTGTAAAACTCAATGGCGCGAAATGCCAATAAATCGTAGAGGGTAGGGCGATACTTTTGGGAGATATCCCTCCGTTGAAGTATGGCGCTTAATGGCTCAAGGGCAGTTTTTTGCAATGGTTCAGGAACCAAAAGAGCGGCTTGATGGTGCGCAATAATCGTCTCAATCAATTGTGGCGAGTCCCACGTACGTATATCATCTGATGCTGTTTCTGTGGCGGTTCGGTTGCTAAAACGCCATCGGTTTTGGGTATAGTAACGCCAATAGAGGTCGGCAGCAATGGAGTGGAGAATGCTTCTTGTGGGAGATTTTGCTTTTGTTATGGCCTCCTTTGCCTCTAAAATGGCTTTAATAATGCCCTCTTCTTCCCATAAATTTTGGGATGCAGAACGATATAGATGCGCTTTAACAAATTGCGCCACATTGTTTTGCACTTGTGCTTCGTGATAGATTATGTCAATGATTTTTTGTGCCGATTGAGGCTGTTGGAGTTGGTACAGACTGTCAATCTGCTTCCACTCTTGGGTGTAGGTTTTTTGGGCAAACATAGAGGTGGTAATCAACAGAGATAATAGAAATGCCGATGCTTTCATGGTTTGATATTTTATAACAACCACAAATATACCATAAATTGTGCCAAATTACTACCTTTGCGGCAAAATTGATTATGAGCGACAACAATTTATTAAATAAGCTGCTGGGTCTTAGAGATAAATACCAAAACCTGTCGGAACAGTTGTCCCAACCCGATGTGGTTTCTGATATGAAACGTTATGTAACACTCAACAAGGAGTATCGCGAGTTGGAGCCGTTGGTAGAAGCGGGAAACAAGTATAAGTCGATGTTGGATAACCTCAATTCGGCCAAGGAGTTATTGGCTGATGAAAAAGACGAAGAGATGCGGGAGATGGCCAAAGAGGAGATATCTCTCTTGGAGGAGGCAATACCCAAGTTGGAGGAGGATATTAAAATTTTGCTGATTCCCGCAGACCCTCAGGACGTTAAAAATGCAATAGTGGAGATTCGCGCCGGTACCGGCGGAGATGAAGCATCGATTTTTGCCGGAGACCTCTTTAGAATGTATGCCAAGTTTGCAGAGCGGCGCGGATGGAAGATGGAGATGTCCAATACCTCAGAAGGCACTTCCGGCGGATTTAAAGAGGTGATTTGCAAAATAATGGGTACAGGCGTCTATGGAGTAATGAAGTATGAGAGCGGCGTCCATCGCGTCCAGCGCGTCCCCCAAACCGAAACGCAGGGCAGGGTACACACCTCTGCCGCCTCCGTAGCAATATTACCCGAAGCCGATGAGTTTGATATTGAGCTTAACGAGAAAGACATCCGCAAAGACACCTTTTGTTCCTCCGGCCCCGGCGGACAATCGGTCAACACCACCTATTCGGCCATTCGCCTCACCCACATCCCCACCGGCATTGTAGTGCAGTGTCAGGACGAAAAATCGCAACTAAAGAACTACGACAAAGCCTTAGCCGAGCTGCGCACCCGCCTCTACAACATGGAGTACGAAAAGTACTTGAACGACATCTCTGCCAAACGCAAAACCATGGTATCCACCGGCGACCGATCAGCCAAGATCCGTACCTACAACTACCCCCAAAGCCGCGTCACCGACCACCGAATCAACTACACCATGTACAACCTCCCCGTTTTTATGGACGGAGCCATCCAAGAAGTAATTGATCTGTTGCAAATTGCCGAAAATGCCGAACGATTAAAAGACAGCGAAACATGACATTCAACCAAATAGTTCACCAAATCCATTCCAAACAATCATTCCTCTGCGTAGGTTTAGACCCCGACCGTAGTCTATTCCCCCTCCACCTGCAAGCTAAACCCGACGCCATCTATCTATTTAATAAAGAAATCATTGACGCCACATCCCCCTACGCAATCGCCTACAAACCCAATACCGCTTTTTACGAAGCGGAAGGCGCCAGCGGCTGGCAACAGCTCACCCAAACCATCCGATACATTCGCCAATACCACCCCAACATCCTCATTATTGCAGATGCCAAACGATGCGACATTGGCAACACCGCACATCGCTACGCCAAAGCATTTTACCAAGAATTGAATGTTGATGCCGTAACCCTGTCTCCCTACATGGGCATGGATGCCATTGACCCCTTCCTCAGTTACAAAGATAAATGGTCAATTGTATTGGCCATCACCTCCAACGATACCGCCTCCGACTTTGCACTTCAACCGCTAACCAACGGAAAGCCGCTTTATCAAGCCGTGATCCAAAAGTGCGTCTCAAAAGGGAGCAAAGAGCAACTGATGTTTGTGGTGGGGGCCACCCGTCCGCAGTTGTTGGCAGAGGTGCGTGCCATGGTTCCGGAGCACTTCTTGTTGGTGCCCGGGGTGGGCGCGCAGGGTGGGGGCGTGGCGGAGGTGGCCAAATATGGGATGAATCGTGATTGTGGCCTGTTGGTCAATGTTTCCAGAGATATTATCTATGCCGGCAACGGTTTAGATTTTGCGCAAACAGCAGGGAAAAAAGCAGAAGAGATTGCCCAAGAGATGGGTCGGTTGCTTGCCGCTACGCAATTTTCAATATAAACTTTTCATTAATATGGCACTTCTGACGATAACATACAAGAAGTTAGTTGAATATTTTCATTTTGCGGTTTTGTTATATTACAGTCACATTAAATACTTTTGATTATCAATAATTTCAGTTTTTATACACTTCAACAATCACATTACAGTCACATTAGATTAACCCCAAAACGGCAAATATTTTGTGTAACGTTTTGCCTTGTTTTCAGGATCTTCTTCTTTAATGGCTCCCACTCGAATCGTTTCTTTGATAATACGTGATATTGTAGAATAGTTCTTTTCTTCTACTTCAAACCGTTCACGCAAAGTTTGATTTGTCATTTTCTGGTTGAGCATATATTGCAGGCAACAGTGTTGATAACAGGCGCTTATTTTGTCCTTTCTGCTCATTTCTGAAAGTTTTTGATAAGAATAAATCGTTACCGTTGTTCGCAAGTCGTCAACCAAAATATTGATTGGCGGCAAATGGTATGCTTCGTTATTTGCAATGACTTTATCCACGCCGCTACCTTTCTCTTCGCAAAAATGCGACCTTCGCATAAGGTCTGCTGTTTTCTCGTCGCGAGAAACATACTCGTCGATAAAACGTTCAGGTACAATCAATGGCTGTCCCGGATTTGAAATTGCCACCCTATCTGAAAATATCTCTACCATTGGAAAACCCTTTTTCTCAAAATCTTGGTGAATTATCGCGTTTGCAACAAGCTCACGAACAGAGACTTTGGGGTAAGCACGTTGGTCTATTCTTTTTGCCTGTCCTATCACTTCACTTGCAGGGAGTTGCCCGTTAATCCATTCCAACATACTGTCGAAACCGACACAATATCCTTTTGTAAAAATTTGTTCTCGTACGGTTTCATTTTTTCCTTTCCCTTTATAAACAATTACCCGCACCGACTTTCGGGACAAACTGTCGAAATCATTCAGATTTTTGGCAAAAAGTATTGCTCCTAATTTGGTAATAGCGTAATTTTTTGTCTGTTTTACAATAAGCTGCTCACTCAAAAACTTGTTAATTACTCCTTCTTGATTGCTCGGATAGGGTATTTCCAACAATTCAAAATAAGTTTCGGTACTTAACAGCCGAACAATATCTGAAGTGGATAGTCCCGATTTTGCAATGTCGTTTTCTAACAGATAGTCGCCTGTATTCCATATTTTACGCTCTTTTTCAGCAAAATCCGACAGTTGTCGCGTAATGCTTCCCACTCTAATATAGGCTTTGTTTAAAAAAGTGACAGGGCGACTTTGAATGGCAGGAATAACGAACAATGAAATATGCTTATCCCACTCGTAGTCAAATTGATAAATGGTAAAATCTATTCTCGGATTAAGGCGTGTTGCGAGCCAATGCTCCAAATCTTCGTTTCCTTTTTTATGGGTTTTTGCGTTGAAAGTTGTACCAATAATTTTTTTTGTTTCATTTTCAACCCCAAACACAAGATAGCCGTTTGCTTGATTTTGGAGACAGGCAGTATTTGATAATGCCGAAATTTGTTCACCAATTTCTTCGACAGAATGGAAATTGAGTTTGAACTCTAAATATTCGTTTTCCTTTGGCGACTTCACCAACTCATCAATCAACTCTATTAGATTTTGTTCTGTCATTTGCCTTGAAATTCAAAGTACAAAATTACACTTTTTTTGTATTTTTGCATTGTTTTTTAATAAAGCTATAAAAGTATTTGAATAAGAGATATGAATAAGATTACTTTGGTTTGTACAAGACATAACAAGACGGGGAAAATTTTATTAAGATCGGTGATGTATTGTAAGATATTGTTCATAAGCAAAAACGTGATGCAAATATACGACTAATCTAATACAAAAGACACCAAGCTCCGTTATACCCACTCGCAAAATCAGCCTACCGTAGGCCACGAAATAATGCGCCATGGTTCCGGAGCACTTCTTGTTGGTGCCAGGAGTGGGCGCGCAGGGTGGGGGCGTGGCGGAGGTGGCCAAATATGGGATGAATCGTGATTGCGGCTCGTTGGTCAATGTTTCAA
The DNA here is from genome assembly GCA_031281125.1 of Prevotellaceae bacterium. Taxonomy (GTDB): domain Bacteria; phylum Bacteroidota; class Bacteroidia; order Bacteroidales; family UBA932; genus WRBG01. Next base: position 12,838 of record JAITFU010000106.1, on the reverse strand, counting down.
GAAGCATTATCTATGCCGGTACAGAGATCGATTTTGCAAGCAAAGCGGGAAAAAAGGCAAAAGAGATTGCTGCGGAGATGAGCCAATTGCTCGACTTCACGCAAACGATCCGCCAATAATGTCTAAAAGTTCAGAGGTGATATTTTGCTGTCGTAGTTTGTTGTAACTCAGGCGCAACTCCTCCAAAAGGTCGTTGGCGTTCTCACTCGCCAGTTGCATGGCTAATGTTCTGGCTCCATGCTCGGAGGTGTGTTGATCGGCCAAGGCAACGTAGAACCTTGATTTGATTACCAACGACAGCATATCGGCAAGAATGGCCTCCCGCGAAGGTTCAAAAATATAGAGATCTGCCTCATTTTCAAAAGTTATCGGATTTGGCTCAGGCAGGAGTACCGGCAAAAGTTGTTCTGTGGTGATGAGTTGGGTAGCGGCGCTTTTATAGTGATAATAGACCACCAATACCTTTTTTATATCTTGGGTGCAAAACAGGTTAATGAGTTGATCCACAAAGCCGGCCGAAGCAGAGAGAGAAAATTTTCCTGCCAATTCGTCATCATTGGTCACAATGGGGTATCCCATACGGGATAAAGCCTCCCTGATTTTTTTGCCTACAGGAATGAAAACGATCTGATCATTGGGATATTGGGAAGAGAGGTTGTTGACCTCTTTAATCATCTTTGCATTAAACGAGCCGCACATTCCGCTGTTGGACGACATCACCACAAGGGCGATCCGACCTTTTTCTCGGTTATTTACTATCTTATGATTCAAAGGATTTTGCGGATCAATCAATTTTGCAGTAATCGCCTCCAACTCTTTTTGATACAAGATGACTGTTTCGAGGATGCCCTGCGAATAGCGAAGACGTGCAGAGGAGATCATTTGCCGTGCAACGGTAATTTTCTTGGTGCTTTCGACCGATAAAATACGCGATTTAACCTCTTTTAACGACGCCATGGCGAATCAATGATTAAGCCTTAAATTGTTGAACGATTAAATCTGAAATAATTCTGATTTTTGATTCGATCTCTGAATTAATAATCCCTTTTTCTAACTGCTCCAACACGCCTGAATCGTCTTCTGTTCGTAAGGCGTTTAAAAAGCGACTTTCAAAGTCATTGATTCTCTGCAGCGGCACATCTTTGAGCAATCCATGCGTTCCGCAGTATAGAATTGCAATCTGCTCTCCCACAGGCATTGGGCGATATGGAGGTTGAATAAGCAGACGGGTATTTTTTCGCCCTTTGTCGATCACTTGGGCTGTCACCGCATCCATATCGCCGCCAAACCTTGTAAAAGTTTCTAATTCACGATATTGAGCCAAGTCGATCTTTAACGTTCCTGCCACTTTCTTCATTGCTTTTACCTGAGCGTTCCCCCCGACCCTCGAAACAGAGATTCCCACATTGATGGCCGGACGATTTCCCTGATGAAAGAGTTCGGTATCTAAAAAAATCTGTCCATCGGTAATAGAAATCACGTTGGTAGGGATATAGGCCGATACGTCACCGGCTTGCGTCTCAATAATCGGTAACGCCGTAAGTGAACCACCCCCCTTCACTTTGTCCAAAAGGCAGGTTGGAATGTCGTTCATCTTGGCGGCGATCTCATCCTGCTCAATGATTTTGGCAGCGCGTTCCAATAGCCTGGAGTGGAGGTAAAAAATATCTCCCGGATAGGCCTCGCGTCCCGAAGGACGGCGCAAAATCAGCGACACTTCGCGATAAGCCACCGCCTGTTTGGACAAATCGTCGTAAATCACCAAAGCGTGGCGACCCGTATCGCGAAAATACTCCCCTGCAGCCGCTCCCGAAAATGGAGCAAAATATTGCATGGCAGCAGGATCAGAAGAAGAAGCCGTAATCACGATGGTGTAATCCATCGCCCCCTTTTCACGTAACGTATTGACTAATGAGGCCACGGTAGATGCCTTTTGCCCAATGGCTACATAAATGCAATAGACCGGATTGCCCTCTTCATAGTTTTTTCGCTGATTGATAATGGTATCGGTGGCAATCGAAGTTTTTCCCGTTTGGCGGTCGCCAATGATCAACTCCCGTTGGCCGCGCCCGATGGGTATCATGGCGTCAATGGCTTTGATACCCGTTTGCATGGGAACGTTCACGGGTTGACGAAAAATGACGCCCGGCGCTTTTCGCTCCAAAGGCATGGGATGACAGGTTCCGGTAATGGGTCCGGCTCCGTCAACAGGCTCTCCCAGAGCGTTAACAACACGCCCTACCAATCCTTCTCCCACCATAATTGAGGCAATGCGTCCGGTTCGTTTTACCGTATCGGACTCCTTTACCATATCGGTAGGGCCAAGCAGCACAGCGCCCACATTATCCTCTTCTAAGTTCATTACCACGGCTTTAATGCCGTTTTCAAACTCAAGCAATTCGTTAGAAGCGGCATTGGCAAGGCCATAGATGCGCGCCACGCCATCGCTCACCTGCACCACCGTTCCCACCTCTTCCAACGTTTTGTCGGGATCTAACCCTTCCAACGCTTTGAAAATAATTTCGGGGATTTCGCTTATTTTGACATGTTCCGTCATTATCTTAATAATTTATAGCTTTTTGAAGCAATTGTTCTTTGATTTGTTTTAAATATCCGGTGACGCTGGCGTCCAAGCGCCAACAATCCAATGTAACCACGTAACCTCCTACAATATCCGGATTTACTTGTGTGCTGATCTGAATGGTGTGTCCCGTGCGTTGCTCTAATTTTTGGATAAAGCGCTGCTCCAAATTGCTGTCCAATGGGATGGCCGTAACAAGTTTTGCTTTTAGTATCTTTTTCTCCCTTAGATAGATGGTCTCATAGCTCAGGCAAATGGAGGGCAAATAGGATTCCCGTTTGTTGGTCAAAACCAACCGAATAAAGTTCTTAAAAACATCCTGCTCTTTTCCGGTAGCCAAGACCACCACCTCCACCTTCTTTTCTATGCTCACCAAACGGTTCGATAACACCCGTTTTAGAGATGGATAATGGGAAAAACTATTGAACAGCTGCTTTGTTTGGGCATAGACCTGCTCTTCCGCTCCGTTTTTCTTTGCGTACATCCAAAGCGCCATGGCATACCTCCTGGTGATGGTTCCTGTGTCCATACGTTACACTTTGGAAACCACTTCCCGGTTCATGATGCGATGGATTAAGGCAAGCTGTTTTTCATCATCCTCAAGCTCTTGGCCAAGCACTTTTTCTGCAATCTTTACAGATATTCCCGTGATTTCATCCTTTAAGCTGATGATAGAGAGGTGTTTGGACGTCTCTATTTCTGCCTGCGCCCGCTCTATTCTATGGCGCGCCTCCCTTTCGGCCTCTTCCTTTGCTTCGTTCACCATTTTGGTTTTGATGTCCTGCGCCTGATCAATAATCTTATTTCGTTCACTTCGGGCATCTTGCAAGATGGTTTGGGCCTGAGAATGCAATACTGCCGTTTTTTCTTCTGCCATACGGGCCTCTTCAAGGGCGTGCTCAATATAGTCGTGTCGCTTTTCCACCGCCTTGGTAATCACAGGAAATCCAAATTTAATAAGGATAAAGAAGACGATACCAAACGAAACGGTCATCCAGAACAAAAGCCCTGTATCGGGAACCAATAACGACATAACAATCGGCTTTTAAGAAGAGGCAAGAAGGCAAACAACTACCGCAAAAAGCGCAACGCCTTCGATTAAAGCGGCAACAATGATCATGCTCATACGTATTTGATTGGCCGCTTCGGGTTGGCGGGCAATGGATTCCATAGCCGTAGAACCGATTTTCCCAATTCCATAAGCGGCACCAATGGCCGTAAGACTCGCTCCGATGGTAGCGCCCAAAGTTCCAAGCGATAAGTCGCCTGTGGCTGCTAAAAGTGATGTAAGTAACATGGTGTAATAAATTTAGATATGTTTGATTAATATGATTTTTAATGTGCATGCGCTTCATGTTTTGCCCTTGCCAACCCAATAAAAACCGAAGAGAGGAGTGTAAACACATACGCTTGAATATAAGCAACTAAGAGTTCTACAAAGAACATAAAACAGGTAAAAATAATAGATACGACAGACATCCCTGTATTCATACCGGCTCCCATCGAAGAGGTGATAAAAATGATACAGATGAGTCCCAATATGATGGAGTGTCCTGCCACAATGTTGGCAAAGAGACGAATTGTTAAGGCAAAAGGTTTAGTGAATATGCCAAAAATTTCGATAAGCGGCATCAAGGGTGCCGGTACTTTAAGCCATACAGGTACGTCCGGCCAAAGAATCTCTTTCCAATATGCCTTATTTCCAAAAACATTGACAGTGAAAAAGGTGCAGATGGCCAAAAAGAATGTCACGGCAATATTACCCGTCACATTGGCGCCACCCGGGAAAAAGGGAATCAATCCCATTAAATTATTGACAAAAATAAAGAAAAAAGCGGTTAGCAGGTAAGGGCTAAAGCGTCTGTAGTCTTCTCCCACGCACACCTTAATTACCTCGTCCTGAATATCAACCAACAACATCTCTACTGCCCCCAAAAAACCCTTTGTCGGTTTCATGGTTCCTGTTTTGTACCATCGGGCAAGGGGTAAAATCACCAATAATAGAATAATGGAGTTGATGATAAGAGCAGCGGAGGTCTTGGTAAGGGAGATGTCTATCATCGGGCGCACCACCTCTCCACGACCGTTACGCTCCACAACTTTCCCGGAATACGCACCTTCCTGCGATATGGAAAAGCCTTTGTATTCAGCGCCGTGGTCAAGTTTGGATGAGAGAAAAAGGGACCATCCCCCCTCACGGCTTCTTACAATCACAGGCAAGGGAACAACCATCTCCCTGTCGCCCCACCGGGTAATGTGCCAACTGTAACTGTCGGCTAAATGCTCCAAAATAAACTCTTTGACATTTAGCTCCTCCGCACGGGCAACCCCTGTCGTAAAAAACGGCAAAATCACCAAAAGAGAAATAACCTTTATTATGTTACTGTTCTTTAGCATTGTGGATCGACCGCTTGTTGTAGAGGTAGTAGATATAGAGTTCAAGAGAGGTGTATAACACGTAGTTAGCCATTACTGCAATGGCAAAAGCGATCTGATCTTTGTTGGAAAAGACAACCTTTATCATTACCGCAAGAAAAACGATGGTGAGAAAAAACTTTACCATACGCGATAACATAAAAATGGTGAGCAACTTGTCATTTTTTGAGGTGCAGGTGCGGTCCAAAAAGAAGTTGGTGGTGATGCCTACTATCCAATAGAACAATATGATCACGAAGTAGAGTTTGAAAAAGTGGGTGGGAAAGAGGAAGTAAAAAATAAGCTCGCCCAATCCACCGATGGAGAGATAGACAAGGGAGAGAAGAAAAAACATTTTCAGATGCAGTTTGTTGAATATAACGCTCATGATGCTAATGATCTAAGTAATGATGGTGATGGTATCATTATGTACTTCCACAACGCCTCCGTTGATGGCTATTTGCTGCCCGTCATACAAAACAACTCCCTTATGGAGAGACGATACCAACGAGGCGTGCCCGCGAAGGACAGTAAAGCTCCCTTCACTTCCGGGAACCGTAACCATATCTACATTGTTGATGGTGTTGCACTCTTGCGGGGTGATCATAATCAGTTTCATAGCTAATCTATTTGGCCATCTCTATCAAAATCTTATCTCCTTTACTAATCGCATCTTCGATGGTGCCCACATTCAAAAATGCCTGCTCCGGAAGGCGGTCCACCTCTCCGTTGAGAATCATGGTAAATCCGCGAATCGTATCTTCTATATCGACCATTACCCCTTTGAGGTTGGTAAACTGTTCTGCTACTGTAAAAGGCTGAGATAAAAAGCGTTGTATGCGTCTGGCGCGGTTTACCAAAATGCGGTCATCGTCCGACAGCTCTTCCATCCCCAAAATGGAGATAATATCTTGTAGCTCTTTGTTACGTTGTAGGATTTGCGTAACTCTTTGTGCAGTCCGGTAGTGCTCTTCGCTAATCACAAGGGGGTCTAAGATGCGGGAGGAGGACTCTAAAGGGTCAACGGCGGGATAGATGCCCAGCTCTGCAATCTTTCTGCTTAATACGGTGGTGGCATCCAAGTGCGAAAAAGTGGTGGCCGGTGCGGGGTCGGTAAGGTCGTCCGCAGGTACATATACTGCTTGTACAGAGGTGATAGATCCATGTTTGGTGGAGGTGATTCGCTCCTGCATGGCGCCCATTTCTGAAGCCAAGGTGGGTTGGTACCCCACCGCAGAGGGCATACGCCCCAAAAGGGCAGAAACTTCGGACCCTGCTTGAGAAAATCGGAATATATTGTCGATAAAAAAGAGGATATCGCGTTGCCCCTCCTCTCCGCCGCTGTCGCGGAACGATTCGGCAATGGTAAGTCCCGACAAGGCGACCGATGAGCGTGCCCCCGGAGGTTCGTTCATCTGTCCAAAGATTAAGGTGGCCTGTGACTTGGCCACTTCGTCATAATCGATTTCAGATAAGTCCCAGTGCCCATCTTCCATACTCTTTTTAAACGCTTCTCCGTATTTAATGACCCCGCTTTCAATCATTTCCCGCAACAGGTCATTCCCCTCTCGCGTCCGCTCTCCCACGCCTGAAAAGACAGAAAATCCATGACTTTTTTTGGCAATGTTATTGATCAATTCCATGATTAAAATCGTTTTACCCACTCCTGCTCCGCCAAACAGCCCAATCTTCCCCCCTTTTGAGTAGGGCGCCAACAGGTCAATCACCTTGATTCCAGTAAACAATACCTCTCGTTTGGTGCTAAGTTCGTCAAATTTTGGCGGTTCCCGATGAATCGGAAGCGCACCCTCCCTGCTCAGAGGGCGCATACCGTCTATCACATCGCCAACCACATTCATCAACCGACCCTTCACCTGCTCGCCGGTGGGCATGGTAATCGCCGAATTGGTTGAGTATGCGTCCATTCCGCGCCGGATCCCGTCGGTACTGTCCATGGCAATGGCGCGTACCGTGTTCTCTCCAATATGTTGCTGCACCTCTAAGATCAATTTTTGCGTATCGGAGCGGTTTACCTCTATGGCTTCATGAATCTTGGGAAGTTCCTGTTTTTGGTCAATGTGGCGTTCAAAACGGACGTCCACCACAGGCCCGATAACCTGTGTTACTACCCCTTTTCTATAATCGTTCTGAATGGTGGCGCTCATTGTAATAGCTTGTTCCTTATTTGGTTTTTGTATTATTGGCCGCAAAGTTGAGATTCTTTTTTGAAATAACAAAATAGAACGTTACCTAATCCCAAAGATTTGTTGTAACTTTGCATAGCTTAATAAGAATCAATCTCAATCTATTTTTTTATGAAAAGAGTACTCATCACATCTGCGGCCATTTTAGCCCTGAATTTGCCGTTATGGGCACAACCCACGTTTGTTTCTCTCAAAGGAATGGACGACGAAACCCTCTTCCGTACCGTTACCCGCGAACTGTCGGACGACTTTTTTGGCGGGAGAAAACCGATTACCTCCTATGAGGCCCCCACCATCGATTACATTGTGCAAAGATTTAAAGATGTGGGATTAGAGCCGGGTGCAGGTGAAGGTTTTCTTCAAAAAGTGCCGCTGATAGGTGTAGAGACCCGTATAAAAAATAACGAAGTGGCGGTGACCGGAAAAAAAGGAACGGTCAAGTTGCGTTATTGGGATGATATAGTAATCTGGACGTTACGTGCAGAAGAGAAGATAAAGATCAACAAGGCCGATTTTGTATTTGTGGGTTTTGGGATTCGTGCGCCGGAGTATGGATGGGACGATTATGCGGGCATTGATGTAAAAGGCAAGGTGGTGGTGATGTTGGTCAATGATCCGGGGTTTTATGACGATAATCTCTTTAGAGGCAAAAATATGACTTGGTACGGAAGGTGGCCCTATAAGTTTGAAGAGGCCGGAAAACAAGGCGCTGCCGCGGCTTTAATTATCCACGATACGGCGCCGGCTTCCTACGGATGGAGTGTGGTGCAAAACTCGCGCGCTACTTCCAGTCTGAGCCTCTTTTCGGAGTCAGGTAACAGAGAGTTAGTTCCTTATCAGGGTTGGATCACCGGTGAATCGGCCCAAAAACTCTTTGACGCTGCGGGCGTTTCAATGGATGAATCGGTGTCAGCTGCCAAAAAGAGGGGATTTAAATCCTTTCCCCTCAACCTAAAAACGACCATCGAGTCGATCAACAAGATTGAGGTAGGAGAATCTGCCAACGTTGCCGCCATCCTTCCCGGTACATCACTTAAAGATGAGTATGTTATCTATTCCGCCCATTGGGATCATTTAGGCATTGGACAACCGGTTGCAGGCGACAGTATTTATAACGGGGCGAGCGACAATGCCACCGGCGTTGCCGCCCTGATGCTCTTGGGCAGGCGATTTAAGGAGTTACCCCAACGTCCGGAGCGCACCATTGTATTTCTTGCTGTAACAGCCGAAGAGTCAGGTCTGTTGGGATCGGAGTACTACACCCAACACCCTCTTTTTCCTTTGAAAAAGACGGCAGTATGTCTCAACATGGATAATTATGGAGACAATATGACAACCACCGACCTGATTCTTTCTGCTCCCGACCAATCCGAAACAGATCGTTATGTGTTTGAAACGGCAGCGGCCCAAGGGCGCACCGTTACCCTCTCCAACGACAATTCGGGCGGAGGCTACTATCGCTCAGACCATTTCCCGTTTGCCAAAGCAGGAGTTCCCGTAGTATTGGCCAAAGGTGGATTCTTTTATGTTGATCCTCAGGCAGCAAAAGAGCATCAACAAAAGTACTATCCGTCAAGTACCTACCATCAGCCTACTGATGAATACCACGAGTGGTGGAATGTATCAGGTTCACTCCAAGATATTTATCTCTTCTTTGGTATCGGTTTGCGCCTTGCCAACGACGGCTACTTTCCAAAATGGTACGACGGCGTGGAGTTTAAGGCGGTTCGAGAAAAATAAATTTATACGATCAATCAATGAGAAGAACTATTTTATTGTTAACCATTGCCCTCCTTGCCGGCACCTCTTTTGTGCCGGAGAGCGGAAGCCCCATCTATTCGCCCGTTTTTATCAGTCGCGAATCGTTGGAAAACTCCGTAAGGTACATCCCCGGAGCGCGTGACATGATACAGACGGGGAAAATCTATTACAACGCTCCGTATATTTATGTGAATGAGCGATATAAAGGGGTACATATCATCAATAACACCAATCCAACCCGTCCGGTGAACGAAGGTTTTATCTTTGCCCCCGGTTGTATAGATATGGCTGCAAAGGGGAATATCCTCTACCTTGACAATGCAGTCGATTTAGTGAGTATTAACTTGGATAACAAACAGATAACCAAACGCATCCGCAACGTTTTTCCGGAGCCTTTACCTCCAGACGATTTTTCTCACTTTCGGTTTTCCAGACCGGAGGGATATGTGTTGGTGGAGTGGAAAAGAACAAACCGTTAATAATCTATTGTGATGAAAATATCAGGTTATCTCATTATTGCTGCTCTTTTTACGTGTTCTTGTATGAAAGAAGCCGGCGCTCCCGGCGATTCGGGCGCCAACGGCAAAGGAGGCTCCATGGCGCGTTTTGCCATCAAGGGCGATTTGCTCTATACCGTCTCCATCGACAGTTTAAAACTTTTTAATATTGAGGATGCCGCAAATCCAATATACCATCCGGAGAGGGATATGAAGGTTGGTTTTGAGGTCGAAACGATCTTTCCTATGGATTCGCTGCTTTTTGTAGGCTCGCGCAACGGGATGTTTGTGTATGACATTTCCGAACCGCGATTTCCCATGCTTTTGTCGCAGGTGACCCATATCCGCAGTTGCGATCCTGTGGTGGCGTCAGACAACTATGCATACGTGACACTCAATACAATGGCAAGCAATTGCGGCAGGTCGCCCAACAATGTGCTACATGTTTACGACATCTCCAATCCCATTGAGCCCATCCTTAAAAGAACATTATTTATGAATGGTCCAAAGGGGCTGGGTGTTGATGGCAACAAGTTGTTTGTATGCGATAGGGGATTAAAGGTGTTTGATATTTCTGACCCGTTAAATATCAGGCAAGTTGATGATTTAGTCGATGTTGACGAAGTCGATATTCGCGAGTCGTATGATGTTATTCCGGTGGATGGATTATTGATTTTGGTGGCGCAAGAGGGGTTGTATCAACTTGATTACACGGGCGATCGTTTGAAGTTTGTGAGTAAAATCGAGATAAAAAAGGAGACTCCATGAGAAAAGGATTTTGTCTTTTATTGTTCTCGATAGGATTCTTGGCGATCTATGCACAGGAGCAAACGTCTGAGGAGCAAATACCTGCTCCGCGTTACTTGTTAACCCAAAAGAGATACACTATTGCCTTACAACCCTTTCAATGGATCAACTATGGTTGGCGTTTCGATTTTGAGATGCGATTGGGAGAAGGCCCCGGCTGGCTTCAATTTGGCCCCACGCTCTATTTGGCAACAAGGGATAAAGATGCCGATAGATCCCATCATTTTTATGACGGAAATTATGACACTGACTATTATTACTACTATAATTTTCGCGAACCCTTTTCTGAGTTAAGAGGGGGCGGATTGGATGTCAACTACAAACATTTCCTTAACCCCAAAAGATCTCTGTATGCGGCCGGCGGGTTGTCATACACCCTTTTGAATATTGATTATTACGGAGGTTTGGGGAAGTGGGTCGATTACGTAGAGGATGGTCTGTCGTACCATGAATACAGATACACCATAGGAATGTTCACCCAGTCGATCAATCGGTTGGCTACAAATTTCTATTTTGGTTATCAGGTGCCTTCGAGACATATGTTTCTCTTTGATATGTTTGTGGGTATGTCGTACCGCTATCCATTTATGGACAAGAGTAAACCGGCTTTTGACAGAGGTTCCTTCTCGTTTGGGTATGAGGGGTGGGTGATGATGATGGGGGTGCGGTTTGGGATTGGGATAAAATAGTATCTAAAACAGATAACCTAAAACAGATAACCTAAAACAGGTAGTTGGATTTAAAATATTTGTTATCTTTACGTCAAAATTATGATCATGAATACTGTTTTAAATCCTTTTGTTATAAAAGAATACGTATCAAAAGAGTTTTTCTGTGATAGAAAAAACGAGCTATTCACGTTGCACAGAAACGTAAAAAATGGCACAAATACCACGCTAATATCTCCTAGAAAGATGGGAAAATCGGGATTAATCTTGCGTTTTTTTGAAGATTTTTCAACTAATAATCGGGTTCAACCCATATATGTGGACATCTATTCGTCCCGCTCTTTAAAAGATTTTATTCAGTTGATGGCAGAGGCGATCCTGATCAAATTTCCGGAAAAAAGCACCATTGGAAAGAGGTTTATGAATATGTTAAAGAAATTAAGGCCGATCATTACTTTTGATCCATATTCGGGAATTCCTCAAATAGAGATCGGATTTCAATCTTCTCATGAAATTGTCTATACCTTACAGGGACTTTTTACCTTTTTGGAGGAGCAAAATGTGCCGATTCTAATTGCTATTGACGAGTTCCAACAGATTGGAGTATATCCCGAAAAAAACGTCGAAGCCATGCTAAGGACATATATTCAACCGTTAAAGAATATTCAATTTATTTTTTGCGGGAGCAACAAGTCAATGATGACTGAGATGTTTTTACATGCCAAACGTCCTTTTTTTGGAAGTACACGATTGCTCTATTTGGATAAGATTGATGACGATGAGTACAAAAAGTTTATTAAGTACCATTTTGAAAACAGGAAAAAACAGATTGATGACGAGGCGCTATCTCTAATCCTTTCTTGGACAAAGTCTCACACGTATTACACGCAGAATTTATGTAACTACATTTTTTCAGCTAAGAATAATATGGTAAACACCAATGTTGTAAAACAAGCAATGGCAGATATCCTAAGGGAAAACGAATCGTTCTTTTTTCAATATCGGCAACTTCTTACTCCCAATCAATGGAAGTTTTTGATTGCCGTTGCCAAGGAAGACCAAATATCACAAGTCACTGCGCAACGATTTATTGCAAAATACGAAATCGGTACACCCTCCAATTCAAGACGCTTGCTCAAATCGTTGATCGAAAAAGAGTTGATTTTAGAAAACACCTCAACCGACAAACCCACGTATCAAGTATATGACCTCTTTTTCTCCAGGTGGCTACAAGTGAAATATTAACCAAGAAGATGTCTTCCTATTTCGCAGCCTTGATTGCAGCGTGTGCCGCTGCCAATCGGGCAATAGGCACGCGGAAGGGAGAGCATGATACGTAGTTAAGTCCATGTTTAAAGCAGAAGGCAACCGATGCGGGGTCTCCTCCCTGCTCGCCGCAAATGCCCACTTTTAGATTAGGTTTGGTGGAACGGCCCCTTACCACCGCCATCTCCATCAACTCGCCAACACCACTTTGGTCAATGGTTTGGAACGGGTCAGCGGGGATCAGTTTTTTGTCGGTGTAGTCGTGTAAAAAGGCGCTGGTGTCGTCACGGCTAAATCCAAACGTCATTTGGGTTAGGTCGTTGGTGCCAAAGGAGAAGAATTCGGCGGTTTGAGACATCTTATTGGCCAACAGGCAGGCACGCGGGATTTCAATCATGGTGCCATAGAGATAGTCAATTTTTTTGATCTTCATCTTGGCGCACACCTCTTCGTAAACACGGTCAACAATCTTTTTGGTGATATCCAATTCCGATACGTCGCACGTTACGGGAACCATAATTTCGGGGAGCGGTTTTTTACCTTCAATAAGCAGCTCGGCGGTGGCTTCAAACATGGCGCGCATCTGCATCTCGGTGATTTCCGGATAGGTGACACCTAAACGAACGCCGCGGTGCCCCA
>JAITFU010000079.1 GCA_031281125.1 Prevotellaceae bacterium | reverse complement strand
ATTGCTCGAAGTGTTTGAAGATTGGTATGAAGGAGAGTATGACAATCTCGACAATGATATCAGCACCTATATGCACCCCGATTTTTTTCTTCCTCTTGACTTACAGAACGATGAATTTAAAAAACTCCAACCCTATTTGATAGCAAACTCTGTGTCAGACGGTTGGCGACCAAAGGCACCCATCTATCTCTGTCACGCAAAAGTCGATACCCATGTTCCTTACGAGAACGCAGAAGCCACCGTCTCAAAATTTCGCAAAGCCGGAGCAAATGTCTCCTTTGTTACCTACGCAGGCAATCACCTTTCTGTAGGAGTTACCTTTGTTCTACGGCTCCTCATTCAGTTTTCATCATAATTTCAACTATGAAACCACTTGGATTTTTTCTCACATTCAGCCTCTTTTTCGTCAGCTGTTCACAAATGGATATGGTTCAGCCCGATCCAATCGAATATTCAGTGTTTAAGTATGAATCAGCTAATTATGCATCCCTTGACAATTTTGATCCTCTACTTCAGGATCTAAAAGATTACCTCATCTTTTTGGATAAAAAAATGACTTTTAGCATCGCCGCATTAAAGTACGCTACCGTTGACCCAAATGGAAAAGAGGTGTGGGCTTCAGGATTGGTATTTCATCCGATTAACAAAAAAAGCAGAGGCGTAATTGAAAGTATGCCTACGGCGCATATAGATAGCGAAGGTGGAGGCACAGACGAAATGTATGTATTTGAAGGCATCCTGATTCTACTTGGATATACGGTGATTATACCCGACCTTATTGGCTCAGGCATAAGTAAAGATCTGCAAATACCATTTATGATGGCAGAAAATACCGGCAGGGTGGCTTATGATATGCGCCGAGCAGCCTCTCAATATTTGTGGGATCAGTTTAGGTATGCAATTCCAACCGAAACCACCATCATGGGGTACTCCTTGGGTGGATCCGCAGCTTTGGCCACACAAAAGTATTATGAGACCCGTTGCGCGAATAGTGTAAAGGTTAAAGAGGTATATGCAAGCAGTGGGGCATACGATTTAGAGGTAGCGTTTGATGTCTTTTCCAAAACCGGACAATCTACTTATCCTGCAATTCCAAGTACCGTTCTTGCGTATAAACATTATTATTTTGATTGTCACGATATTAGTTTAGATCTCAGTAAAATATTTACAGGTGACTTGTTAGCTAATTATTCCGATTGGTATAGTGGCAAATATATGTTTTTAGAAATTTTAGATATGATTGGCACCGATTTGCACGCATATATGCATCCCGATTTCTTTTTACCAAAAGAAGAGCATAATGAGGAGCTAAAGAAACTCTACTCCTATTTGGCAGAAAATGACTTGACTATAGGGTGGCGACCAAAAGCGCCTATCTATATGACGCATGCAAAAGTCGATACCCACGTTCCGGTCGAGTGTGCAGAGATTGCGGTAAAGAGGTTTCGCAAAGCAGGAGCAAATATCTCTTTTATCACCTATCCGGGTACCCACAATACCGTAGGTTACCTCTTCTTTGTTCGACAGCTTTTTCGATTCTTAATATGACCTTTACCGATACCCACACCCACAGCGATTTTTCCCGCGACAGCATTACAACCGTAGCACAATCCGTTAGAGCGGCCATATCATCACGATTGACCGGCATCTCGTTTACAGACCACCTCGATATTGGGGTTCCACAAGGCTCAGTAGGCGACTATTTCGAAATCGGCGATCAACAAGCTGCTATTCAAGAGTGTGTGCTTAAATATGGTACGTGTTTGGGAATCTATGCCGGAGTTGAGGTGGGTCTGCAAAAACATTGTCTCAACGAGATCCAAAAAATCATCTCTGCCCACCGTTTTGATATCGTAATCGGCTCCATCCATTGGGTAAACCATCTTGATCCGTATTGCGGTGAGTATTACGTTAATAAAAGCATCAAAGAGGCCTATCGAGAATACATGGAGTTTTATATCGATTGTATTGGCAATTATAACGATTTTGATGTTTTGGGGCACTACGACTACATATCACGATACAGCCCCTACAAAGAAAAAACACTCCTTTATCGTGATTTTAAAGATCATTTTGACACATTCTTTAAAATAGCGATTGAAAAAGGGAAGGCTTTGGAGTTAAATACGCGCTCATTTCTACCGCGTAACGGCCAACCTCCCCCACAATTTGACCCGGATGTATTTAAGCGATACAGGGAACTTGGGGGCGAAATGGTGACATTAGGGTCCAATGCACACGACACCCAACGCCTTGGCGACAATTTTGAATTGTTTGCCGCAAAGCTAAAAAAGTGTGGGCTTCGCTACCTTACACACTTTAAGGAGCGAAAACCCGTGTTGACACCCAATGAGCTATAAAATGCTCAAAATATAAGTGACAATATACCAAATTACTCCAAAGAGGCCAAAACCGGCCATAACCCAAATAAAGTACTTCATAATCTTTTTGTCGATTTAAAAGAATGCACTAAGAATGACGGAAACAAGGTAGAAGAACAGCTCCGGCAATACGCCAAAGATTCCAATCCCCGCCAACGCATATATGATGAAATTCCACCACATCATAGCAATAAAATGATTCGTTTTTCCTACTCTGTCGCGTTTTCGGATTCCCGCAGTATATACCAATGCAAAAATACGCTATTTTTGTCAAAAAATGCAATGTCCCTTTAACTTTTTCTGAAAAAACAAACTAATCTTTTAGATATCACCATGAAACACTTTTCGCTTTTCTTTCTCTTTTCGCTTGGCTTGCTTCTTGTCTGCTGTACCCCCATGGATCAGATAGAGCCGCTCGCATACAAGTTACTCAAATATGAGTCTGCCGACTTTTCTTCCCTTGACAAATTTGAACACCGTGGTTTAAACGTCTCGGAATACGGAGATATTCTCTTTTTTGTCGATAAAAAAATTACCTACGGTGTTGCGGCAATAGAATATACGACCGTGGATCCCAACAACAATCAGGTTCAGGCATCCGGATTGGTGTATCATCCCATCAACAAAAAGAGCAAAGGGATCGTTGAGATGCTGCCCTTTGCCAATTTGGATTTAGAAGGGCCAAGTGATAAATTGTTTACAATTGAGGGCCTGCCCATTTTCAGGGGTTATACCGTTATTGTACCCGACCTGCTTGGTTTTGGGGTAAGCAACAACATCAAGGCCCCTTTTCTTATGACCGAGAATACAGGCAGGGTGGCTTACGATATGCGCAGGGCCGCTGCCAACTATCTTTGGGAACAATTTCGTTACCAAATCCCTTCGGAAACGGTAATTGCCGGTTACTCTTCCGGAGGATCTGCAGCTTTAGCAACTCAGAAGTATTACGAAATGTATCATTCGAATACAATTAAAATCAAGGAGGTGTATGCAGGTGGAGGCGCGTATGACCTACCTGCCGCTTTTGCTGCTTTTGCAAAAACCGAATTTTCGGACTTCCCGGCCATTCCGCACACCATTTTTGCCTTTGATCACTACTATGATCTTCACTTGGACTTTTCTCAAATCTTTAAAGACGAATTTCATTTAGATAGTTACAACTGGTACTATGGCGATTACAGCACCGACAAAGACGAAAAACTTGGAACGGATGTGCGCGCTTATATGCATGATGATTTTTTCAAACCCTTTGATCAGCAGAACCAAGAGTTAAAAAAACTCCATCCGTATCTCTTGCTCAACTCCGTTTCAGAAGGTTGGAAGCCTAAAGCGCCCATCTATCTGTATCACGCCAACGACGACACATACGTGCCACATGAGTGCGCAGAGGCTGCCGTAAAAAAGTTTAGGAAAGCAGGAGCAAATATCTCATTGATAAGCTATCCGGGTAATCACGGCACCGTTGCAGTTATCTATCTGCTCCGACTGCTTATCCGTCTTACCTAGACAGCCCATTAGATCTTAATGGTGTAGTTCATCCCCTGATTGGGCTGTACCAAAAGGTTTTCTACGTTAAAGTTCATATCCCCGCCCTGAATGCCCTCTTGCAGTCGAACGGTAATCACGTGCGTACCCTGCGGCACAATGGTGTAGTTGCGAAAATAGACCAATCGGGTGTCGTGCTGTGTCTTTTTAAGATGGAAAACCAAATCGGAATTGTTTTTTACGGTGATACGCACAGAGTTACCCCTTTTTTCCACTGTTATATCCAAAGCATTTTCAAACAACTCTTTAAGGTATCTCTCTTCACCTACCAGGACTTCTTCATTATAGACGGCCGTGCGTCCGGCAAACAGTGCTTCGCGAATACCCTCTTGAGTAGCCTCTTTTGCAAATACTAAGGTCATGGTGCGGTGTGCCCCGTTAGCAAAGTCAAATTGTGCTTGAATAGGGTCGTGCACATCGGAATTTCCCAACATGGTGAGCTTCTTGTCTAAGCACCATTGGTGGGCTTCCGGAAAATATTCGGTTCCATTAACCACTTCCATCCCCATCATCATACCCTGTTCCAACAACTTGGTGTGCTCCGGCCACCAGAGGGTGGTATCGGGCTGCTGGGCATCCCATCCCGGGTGGTTCCAAAAGATAAAGGCGTTTTGCTGTTTGGCGGCTTCAAAAGCATCCATATACTCTTGTTGGTCTAACGGGTTGGAGTCGGTCAAAAAGAGGGCATTGGAGTGCCCCGGAGGCATGGCGCGGGTAATCTCGCTCCCTTTAATCAGAATAATACCGGCTGCTTTGGCTATAGGGGCCGCGATGTCAAACGAGCGGTTATGATCTGCATTAATATCTTCATTGTGCGGACGATACTCAATGTGATCTGTGATGGAGATGGCGTCAAGCCCTTCGCGGTACGCTTCGGCAATACGTACCGTTGGCCAAACGTTCCCGTCCGAAAAGACGGTATGGATGTGAAAGTCACACTTTAGTGTTACAAAACCGTTAAGGTTGGGAATTTGAACTTCCCCTCTGACTTGCGCCGCTAAGGGCTGGGTGAGCCATACGGCAAGAATGAGTGATAAAAGATGTTTCATTGGTCTAATTTTTGGCAAATGTAACTATTATTTGGTAAGAAAATCGATCATATCGTTGATGGCTTTTTGGCATACAGGGCAAAAAGTGTCGGAGCGGGTAATTTGATTCATAAGGCACTCCTGACGTGGACGATAGACTCCATTAGATACATATCCGCCTCCTTCAAAAACGCCCAATTGATTGGCATACTCTTTGGTTGAGGGCGTGGGGATAGGTGTTTTGGCATCGAGCATCCCCTTCCAAACCTTTTGATCAAAGTTGACCAACGTAGTGAGGTTGGGTTCCCAAGGTTCTCGGTTGACGGGGTAAAATTCGTTATAGGAGACGCCGCCAACATATTCGTCTCCAAGCCCAAGCATCAAGTGCCCAAACTCATGCACATACACCTTTCCCGTTAACGCAGGGTGGTGGGCGGCGCTGATTCCGTAAAAATTATAGATTCCGCCACCGCCATATTTTTGGGTATTGGAGAGTACGTAAATGTAATCGTAAGGAGCATGGGCTGCAATGTCGCGCAGCTTCTGAAAATCACTTATTGTTTGGTATCGCTCCGAATCAAACGTATAGAAGTTGGCGCCCGTGGCGGTACGCTTCCACACATGCTCTCCGGGGATGGTCACTCCCTGGTCTTGAGAAGGCGCCCAAACCGCTACAATGTTAAATCTGTTGCGGTTCTCCTTAAAGGGGGAGTATTTAAAAAACTCTTCGGCAAAAAATGTACACGCTTCTTCAAACTTGGCGCGTTGCGAAGCGGAATATCCCTCCGGAATCAACACAATATCGACTCTTTTTGACGGATTTCCGGTGTACATCACTTCAAAAGTCTCATAAGTAGGGATAAACTTCTCTACAAAATAGCTGTCGGGGTCAATCGTATATGTAAATTTTTTATCAAAACCCATCTGTGCATTACGGGCGTACAGCTCGATTCGGGACGTTTTTTTGGGGTAGGGAAAACTAACACTTTCGGGATATGCTCTGCTCGTTTGTTCTGCCTCCTCAGTAGTCTGCCACTCGTTAAACAGGGTACAGAATCCCCTTGAATAGATCTCTTTGCCGGAGCTTACGTCAATGATTTTAAACATTTGGTCGCCATATTCATTTTTGTCGATCAGGTTCACCTTGGATCCGGCATAAAAAGGCTCCTCTTTTAGCCTGTTAAAGTAGTAGTACTCTGTGGTTTGATTTCCCGCGTGTATATAATCAAACCGCATGGTTTTGTTGTAGAAATAGTCGTCAAAACTTTGGGCTAAGGCAGAAGCCGAAAGCAGTAAAGTGGCAATAATCAATACGTTCTTTTTCATCGTTTCTTAGGTGGATATAGGTTATAACGATACAAAGATAATCCTATTTGCCAATTACGAACATAAAAACGCTGCCGCGTGCATTGCCGTTATATTTTCGCCAAAAAATTTTGTTTTATTGTCGTTGGATAAAATGAAACTATGTTTCAGGGGTTTATTGAGTATTTCCTGCAAATCCAACAAATTTTTTGCATCACTTTTGTCGGTATTTTCGGTTACTTTTACTTCTATTGCCGTAAATCCGTCTTCCGCTTCTATAATCAAATCAACTTCTCTGCCGTCGAGTGTGCGCAGATAATAACACTTCAGAGGCAAATGACTGTTTTTTATCTGTTTATAGATTTCTGCCACAACAAAACTCTCAAATTCGTCTCCCGAAAGCTTGCCCTGTTTCTGCAAAACGCTACGCAAAACGCCTGTATCCATAAAATGCACTTTGGGCGATTTTACCAACTTTTTCAGAGGATTGGCAAACCACGCAGGCAACAGTAACACCTGATAACTCAACTCCATATAGCGTACATATCGTTGGACTGTAGGCACGCTCACACCTGTTTCTTTGGCAATTGACGAGAAGTTGACCATCCCTGCTGTTATATTTGCCAAATAGTGTTGCAGTTTTACAAACGGTTCGAGGTCGCGGAAAGCAGCTAAGTCGCGTATGTCGCGTTCCAAAAAGGTGATGACATAATTACGTAGCCATTCGCGGCGTTCGTCATCACTCAATATTTCGTTTGTTAGTGCAGGGTAACCGCCAAATTGCAAAGCAAAATCAAAGACACGACGTTTTTGGGCAAACCGCTTATCTAAACTGAAAGTCGGCAGAAGGTTGTTTAGCTCCGCTTTGTTTTGCATATATTTCACAAAGAACGATTGATTAACAGTTTCTTCAAAACTCGAAGTTTGCATTTCGGGCAAGGTAAGCGGATACATTTCGAGTATTACACACCTGCCCGCCAAACTTTCGCGCACTTTTTCGAGCAACAGGAACTGACTTGAGCCAAGCAACAGATATCGCGGTTCGGCAAAGTAGTCATAGACCGATTTTACGCTCTCAATCAACGCGGGCGTTTTCTGCACCTCATCAAGTATTGCGTTGGGAAACAGTTCTTGCCACTGCCGAGCGTTGAGTGACAAATAATCGCCTCGCTGCACGGGGTCATCGAGCGAAATGTAGGAATATGCAGGAAAACACTGTTTTGCCACAGTAGTCTTACCTGTTTGTCGAGCGCCTGTCAGCACTATTATTCTTCCAAGTGTGCTTGCAGCTCTTTCTTTGATGTTTTTTATTTCCTGACGATTTTTCATTGCAACATATTTTATTAAAAAATTACGCTGCAAATATAACACGTTATTTTAAATATTACGCCAATATTTAAAGTTTGATGTTAAATAATCATCTCGCCGTAATGACTAAAACATTCTTTTACTGTACGATTCTGCGCTCTTCGGAACCGGACGTTACCTGAAACACAATCCACAGCTTTCCGGCGTTTTCCTTTAGAATGGCACAGCGGTGTAGTGTGGTGTTTCCCAAATGGCTCAAGAGTATGAGAAAAATTTTGTCCAAATGGGACAAAAGGTAAAAAGTTTACTTTGGATCAAACTTCCAAATTTGTTCGTGTTTTATACCATTTTTTTGCGGAAAAGAAATGTCATCAAGCGAAACAACAATTTTTTCGTAGTTGTCCGGAATGGATTCAAGCGGCGAGTACTCTCGCTCAATTGTTTTTTGGTCAATCATCAAATACGTTGCTTGCACATACAAAATTTTATCCTCTTTTAATGCAACAAAATCAACTTCATTATTACGAAAAACGCCCGTATAAACTTTGAAACCTGCTCGCTTTAATTGGAGATACACAAGATTTTCTAACTTAAATCCCATTCCATAACCAAAACCTGTATAAAGATAATTTTTGTATGCCAAATCGTTTATATAATATTTAGAGTTTCCGGAAATCGTGTCTTTACCGCGAATGTCGTAGCGTTTAGATTGATGCACCAAAAACGAATCTTCCATAAAACCAATGTAGGCAGAAACGGTGTCATAAGTTGTTTTTCTGCCCAAACTTTTGAAATAATTGACAACATTTGTAATTGACACTAAATTTGCAGCATTATTTACCAAAAACACAAAAATGTCTTCTAAAAGTTTTGGTTCTTTTATACTGTAACGCTGAATAATATCACGCAAAAAAACGGTATCTTTTATGGCAGAAACATAATTTCGCTTAATTTCATCGTTTTGCAGATTAAAAAGTTCGGGCAAACCGCCGCTTTCCATATATTCAATAAAATTTTGTCTTGAACACTCTTTCTTTAAAATACCCAAATATTCCGAAAAACTGAATGGAAAAATCTCAAATTCCACATAACGACCCGAAAGCAACGTAGCTAATTCGCCCGAAAGCATTTTGGAATTTGAACCGGAAATGAAAATTTCGGACTCGTCAACAAAATCTTGCGAATACGAATTTACAAAATGTTCCCAACCCGAAATGTTTTGGATTTCATCCAAAAAAAGATAGATTTTCCCGGAAACATTCAATCGCTTTTTGTAATACCTCACAAAATCATCAAGGTCAGAATAATTGGCTATAAAATCAAAATCGGTATATTCTTTATTGATGTACAGAATATTGTTTCTATCAATACTGTTATCCGTCAGCTTATTAGCCAACTGTCTAAGAATATAACTTTTGCCTGTGCGTCTTTGTCCAATCAGCACTTTAACAAGGCGATTGCCTATGTATGTGAAAATTTTATCGGCATAATCAGGACGATAAAAGCCGAGTTCGGGAGTTTTTTTTCCCCAGAAATTATACTTTTCGATTGCGTTAAATTTCTCTTCCATACTCGAATATTTTCCACAAAGATACAAACATTCTTTCACACTCGAAAATTCTTTTTGTAAAAATTTTGCATTTATGGGGTTTTTTGTAATTCGCATAGCCTTTATCATTCAGGGCGTTGTTTATATGACGCTTTCGATTATGACGGTAAATCGCAACCAGAGGAACGTAGTCAATTTTTACTCCAACATCCAAGACGACTCTTTGCGTAAAGTGCAGTGGCTCAATGTAACCGTTGCTGTTACAATGACCACCTGTATTATTATGGAAATTCTTGGCAAAGAAAACTTTACAGTTCATGACTTTTTTCTGCTTGCGCCATCTGCCATTCTCACGGTAATGCTGTTTGACAAAGAACAAATTTATCTAAATAAAGATTTAACAATTTGAGACCTTTGCAAAAAAGACATAGACCAAATTTTTCTTAGTTTTTTTTCTACTTTTTGTTTTTCAGGTCTGTTTCTTTATTTATTCTTTCGTTTTTCTTTTATTTTTAGCTATTTAAT
>JAITFU010000064.1 GCA_031281125.1 Prevotellaceae bacterium | reverse complement strand
CAAAATCCAACAACAGGTCGGGAAGGCCGGCCACTATGTAGTAGTAATTGTTGACCATCATTATCCAAAGAGGAGTGCTTTGGTTTTTGGACGAAGGTACTCGGCAAAGAGCGCTTCAAAATCGGCGTCAGAGAAACGAAGTTGAAAACCTCCCTCTTTTGAGGCAATGCTAAAACCCGTTTTCTGTTTGGGATCAAAAGAGACTATTAGGTTGTCGCTTAGTTTTTTGTGAAGCTGAGTCGAAAGATATTGGTCCAACTCCTTTTGCATGGATGCGGGCAAAAGAAGGTGTAACGATGCGTTTTCTATCGACTTGGGGTCGAATGATTCTAAGGCTGTTTTGATCAAGGTTTTCACAAAGTCAACATCGGAAACTGCCTGATGAACAGGTGGTTGGATTATCTTTGTCAATACCAAAGATTCGATTTCGAGTTTAAGCTTGGCCAGACTCTGTTGCGCCGCCATCTTTAGTTCGTTTTGGGCATTGGTGTGCTGTTCAGATATTTGCTTGCGTGCCTCCTCCATCATGGAGTCCGATTTGGCGCGGGCGTTGCGCAGTATGGTATCGGCCTCTTTCTTCGCTTTTTCAAGTAATTCGAGGCCTTCCTGAGTCCCTTTTGATAATCCTTCCTGATAGAGTTTGTCGGTTAATTCCTGTAGTTTGGTTTGCATAGGGTACGCGTTTAAATAAAAATAAGTTGCAAATGTAATAAAAAAAAAGGAGAAAAACAAAAATTAAGCCAAAAATGCCAATAAAATACCCGCAGCCACCGCACTACCGATTACACCGGCCACGTTGGGTCCCATGGCGTGCATCAAAAGGTGGTTGGTACGGTCGTATTCCTGACCAACGACCTGAGAGACACGGGCGCTGTCCGGAACGGCCGAAACGCCTGCATTTCCAATAAGTGGGTTGATTTTGTTCCCTTCCGTTAAAAAGATGTTGATGAATTTGCAGAAGAGTACGCCGCCGGCAGAAGCAATAATAAACGAGGCTGCACCAAGAGCAAAAATCATGATAGAGGTGGAGGTAAGGAATGTAGTTGCCTGAGTAGAAGCGCCAACAGTTATTCCTATCAAAATGGTAACCACATCAATCATAGGGCCGCTGGCAGTATTGGCCAACCTTCTGGTTACTCCGCTCTCTTTTAGGAGATTACCAAAAAATAACATTCCTAATAAAGGCAATCCGCACGGCACAATAAAGCAGGTTAATAGCACACCGATTATGGGAAAAAGAATTTTTTCTAATCTTGACACCTGACGCGGAGGTTTCATACGAATAATACGCTCTTTATGATTGGTAAAGAGGCGCATCACAGGTGGTTGTATTACAGGCACAAGGGCCATATAAGAATAGGCCGCAACGGCAACCGCACCCAAGAGGTCCGGAGCCAATTTGGAGGCTGTGAAGATGGCAGTTGGGCCGTCCGCACCTCCAATAATCCCAATGGCGCCCGCTTCGGCAGGAGTAAACCCCAAATAGAGTGCAATGGCATAAGCACCAAAGATCCCAAATTGTGCTGCAGCTCCAATCAGCATCAGTTTTGGGTTGGATATAAGGGCAGAAAAGTCGGTCATGGCGCCAATCCCCAAGAAAATAAGGGGCGGATACCATCCGTTGATCACACCGCTGTAGAGGGTGTTGAGTACGCTCCCTTTTTCATAAATACCCACTTGTAAGCCGGGAAAAAAGGGAATGTTGCCAAGAATAATACCAAAACCTATGGGAATCAGTAGTAACGGTTCATACTCTTTGACAATGGCCATTGCAATAAAAGCCAAGCCAATGAGGATCATAATAATGTGCCCTGAGGTAAAATTGGCAAAGGCGGTGTATTCAAAAAACTGACCCAATTGACTCTTTACAAAGTCAAAGAATCCGGAGGAGGAAGCTTGAAAAATAGTGGTAATCATAACGTTACTCTCCTATCACAAGTAACACATCGCCTTCCATTACCGCGTCTCCCTTAGAAATCTTTATTTCGGCAACGGTGCCTGCTTTGTCCGATTCGATATTGTTCTCCATCTTCATTGCTTCCAACAACAAGATACGCTGACCAATGGCCACCTTATCCCCGGTTTTTACAAATATATCGAGAATGGTTCCGGGTAGGGGAGATTTAATCGTTCCGGTTTTAGAGGTGGCTTTCACTTGTGCGCCCTGATCGGTAGAAGGTACGGCCACAGAGCGGATCAATGTGGGCGTTTTTGTCTGGGGCATCTCTGTTTCCAAAAGTACCGAATAGGGAGCGCCATCCACATCTAATTCAATGCTTTGTCCCTCAACATTTTTGATTTCGACTGAATAGTCAGTACCGTTAATGGTAAATTTATATTTTTTCATTTTGGTTATCGTTTGTGAAAATATGTGTTGATTCCGTGAATTTTTGAACTCCATGGCGAATAGGTTCGGGACACCTTATTAATGGTTAGTACCGCGTTCTCTACGTCAAACAATTCTTTATTATACAGATAGATAGCCGCTCCGATGGCTGCATAGACACCGCCGCTGATTTCTCCGGACGAGGCAACCGCAGTTGGTATTGATTTGGCTTTACTATGTTTGCGACTTCTCCGATCTTGAATGAAAATTAGCGACTTGCCAATTTGTTTAAATATAACGTAAAGCAGGATCAAGGCGAGAAAGACCACACTCATGGCAATAGACGACATACCCACACCAGCGGGGTCGCGCACGGCGATCACCTCAGAGAGTTGCGGTTTTTGGTAGTGGAGGGTCAGCACCTCTCTCATCTCCACCTTATCCACGCCGTTGCGCGTATCCAACACAATGACGTCAAACCCTGTGGCTTTTTCTCCCGAAATGTACAACTCATTGGCAGAGGGACTGTAACTAAAGGCGCTTGCATAACCCGGGAAAGCGAGTCGCTTAACCAGTGTTCCATCTAAATTGAGCACGGCAAAGTAACAACTGTCTCGATGCGAGGCCAAAAAAGCAACGTGTCCGTCGTAAATGGCTACAGATTTAGGTCGATAGATAAAAATTTGATCATGTCTTTTGATTACCTTGTCCACCAAGAAACTATGGGAAATGCTCAATTGACCGTCTCCCTTATGGCTAACGATAACAATCTCATTATTAACGTTATTGATGCCTGCAAAGATGCCAAGTTTTTTATCAAAAGCAAACATTTGCGGAATCAAAGGGTCATAAGGTTCATAGGAGGTAATTGCAGGGTCGTTTTCCAAGGTTTGTTGGGCGAAAAGGGGAGTAAACAAGAGTGCCCAAAGAATGATTATTGTTGATAATATCTTCATAATCAAGATTTTCAATTACAATGGAATGTTGCTGTGTTTCTTTGGAGGATTGGTATCCTTTTTGGTTGCTAACGCTTGCAAAGCCCTGATTACGCGAAAACGCGTGTTGCGGGGCACAATAACGTCGTCAATAAAGCCAAATTTTGCGGCCACGTATGGGTTGGCAAACTTGTCGTTATACTCTTGCTCTTTATTGGCAATGAAGTTTGCCTGTTCCTGCGGATCGTTTTCCAACTCTTTGATTTGACGGCCATAAAGTACTGATGTAGCTCCGCTGGCGCCCATAACGGCAATTTCGGCAGAAGGCCATGCATAATTAATGTCGCCGCGTAGTTGCTTGCAGCTCATTACGTCGTGTGCGCCCCCGTATGACTTGCGAAGGGTAACGGTCACTTTGGGCACGGTAGCTTCGCCGTAGGCAAAGAGGAACTTGGCTCCGTGGATAATGATGCCGCCATACTCCTGCGCCGTTCCGGGAAGGAAACCCGGTACGTCAACCAATGTGACAAGAGGAATATTGAAACAGTCGCAAAAGCGCACAAAACGAGCACCTTTGCGGGAGGCGTTGATGTCAAGTACACCGGCCAAATATTTGGGCTGATTGGCCACAATGCCCACAGATGTGCCGTTAAACCGCGCAAAACCAACCACCAAATTGGGGGCGTAGTGGCGGTGTACCTCCATAAACTCGTGGTTATCAACAATGGAGTGGATCACGTCTTTAACATCGTATGGCTTATTGGGATTGTCCGGAATAATGTCGTTGAGGGACTCTTCAAGTCGGTCAATCGGGTCAATGCACGGAGCCAAGGGGGGATCCTCTAAATTGTTTTGGGGAATATAGCTCAACAATTTGCGTATCAACAAAATTCCCTCTTGTTCGGTGTCGGCAACAAAGTGGGTGACGCCCGATTTTGAGGCATGCACCATGGCGCCGCCCAACTCGTCTTCAGAGACCACTTCGTTGGTCACCGTTTTAACCACTTTAGGTCCCGTTACAAACATATAACTGTTCTCTTTGGACATCATAATAAAGTCAGTCAGGGCAGGAGAATAGACCGCCCCGCCGGCACAAGGTCCAAAAACGGCTGATATTTGAGGAATTACCCCTGAGGCCATGATGTTACGCTGGAAAATTTCGGCATAACCGGCCAAGCTCTGTACCCCCTCCTGAATACGTGCGCCGCCCGAATCGTTTAACCCGATCACCGGTGCGCCCACTTTCATGGCCTGGTCCATTACTTTGCAGATTTTTTTGGAAAATGTTTCGCTTAACGATCCGCCAAACACCGTAAAATCTTGAGAAAAGAGATAGACCAAACGTCCGTCAACGGTTCCGTAACCGGTGACCACGCCGTCACCTAAATAGGTCTCTTTTTCCAATCCAAAGTCATGGGAGCGATGAGATACAAACATATCAAACTCCTCAAAACTACCCTCGTCCAAGAGCAGTTCAATGCGCTCTCGGGCTGTGAGTTTGCCTTTTTTATGCTGAGATTCAATTCGTTTTTCGCCACCGCCCAACTTGGCTTTGGCCCTCAGATCAATCAGTTCTTTAATTTTTTCGTGAGACATAATATTATTGAGAATTAGTTATTCTATTTGTTACACAGTTCGGTAAGTACGCCATGAGTCGATTTTGGGTGCAAGAAAGCGATGTTAAGTCCCTCGGCGCCCTTACGGGGGGCTTTGTCAATAAGTTGAATATCTTTTGTTCCCAATTCGTCTAAAGCAAGCTGCAACCCACCATCAAGAGCAAATGCAATATGGTGTATCCCTTCTCCCTTTTTTTCAATAAACTTCCCAATCGGACCCTCGGGATCAGTACTCTCCAACAGTTCGATCTTGGTTTGACCAACCTGAAAGAAAGCAGTTTTGACCTTTTGTTCCGTCACCTCCTCAATGGCGTAACAGCTAAGGCCTAACACATTTTGGTAGAATGGGATAGCCTCTTCTAATGATTTAACGGCAATGCCGATGTGTTCAACGTGAGAAATTTTCATGATGATTCTTAGATTATGTAAAATGACGCGACAAAGTTATGAAAAATGTTTTGTTTTTTATATTTTTGTCGTTTGAAAAATAAATAAATTTAAACAAAAGATGTAATGAAAGTGTCCACATATATTCCATTTGGTTTGTCTAATTATCTAATAATCATTAGAAGGTTGCTTATTGTTCTTTTTCTGTACACCATTTCTCGTTACGTTTTTTTTCTCTTTAATTGCGATTTATTTGGGGTTTTATCTATGGAACAGACCCAACTCATCTATAAAGGAGGTTTTTGGTTTGATCTTTCTGCAATCTTATATGTAAATGCGCTCTACCTTTTCCTCTCCCTGTTTCCTCATCCTGCTTTTTATCGACCCTCCCCTCAGAGGTGGCTCAAAGTACTTTTTGTAGCGACAAATTCTATAGCCTTGGCTGTAAATACAATGGATATTTATTACTTTCGGTTCACTCTCCACCGTACCGATTTTACCATTTTCAAGGAGTTTACAGGCGAAGCCGGAATAAGCAAAATTATTTTGGAGTCAATGTGGCAACAATGGCCGTTGTTCCTCTTTTGGGCAGGGCTTACTATTTTGATTATAGTAAGTTACGGAAAATTGAAAAGAAAGTTGTACATTCAAAAACCCTGGTTTTTTTATACTACACGCACCTCTGTTTTGCTTTTGACGATATGCATGTTATTAATAGGTATCAGGGGTGGGTTGAATCGATATCGACCCATTACCATGAGCAATGCCGGCGCCTATATAGATAAACCTATTGAAGCAGGGATCGTATTAAATACTCCTTTTTGCCTCATCCGGTCAAGTGGAATAAAAGGGATCATCAGGCAGCAGTTTTACGAATCGGAAGAGGAGTTAGAGGCGGTATTTTCTCCCATTCACACCTCGCCTCCTCAAGAATCCAAACCATACAATGTCGTCATTTTTATTCTCGAAAGCTTTGCCAAACCGCATATCGGAGCGCTTAACAACGGAATTGGCTACACTCCCTTTCTTGATTCCCTGCTTCTTCATGGCCACGCCTGTACCCATGCGTATGCCAATGGCCACAAATCGATAGACGCGATTCCCACCGTGTTGGGCAGCATTCCCTCATTAAGAGAACCGTTTATGATGTTGCCATTCTCACTCAATCAATTGGAGGGTTTGGGCAACTTGTTGGGACGTTACGGATACCACACCTCTTTTTTCCACGGGGCGTTTAATGGCTCCATGGGGTTAAGCGTCTTTGTAAAACTATTTGGATTTGAACACTATTACGGCAAAACCGAGTACAACAAAGACGAAGATTATGACGGTTTTTGGGGGATTTGGGACGAACCCTTCTTCCAATATTTTGCCAATAGTATTGGCTCTTTTCCGGAACCATTTGTTAGTACCATGTTTACCGTATCGTCTCACCATCCCTTTAAGGTGCCAAAGGAGTATCAGGGTGTCTTCCCAAAAGGGCCTGAGCCGATTCAGGAGTGTATGGGTTATACCGATATGGCGATCCGTCGTTTTTTTGAGCGCGTTGAAGAGGAACCATGGTTCTCTAACACCCTCTTTGTCTTTACCGCCGACCACAGCCGTTGGTCAGAGAGCGCACCGGAATACCAAAACAGTTTGGCTTCAATGGCAATACCGATTCTCTACTATTTCCCGGGTGTGATTGAACCGGAGATGGATGATAGACCCACCCAACAAATTGATATTATGCCTACAATATTGTCGTACCTTGGATACGATAAGCCCTTTTTTGGATATGGCAGAAGCATTTTTGATTCCAATTCTGAACCGTTTGTTGTAAACTATTCCGGTAATTATCAATTGGTTCGTAACGGAAACCTGTTACAATTTGATGGATCCAAAGCGGTCGGTCTCTACGATTTGGCCAATGATTCCTCTTTGCAAAGCAATATGGTACAAGAGATTGCCCCTGAGTTGCTTGCCCCTGATCTAAATTTTCTTAAAGCATTTATTCAACAGTACAATAATCGGTTGTTGGACGACCGCATGACGGGCTGTTCAAAATGAAGTAAAAAGTTGCATTATTTAGCCACAATCGTCTTCACATAAACATAATCTTGTGGCAACATATCACCCAAGCGTTGTGTTCCATATACCCCAAAGTATATAAGTTTATCGACCGGTGAGGGGTTCCCATAAGAATCAACAGAAACGATATTCGTCAAAAATACTATTTCTGATCTATGCCTACGACTAAACAAAACATCAATCACTCCAAAGATATCACTCTCTTTAACGCTACTGTGTTTGCGTACTATATTGGTATCCGGAATAAGGAAAAGCTTTTTTGGCGTAGTATTTTCCAAGATTGTAAAATATTGATTCTGATTAATCTTTTTGAATCTATTGTAGATAGTAATGTTTGATTCATTCAAAGTGTTGGATATTAAACTTTTCCAAAAGTATTGAATCGAAGTAAGAAAGGTCTCTTCGCGTCTTTTGGCATATAAATAGTTGTATGGATTCTGATCAACAAAAGAGGATGTGCCAAAGAATGAGATACTTATTGCCTTGTCCATATCCAAAGTATATTGTGAAAATTTTACACAAAAAGTGTGCATGTCAAAAGTAACTCGGTATCCTAAATATTTGTTTTCAAAAATAATAGGTTGTATAGCGCTCCCAATCAGACTGTTGGTCTCAGTATCGAAGTGTAAAACAATATCTTCTTCGTTAATAATTACACACGATTTTCCGGCCTTACTTGTTCCTAAAAGCTGTTCCTTGAATATCATCATTTTTGCTTCTCGCGAATAACGGTCAGCCGTTACCCGTGCCTCAGAAATGCTATTCACCTTTTCTTTAAGTAAAAAATCCTTTATAGCGTATTCAAATGGTTTGTCGATAGTTAATAGTTCATACGACAAGTGGCTAATGATTAAACTTGTATTCATTACGGTTCCTGCCATAAGAAGAAACCTCCCTTCATTGTCTGATGTGGTACAAAGGGTGGTGCCGTTTAAATATACAACAACACCCGGTATGGGTT
The DNA here is from genome assembly GCA_031281125.1 of Prevotellaceae bacterium. GTDB lineage: Bacteria > Bacteroidota > Bacteroidia > Bacteroidales > UBA932 > WRBG01. Next base: position 1,361 of record JAITFU010000064.1, on the reverse strand, counting down.
CTCTTGTTTTAGCGTCAAATACGGTACCGGAAATGGTCTGACCGCACAGCCAAGGGCAGATAAAGCCAAATAGAATGTTAAAAACTAATTTTTTCATATTTCTGAATGATTTGCCCATCGTTGGTTACTCCTTGTATGGTTACTGTATAAGATTCAGAGTCGTCCGAGGTGTAAAAATCAAATGACGCCACCCCTTGAGAATTGGTTTGCACCACAGGTTGCCAATGTATGGTGGTGCCATTATCGGTTTTTGGGGAGAAAAACTCTACCGGCTGTTGATATCCAAGTGGTGATGCAATTTTTATGTGGGCAGAAGGAGTGGGTTCTTCGGTGGTGTTACTGAAATAACCACCTTTATTGCCATCTCGTGTAAAAATGGAGATCACTCCATTAAAGCCGGCCGAACCAAATATGGTTGGAGAGCCGTTTAAAACGTCAATATGAACGACATCTGACATATTTATGGAGCTAATCGCTTGTTGAAACATACTGGTAATCCGATCTGTGCGATTTTTGTCCTGAAACTTATCTAAACGAAAAATAACCATATCATTTAGTAATACCAATGGCAACGCTTCAACTCTGCTTGATGTGGCTGTAAACGTTTTCATTCTGGCATTTCCGATAAACACAAGCCCTTCTTCTATTCTTATTGATGGAAGCCGATGCAAGGCCGAGTAGATATCATAAGTTGGGGATTTTTTCAATTGTTCTTCATTTAGGGTGTTCTGTCTTGGTGGCGGTAAATAACGCCAAGGCCGTACCGGTATCTTACGATCTTCTGTGACTATTGCCGGAATCAATTCAGTCTCTCTTATACCATCGTTAGAATACTTCAATTCAGGAAAGGCATAATGCCCCTTCACTACATTTGATATATCATACCTCCTCCATCCATTTACAAGCATCAATAAATCAAGAGCCTGAGACGACTCTACTGTGTTACGGAAGTAATAGACCGGATTCTCAATATACCCCCGCAAATCGGAGGCGAGCAGGAGCTGGGTCGCTATATTGGCCGTAGAGTCGGGCATCACTTCTCGGTTGGATGTTACAGATATCGAAAAACTACCCTCCAAAGGATTGCCATCCAAGTCAGTAACACTTATGGTGCTTTTTACCAAGGAACGATGTGAAGATTTCTCCCTATCTGTACGGTACAATAACTGTGCCTGATCTTGGTTGTGGATATACACCAATCGTTCACTCATGACGTTAAGGTGTGCATCAAACAGAATCAAATGGAGCACGCCGGAGGGAAACAGCTCCTGAGGAATCACCTCCATGTTTCTTTGGTGATCCCAAGGCTCAATCAGGTGAATCATGCCACGGGTGTGCGCCAACAGATAAAGTTCATCGTT
>JAITFU010000050.1 GCA_031281125.1 Prevotellaceae bacterium | reverse complement strand
ATTACCTACAATTACTTGATCTATGGTATGTACGTCAATACCGGTTTCTTCAATCAGACTCTTGATTACAATGGCACCAAGTTCACCGGCTCCAAAACCGGATAGGCTGCCTAAAAATTTTCCAATGGCCGTTCTTTTGGCCGAAACAATGTACGTTTTCATTATGATATCATTGATTTGATTTGTGTTGAAATAATAAGTTTTGCTTCTGTGGCGGCCTGAACCTCTTCCACAGTAAAATCGGGATGGATCTCTTTTAATACGATCCCTTTGGAGGTGATCTCCATCACGCCCATCTCTGTGATGATCAGATTGACCTGTCCGGCAGCAGTAAGAGGTAAGGTACACTCTTTCAGAATTTTTGGTACGCCTTTGGTAGTATGCTCCATGGCAAGCACCACCTTTTTGGCGCCAATCAGTAAATCCATTGCGCCACCCATTCCGGGTGTTAATTTTCCGGGAATCATCCAGTTGGCCAAATTCCCTTTTTCATCCACCTGAAAAGCGCCTAAAAAAGTGAGGTCAACGTGTCCGCCGCGAATAATCAAAAACGATGTGGCGCTGTCAAACGATACTGCCCCGGGTAAAGCAGTAATATACCCTCCACCGGCATTCACCAAGTTGAGGTCTTCCTCTCCCACAACCGGAGTGGGGCCCATTCCCAAAAGGCCATTTTCAGACTGGAGGATTACGTGCACATCTTGAGGCAAATAATTTGGAATAAGGGTAGGCAACCCAATTCCAAGGTTTACGACATCGCCATCTTTTAGCTCTAACGCAGCCCGTTTAGCGATCACTTCTCTGATTTGATTTTTATCCATAAAGTAGTAATTAATAATTTTTTAATCTTCGAGACACCTCCTGAGCAAGGTAGGATGCCACATCGTCAGCATAAGAATTCATCCCAAATCCTGCATCAAAACCCAACTCCTTGGCCAATTCGTGCGAAATACGTGGACCTCCGCACACAACAATCACTCTTTTTCGCAATCCTTCGGCATCAAGCATTTCGATCAATTCTGTCATATTCTTTAGGTGAACATCCTTTTGCGTAACGGTTTGCGACACCAAAAGCGCATCGGCATTCACCTCAATGGCCCTTTTAATCAACTCTTCATTGGAGACCTGACTTCCCATGTTGTAGGCGCTAAACATCTCATAACGTTCCAATCCATAGTGACCTGCATATCCCTTCATATTCATAATAGCATCAATACCAACAGTATGTGCATCTGATCCGGTACTGGCGCCCACCACAACAATTTTACGCCCAATGTTTTTTTCTATAAATTTGTCTGTTTCTGCCATTGACCAAGTGGTACTCTCCACCTTTTGCACCTTTATCTGAGTAAAGTCAATGCTGTGGGTACTATTTCCATAACAGACAAAGAATGTAAACCCTTCTGCTAGTTCTTTATAAAAAACAACTTGAGGATTATCAAATCCCATTTTATACATTATCTGTCTGGCGGCTTCAATTGACTCTTCTTTAGATGGTAAGGGTAAGGTAAAACTCACCTGCACTTTACCATCATTCATGGTGTCGCCGTAGGGTTTTATTATCATTTTAACTATTTTTCATTATTGATATAAACGGATTAATATAGGAAGTTCCCTTAAGGCAAACGCCATCAAGCCCTTTTCCGCCTGTCTTTGAACGTTTTACATTTGCAAAGAGACCTTTTTCCAAAGCAGAAAAGAGACCCTCCTTCTCTACTTTTTTCAAAAGCGTAAGCGCCTTATCCAAAACCTCTTGCGCTCTCTGTTGAACAATACCACCCTCTTTGAAGTCAATTTCGTCTCCAATATTTTGCATATTGTTGAAGATATACTTTGCATTCTCAATCGCCAAAAAGCGGTCAGACATAAAAGGGGTGTGCACCGCCTCCGTTAACATACCCAATAGCTGAATGCCCTGACCTGTCCAAATGGCGATTTGATTAAATAATGCATTTTGAATATGCCCTTTAAAGATATTTCCGGTCATAAATTTTGTGGGTGGCATATACTTTAGAGGAGCTTTTGGAAATATTTCGCGCGTCATAAGCGCTTGGGAGAGTTCATACAAGAAACCGTTCTTGATTTCGGGATCGATCTCAAATGCATGGCCCAGCCCCATTTGCTCTTCGGGTAATCCGGCCAAAAGCGCCAACTGCTCATTAATCATATCTGACGCCAAAACGGTGTGCGCCTCTTCTACGGCATCGGCAGTCGTTAAATAGTTATCCTCTCCTGTATTGATGATTACGCCGGCAAACCCGTTGATAATTCGAGAAAAATATTGATCAACCAATGTGCGTTGCGGATTGATATCTCTAAACAATATCCCGTAGAGGGCATCGTTGAGCATCACATCTAAACCTTCCAGCGCACCCATAGCGGCGATTTCGGGCATACACAAACCGGAACAGTAGTTACATAGGCGAATATAGCGCTTTACTTCAACTCCCACTTCATCTAAAGCCTTACGCATTATTCTAAAGTTCTCCTGTGTGGCATACGTTCCACCAAAACCTTCTGTTGTAGCGCCGTATGGTACGTAGTCCAACAAACTTTGGCCCGTAGTTCTGATCACGGCAATAATATCAGCTCCTTGACGGGCAGCGGCTTGCGCCTGTACAACGTCTTCAAAAATATTACCTGTGGCCACAATCACATAGATGTATGGTTTTGTCCCCTCACCAATCTCTGCAATCATATTGTTCCGGCGTTTTCTATTTGCCGTAATTAGTCCAATCGACTTATCAACAAATGGTTGCAATGCAACCGAAACCTCATTTTTACCACAGATAGAAAGAGTTGAAAACGTTATCTCATCCATAGCCACCTTTTGGGCAACATCGTGAGGAGACAAACCTGTTTGAACCACCGCGCTACCCATCAAAGAAAACAAACCATCCTGTAAACGTCCGCACTCCTTTGCTCTATCCACCACAATGTTGGGGATAGGTACGCCATTCTCATCCACACCATCAATGCCTATCAATCGACACAAGGTGCGCTCCACGGCTACGGTTGTATATTTATGCACAAACTGTTGCACATTTGCAGCTATCGAATGGGCAACCTCCTTTGCCTCTGCTACTTTTGAAAAATCAAGACCCAATTTACTTTTTTGCATACGGTTCATTTATCTATTCTCTATCCATAATATCATATACAGCCACTTGTAGGGCCTCTTGCATCTGCTCTCTTAGCATTTTTGGATCAAGAGAGGCACCGGTTGGAGATACCGGATTTGTACACACAGCCAAAAGTACAGCCTTGTGCAACACCTTTATTGTTCCTCCAAGCAAAACAAAACGCTTAAAAGTAGCAGGCTCAATAAACAATTTAGAAAAATCACGAACTATCAAATCAAGAGGCATATATGTTGTCGAACAGAGCATTCTTAAAAAACGGTCGGTAACAGCACCGCCCACAAAAATTCGTCTCACATTTCCTGTAAAAGTCTCTGTAGTAAATACAGAGTCACCAACTTTAAGCCACTTAGCTGTTGTTTCGTCCCATTTCCAAATACTTTTTTCAATCGGTAGAAGCTCCTGCAACACACGATCCTCGACCTGATCCAAAGTGATCAGATGATAACGAAATTTTGTTTTATCTATTACTTTATGTAATTGAAGAGAACAAGCTGCCCCTGTGCATAATATCATGGCCTCTGTTACAGTTGGTGAAGCCAAACTCAAACGAGAAAGCGCCCCATCAACCAAAGTGAGCTCCACTCCATAGCCCAACAACTCTGCCATCACCTCCTGCAACCATACAGAGTCGGAAGGGCCCGAGAGTACAACCCTTCCGGAACCACAAGCACGCGCAGTGACCAATCGTCCAAGCGGCGTAGCACGATCCGACACCGACAAAATTTCTGCCGGAAATTCCCTCTGTTCAAAATCTTTTTCTGAGGTTACGAAAACCATTCCCGGATGAAGTACAATTCGTGGTTTAGGCGTATCGTAAATAATATCACGCTCTTCCCCATCCACACCAATAGAAGTGAGTGCAATCCTTTTCCCTATTTCAAACAAACAACTGAGCACATAGTTTAAACAAGTAGTCTTGCCGGTATTTTTTTCCATACCCACAAACGACACACTTTTAAACTGTTCTATTGATTCAATTAAAGTCATCTTGTAAGCAATTACTTTGTAAAACGCTGCTTTCGCTCCAATAGTGCCGGCTCCAAAGAGAGTTCGTCGCCGCGTAACAGAGACGCTACCCCTTTTGACTTGGGAACGGTCTCACAATCTTCACAAAAACATTCATCGGAGTAGTGTTCAGGTTCTGAATAGGTGGTTATGACACCTTCAAAATTCCGTAACACCACTCTATGAGGAGATTGAGAGATAATGTAGGTGGGCATAACAGGCGTTTTTCCACCCCCTCCGGGTG
>JAITFU010000042.1 GCA_031281125.1 Prevotellaceae bacterium | reverse complement strand
CGCTATTTTTATTGACGAAAACATTGATATTAAGGAGGCTAAAAAGATTTGCCAAAAATACCACATTGTGTTGGGAGGGAATATCCCGCTCACGACAACCATGCTACATGGAACGCAAGACGATAATCGTCAAGCCGTTGTTAATATCATCGATTCCTGCGGCACCCACCACGGCCTCATCATTGCCCCCGGCTGCGATATGCCCTACGACACACCTGTCGAAAACACCTTTGCCGCCGCTTACGCCGTATCTCACTACGAGGAGACCAAGCGGATGATCGCCGGCTATAACGGCCAACTGCCCTTGGACACTATTGAGGTCAACCTGCCCGACTACCCAAATCTCCATCGAACTTTAGTCGAAGTTTTTACCTTAGATTCCGGCTCCTGCGCCGCTTGCGGTTACATGATGAACTGTGTAAACGAACTGCACCATGAGTACCCCAATCTGTTTGATGTTGTTGAATATAAATACACAGCATTAGAGAACATCAAACGCTGCAGGATGGTGGGCATAAAAAACCTGCCGTCACTCTACATCAACGGAGAGCTTGTCTATTCGTCCATTATCCCCGGCAAACAAAAGTTGTTAGAAAAGATTAAAGATGCAGATTGTCCTGATTAGCGGATTTTTAGGCAGTGGAAAAACCACTTTTTTGCAACACTTGGCTTTGGAGATTCAAGCGCAAAAGTTGCATAAAATTGCCCTTGTAATCAACGAATTTGCCGACATTGCCTTAGACGCCCTCCCCTTTTCTGAATCCTTTACCACCAAGGCCATTACCCACGGGTCGATTTTTTGCACCTGCAAGACGGGCGAATTTTTTGCCAACATCCACCAATTGGCTTTGGATGGATTTGATTACGCTTTGGTGGAGGCCAGCGGTTTTGCCAACCTAAAAGGGTTACAGGCAGTAGTGGACACCCTTGCCAAACAACTTGAATTGGTTTGGTTAGACCGGATTGTGTTGGTTGACGCCGCTAAAATCCTCAAATGGCTCCGTGTGGCTGTCAATGCACAAAATCAGATTGAAATGGCCACAATAGTCATTATCAATAAGATTGACCTTGTTAGTAGTGAGCAACTAACAGAAGTAAAGCGCACGATCACCCAACTCAACCCACAGGCAAAAATCTTTTGCACCACCTACGGAAAAGTAAACCTAACGTCATGCCTGTTACCCGCCCCCCTTACAACCGACAAACCTCTTTGGCTCACCAAAAACCTTCGTGAAGCCTTTTTGACACTCTCTATTAAGCAAAACATTTCGATAGAACGGTTAGAAGCAGCCCTTACATCCTTAGACAACAAGATATTTCGCGCCAAAGGTTTTGTGGTTGCCCATGATCAAACCTGCTACATTGATTACAGCAGTCGATATGTGGTTACGCCTGTATCTCATACGGAAAACTTGGGTAAATTGGTGATACTGTACGACATTTCCTTAATAGGCACAAAAGAGATTTTGGAGGTGTTGGGAGAATTTTTAGTAGAGGCGGATAAATATTAATGGCAACATTTCATCACGCCAAAAGCGTTACACCTTTTGTGCGATGAAATAAAAAAAAATATATCTTTGCAATAATAATATTATAACCTATCATTTATGAAAATTGATATAAATCCATTTCTAACAAACGGTTACATTTCAAAACAATACTTTTGCGATCGAGAATATGAGTTAAGTGTCTTATCAAAAAACGTAAAAAATGACATAAATACCACCTTGATTTCTGCAAGAAGATTAGGAAAATCGGCATTAATATATCGACTTTTTGAAGATTTGGAGTATCGTGGTTATGCCTGTATATATGTGGATATATATGCCTGTTCACATCTTAAAGACTTTACAGAAACATTAGCGTTGTCAATTTTCAATTCATTTCCACAAAAACGTGGGATTGGCCAACGTTTTCTTGATTACTTGAAGCATTTTCGTCCCGTCATAACCTACGACTCTTTGAATGGACAACCGGAAATTCATTTCGAATTTTCCCAACCCAAAGAATATGAACACACCCTGCGCAATTTGCTTCATTTTTTAGATAACCAAAACATGGAAGTGGTTTTAGCTATAGATGAGTTTCAAGAAGTAGCCAGATTCCCTGAAAAAAATGTGGAGGCGCTTTTACGTACCATTATCCAAACGCTAAAGCATACACAGTTTATCTTTAGTGGCAGTAAAAAACATCTGATGCTTGACATGTTTAACACGGCCAATCGTCCTTTTTTCTCAAGTACACAAATGATGGGATTGGCAGAAATTCCGTCAGAGAAATACAAAGCATTTATTCGGGAAAAATTTGCCGAAAGCAAGCGCAATATTGATGACGAAGCCATTGATTTTATTTTATCGTGGACTTTATCGCACACTTACTATACACAAATTATTTGCAACGGTGTTTTTGCAATGGGGAAGAAAAATACAACCATTGAACAGGTTAAACAGGTGTGCGAAGAGCAGTTGTTTTTGCAACAGATTACTTTTATGCAATATCGCAGGTTATTAAGTCCGATTCAATGGCAACTGTTGCTTGCTATTGCTAAAGAAGAATTTGTTATTGAGCCGCAAGCGCACGGTTTTTTACACAAAAATAAAGTCGGTGCGGCATCATCTGCTCAAAAAGCATTGAGCGCGCTGTTAGATAAGGAGATGATATTTTCTATTGAGACAACGGAGAAAACAGCATACCGTGTATATAATGTCTTTTTGATGCGCTGGCTGCAGCGAACATTCTAGAAAACACTAACGTATCGCTTTTCATCAATTTTACCAAAAAAACGCGCGAACCGCTACGATTCGTATGTTTTCTTAAACATTGAACGCTCTCTCAATCACGCCCCCACGTACCGCCGGGGCTGTTCAAAAAGTTTTTTGAGCAGCCTTTTTTCTTGTTTATTTGCTAAAGATTATCTATCTTTGTACGTGAAAATCAAAATCATATGCCAAGGAAGATATCAATCAAAGAGT
>JAITFU010000141.1 GCA_031281125.1 Prevotellaceae bacterium | reverse complement strand
CATCTCTTCCTTGCTAAACTCTCGACCGGTAACTGCTTTAAAAATAGCCACATAGTTATCTACGTGTTCGGGTACTTTGTTGGGTTCGGGTTGTTGGGCGTTGTCGGCCGGCTCCACGTCGTTCCAGCACAGCTTGCAAAAGCCGGCCAATCCAAACCAGGTGCGGAACATGGGGAAGTAGTGCAGCGCCTCTGCCTTGTCTTCAAACGTGGGAATCATGTTGTTAACCATATCCATAAAGATTAGCCACGCCTCGTCGTGCTGTGGCCCTTTGTTGGTCATGGCGTAACCGCCCTGCTGGGCTAAAGACTCTTTGGAAACATACATCGAATATTCCAATCCCTTATTTTCCATACCAATATCATTAAGGAAAGCGGCGTCTCCCCATCCTTTTTCCGCAAAGTGCTTCTTCAAACGGCGTACTCCTAAACCGGCCAAAACGCCAAAACCCTCACCGCGAGCCATCTGGTGCATTGCCTCTAAGGAGGCGTCTGCATTTCCCCAGCTAAAGTCAAGTCCACCGGTACGCTCGGCGTTGAGGATGCCATTTTCCCAACACTCCATCAAAAAGGCCGCAATATTACCCCAGGTGATGGTACAAATGCCGTAAGTATCGCAGTAGAAGTTTTGTTCAATAATATCTAAGGGGTTAAACACGGCCATATTGGAGCCTAACGAAACAGCATTCTCGTACTCAGGCCCATCCACAAGCACTTTACTGCCTTTGTAGGGACCGGTGCGCAAGGTAAAGTTGTCCACCCCCTTGGCGCACGACATATTGCAGCCGATCCAACAACCGTCCGGTACACCTTGGGTAAAGTGTTTTTTCCACTCCTCCATATCGATCTTGTAACAATCTTTGTGGTCGCCATATTTAAAGTTCATCACCGGCAAAATGTCGTATTTTTCCAACACCCCCATCAGATGCGCTGTACCCACTTTTCTCATTTGGCATTGAATATCATCCAAATCGCGCATTTCTGCGTTAAAACGTTTTCCGCGCTCCTGAATCGCCGGTAAATCAACTACATTGTTGAGGTTTCCGGTCACTTTGGGAATTTTGGCTACAATGGCGCGGATGTTTTTTTGGCGAAGTAAGGTGCCGATTCCGCCTCTTCCTGCTTGTTTTAGCCTGATTTTTTGACGCTTAACATCGTAAAAAGTAAAGTTCAACATCCCAATCAGCGAATGTTCTGCCGCCTTACCGGACGATACTACCGATACATTGAGTTTATCTTTTTCGTCGTTGGCAAACATTTCATGAAGCTCTTCTCCAAGGATATGGGAGTCGTAACTTAACTCTTTTGGGCAAGCAAAAATCTCCACAACATGGTCAACACCATTGATATAGACAATCACCTCTTCTTTTGCAATTCCCTGTATCTCAAGCGCGTCAAATCCGGCAAACTTCAAGTGAGGGCCAAAGTGACCACCCACATTGCTGTCAATAATGCGGTCGGTTTGGGGAGAGATGGCGGTAACAATGCACTTTCCCGCTCCGGAGTACTGGGTGATCCCGCAACAGGGGCCGCCGGAAATAACAATTTCATTTTCAGGATCGTGCCACTTGGTGGTTGGGGAAACGGCATCCCAAAGAAGGCGAAGATCGTACCCCTTACCCCCAATAAACTTCTCTTTCATTTCTGCGGGCACAGGTTTTACTTTACAAATAGGAGTACCCACATGAATGTAGAGGGTTTGGTCGGTATAACCTTTGTCAAGCGCTTTCCACAAATAGGGAAAAGAGGCAATAATTTTACGATTAACGTTCATATAGAAAAAATAATTAATTTTACGATCTTTTTGATCGGCAAAGATAGTAAAAAATGATGACGGTACAACAGATCGAGGAGCGCTTGTCAAACAAGTGCGTAGGCATCGCCGGAGTGGGCGGTTTGGGATCTCGTTGTGCCGAGGCGTTGGTACGCGTAGGTGTTGGAAAGATGATACTTGTTGATTTTGATGTAGTTAATGAATCCAACCTCAATCGCCAATTCTTTTTTACCGATCAGATTGGAATGAAAAAGGTGGATGCTTTGTACGACAATCTGATTCGGATCCGACCCTATTTGGCGCTTGCGATCCACCATCAGCGGGTCACACCTCAAAATGTCCGCTTGTTGTTTGCCGACTGCGATGTGGTGGTGGAGGCTATGGATGAGGCAAAAGAGAAAGAGTGGTTTATACGAGAGATCTCTTTACAGTACCCGAACACTCCCTTGGTGGCGGCTTCCGGTATTTCCGGATGGGGTAATCTTGGTGCACTCAAAGTGGTAAGGCATACCAATTTGATTGTGTGCGGCGATGGCTCCGGTGAGGCTTCTGACGAAACTCCTCCCATCGCTGCCCGTGTAGGCATTGTGGCTTGTATGCAGGCCGATGTAGTTATAGAATTGTTGTTATCAAAATAGATATGAAAATCATTAAAACCGTATTTACCCTTAGCGTGATCTCAGCGCTCCTCTTCTCTTCCTGCGGAATATTTAAAAAAGCCAAAAAAGTGATTGATTACTCCATCTTTCCACAGGGCACCATTCTCTCCGGAGAGACAACTGAGGGAAGCACCTTCTATATGATCCGCGAAGACTCCACGCAAATGTCCGGCATCTGTTTTGTAGACAATAATCGTGCTGTAACAGAAAAAGTTATATTTTTTGCCGATTCAACGGGTGCAACCACCTTTGTTCGGTGGAGCGATTCAAGATTGTGTAAGGCAACGGTCGATAAATCGTTAAAAGAGCTGATTGTCACCATTCCGGGCACTTCTTTCTGGCAGGTTGATTCTCAGTCTGTTCGTCTTAGCCACTTTGGATCGGTTTTGGAAAAGGCGGATTATGTGGAGCGATTTAAAAATCCTGTTTTTACGGATAGAGTGATCCAAAAGGATGTTCAATTTGGTAGTGCGCTTGGGTATTATTCCTCCAAGCCAAGCGATTACATTTCAAAGGACGATTACAAGTTATGGGTAAGCGAAATGTTGAGTACATCGGTACAACACAACGGGTTCCTCTTTAAAAAGAATATGGAGCAACTCCCGCTAAAGCTCGATATTTATCAACCAAGAAACGATACCATCAAAAAACGCCCAATCATCCTTTTTGTCCACGGAGGCGCCTTCTTTTTTGGCGATAAGGAGAACAAGTTGCAGCAAATTATCACCGACTATGTGGTAAAGAGGGGTTTTTTGGTGGCTTCAATCAATTACCGTCTGGGTACTTCCATCACCCCGGGCTCTATCGAAAGGACCATATACAGAAACGTTCAGGATGCTCGGGCGGCATTGCGATACCTTGTGTATAATAAACTCAGATACAGGATTGACGAGGATCAAATCTATCTTGTGGGCAGCAGCGCCGGCGGAATCATCTCATTAACAACTGCTTTTATGGACAGCAACGAAGTGTACAGTTCAACAGGCAGCGGATTGTTAAATTTAAAGGAAGACTTGGGGGGATTGGACGGTTCGGGAAACAAATATACAAATAGCTTTAAAATTGCGGGCGTTGTGTCGATGTGGGGCGGCGTTACCGACCTAAAAATCCTCAACAACAACATTCCTACCCTACTTTTTCACGGTACAGCAGATGATGTTGTTCCCAACACCGAGGGCCTCCCCTTTAAAGATTTTATGGGAAACTTTGTACACAGGGTTTTGTCTTCGTTTGGAAAAATCTATGGCTCTGAGCCCGTGTATAATCGCTTAAAATCTCAAAATATCCCCGTACAATACATTCCATTTCCGGGAGCCGGTCACGACCCCTGCATTGAGTCGGATAATTCGGTCAATCATTACATGGATACCATCTGTCTTGAATTGGGCAACTTCCTGTATGACAATATATCAAAACGCTATTTTCCCTATCGCCTCACAGGAAGCGAAATGGTGTCCAAATCGGATCCTGCGCCGTTATACACAATAGTCAACCTTACAAATGAGGCTGTTCAGTGGCACGTAGCGGGCGGATTTATTACGCACCAAACCAACAAATACATTCGCGTAGTTTGGTTTGATGATCAACCTACCGGAACCGTATCGGCTTATATTACAAATAGGGAGGGCGTTTCGTGCGTGAAGGAGATGGAGGTGAGGATCGAACAAAATCTGTTAAAGGCGTTTGCAGGAGTGATTGGCTCAACTGCCGATAACTATTGATTCATCCGCTTTTTTTCCTCTTTTATCGATAAAGGGTTTCTCATGCTATCCATACAGGTACTTTTGCCGAAAATTTTAAAAACTATGAAGACGATTTTAAAAAGTATTGTATTAGTAGCGTTTATCCATCCTGTATTGCTTATGGCGCAACCGGTGGGTACCATTCGCGGTGTGGTCACTGACGGAGCTTCGGGTCAAGCTTTGCCTTATGTTACGGTTGTTGTACTCTATGCAAATCCCCCTGTGGTTACCACTACCAATTTGGAGGGAAATTTTTGTCTAAATAATATGCCTGTTGGTCGTTACGATATTCAAAGCAGCTTTATGGGTTACGAGTCTGTTGTTTCTAAGGAGATATTAGTCAGTTCGGGCAAAGAGGTGTTTGTTGAAATGGCCATGCGTGAAAATATTCGTGAGTTGCAAGCGGTGACGGTACGTCCCAAAGTGAACAAAGAAGCGCTTTTAAATCTAATGGCAATAGCGGGAGGCCGTATGCTAAGTGTAGAAGAGGCAAGTCGTTATGCAGGAGGATTTGACGATCCGGCTCGTTTGGTCACGGCCTTTGCAGGCGTTTCGGGAAGTACCCAGAGCAACGGTATTTCCATTCGCGGCAACGCTCCACTGTTTTTGCAATGGAGGATAGAGGGCGTAGAAGCCGTAAATCCTACGCACTTTTCGGATATGACCAGCGTGGGAGGCGGTATTCTTACTGCCCTGAGTGCTCAGGTGTTAGGTAATTCCGACTTCTTCACAGGCGCGTTTCCTGCAGAGTACGGGAATGCGCTCTCCGGAGTGTTTGACATGCAGTTACGTAGCGGCAATAACCAACGTCATGAGCATACGGTACAAATAGGAACCTTGGGCGTGGATGTGGCATCAGAAGGGCCTTTTAAAAAAGGAGGTACGGCATCATACCTGTTTAACTACCGCTATTCGTCAATGGCGCTTATGGGCGATTTGCTGCCTGATTTGGTGGGCGATGCGGGAGGTATGAGATATCAGGACTTATCGTTTAAAATGAATTTTCCCACTAAAAAAGTTGGGACCTTCTCTCTCTGGGGAATCGGAATTATAGACCATTATATGGTTAAGGTGCCCAAAGATACATTGGAGTGGAGTAATATTGCCGAGGGTGAGGCCGATTACAGGCAAACCAAAATCGTTGGCGGTCTTGGCCACAAAGTTTTCTTGAACGAAAAGTCCTACCTCAAAAGCGCCTTGGTTGCCAATTATACGCAAAATCAAACCATTATGGATTACGTATATCCGGACTGGAGTAGATTGGGCGCACTCGATATGATAAATACAAACTGGAATTTAGCCTTCCACAGTTATCTTAACACAAAATTCAGCGCCACCCATACCAACCGCACGGGCATTGATGTCACAGGTTTGTTCTTTGATTTGAATTACTGGATTACGCCCACCTTTGACCAACTCCCTCCGGAGCCATTGGCCAATTATGCAAAAGGCAAGGGCAGTTCGGTTGCCTTTTCTGCTTTTAGCCAGTCGATGTTTCGCTTGAATAACCGCTTGACGGCCAATATTGGTTTGCATGCTATGTATTTGCACATCAACGGAAAAGCAACAATCGAACCCCGTATCGGCATTCGCTGGCAAGCCTTTCGGCAACATACGTTTGGATTGGCTTACGGCAAACACAGTCGCCGCGACAATACGGACTACTATTTTGTACAAACCCCACTTACCGGAGAGGAAATGGTCAATAAAAACCTCGATTTTGCCAAAGCCCATCACCTTGTTCTCTCTTACGACTGGTCGGTTTCTGAGCATCTTAGGCTAAAAGTTGAGCCCTATTTCCAATATCTTTACGATGTTCCCGTAGTACAAGGGAGCCTTACTTCCCTTATTAACCATCGCGATTTTTGGTTGATGTATGCTTTGGTAAACGACGGAAAGGGAAAAAATTGGGGAATCGACTTCACCTTAGAGCGTTACCTGCACCAAGGTTACTACTATCTGTGGACTGCTTCGCTGTTTACATCGCAATATATGGGAGGCGATGGCGTTTGGCGCAATACCCGCCTCAATCGCAACTTCATCCTCAATGCTTTGGGAGGCAAAGAGTGGAAAATGGGAAAACAAAAGCAAAACATACTGAGCCTTAGCCTCCGTGTTACGCTGCAAGGCGGCGAACACTACATCCCTATTGACGAAGCGGCTTCCATTGCCTCGCAACGCATTGTATATGACAACTCCCGTGCATTTCAAATGCAACTGTCGCCAGAGTTTTTGGGCCACTTTACCATAAGTTACAAAATCAACCGAAACAGGCTTGCCCACGAGATAAGTTTTAAAATGGCAAATGTTACCGGCTGCGAGGAGTTTGGTGGTTATTATTTTGACTATCGCACCAATAAGCCCGAAATGTATCTGGGCGCTGTGGTGATGCCAAATATTGGCTATAAGATTGAGTTTTAAACAAAAATGTATGTTTATGTACACCAAAAAGAGATACAAATGGGGGATCCTTACCGCAGGTAGGATGTCGGCAAAGTTTGTGCAGGCGCTCAAGCTTTTAGATAATGCAGACCTTTATGCTGTTGCCGCCCGCGACCTTTCTAGGGCAAAACTCTTTGCAGAAGAGCACGGAATCAAGAAGTATTACGGCAGCTACCAAGCGTTGGCCATGGATCCGGAGGTTGAGGTTGTCTATATTGCATCTCCTCATTCCCATCATTTTGAGCATACGATGCTTTGCTTAAAAAATGGGAAAGCTGTATTGTGCGAAAAAGCGTTTGCATTGGATGCATCAGACGTACAAACTATGATTCGCGAAGCACGGTTACAAAAACGATTTCTGATGGAGGCGTTGTGGCCTCCGTTTCAACCTCTTTACAAAAAAGCAAAAGAGTTGTTACAACTGGGAGAGATTGGTCGGCTGATACATATTGATGCAAGATTTGGATTACAACCCCCTTACGATCCCTCCAACAGAAAGTTTAACCGCTCCCTTGGAGGAGGGTCGTTGCTCGATATTGGGATTTATCCCATTCACGATGTGCTCTACTTTATGGGAACACCTGACAGTTTGGCTGCAAAGGCAACATTTACAGAGTTGGGTGTGGAGGAATCGATACAAATTATTTTTGGTTTGGAGAGCGGACAAACAGCTACTGTGTTGAGTTCATATAAGATAGATGCAGGTATTGGCTGCACCCTGTACGGAGAAAAGGGTAACATCAGCTTTTCTCGCCGCCGAGATATGTCGCAACAGCTCATTGTCTCTGTCCAAGGAAAAGCTCCGGTTGAGTTTTGCGATACGCCTTTGGGTATGGGATACCACTTTGAAGCACAAGAGGTGATGAGGTGTCTTGACAAGGGGGTCATCGAAAGTCAAGTGGTTCCGCATACGTTCAGTTTGGCTTTAATGATGGTAATGGACAGGGTGAGGGGGGAGGTGGGGATTGAATATTAATTTTTTTTGTACTTTTGCAGCAGTAAAAGTATGTTCCATTGAAAATCAACCTAAATAACCGCCTCCATGAGTTTGACGCCGACGAGCTTTCCATTGCAGAAATCATGCAGCGTTTGTCCTTTCATTTTAAGCTATTGGTAGTTAAGCTAAACGGAGTATTGATCGATAAACCAATTTTTGCCTCTACCCTTGTGCGTGACGGGGATGAATTGATGATTATCCATTTGGTAAGCGGGGGATAACTTTGTATTTCTCTTATGCTCAAGAAATTCCTCATTTATATACTCTTGCTATCCGGCCTCTGTACGCACACTTCGTGTCGATGGTGGCCTGATGCCGTTAGCGGTGCCACTTGGCAATGGCAATCGGGTTCCAACAACTATTACAGTCAGGAAGAGGCCACTAAGTTACAAGGCCCCGACCGAATTTTTGTGTTGGGCGAAGTGCCATATAACCAAACGGTAAAGCTAAAGCGAATTCCTTACCGATCTGTAGCTGTGCGTGAAGCGCGGACGAGTGGAGATGCGGTAATATTTGAAGGATTGTTCCGTTATGACGGTTATGCGCTTTGCGATATTTTGAGCGGTATTAAAGTGGATAAAGAGAGCAAAGACGATTTTTACCCCCCAGGCGACCTTTACATTGAGGTACGTAACGACTTGGGAGAGACGGCTGTATTTAGTTGGGGCGAAATATTTTACGCCGCAAATATGTATAACATCATTATTGCAAAGTATGTTACAAGGGTAGTGCCGGGAAAGACCGGCGAACTTTGGACCCTGCCCAAAAAAACAAAATTGGTTGTGGGCAGCGACCTTCTAAGCGAGCGAAATATCGAGGCCCCTACTTCCATCACTATTTGTTCTTTAAAGGGAAATTACATAGTTGACCAGTCCCGGACAGAGCCTTCGCACACCTTAATTTTTGAACAGGCAGATGGGAGTTATGATGCAGTAGATGCACAGAGCCAACCCTTGATGTTGCCATCAAAACAAACGTATAAAAACGTTTTATACGGACATGGAATGGGCTATAAGGGTTTTGGGAACTATAACGGATGGCGACTCTGCGATGTGATGGCGCCCTATTATGATGTTTTAGCCAGGGATTTACGTACAGGAATGTTGTCGGTTGAGGGTTTGGACGGATACCGCGCTTCCATGTCGTTTTCTGAGGTGATGAACCGAAACGACCATGCAGAGGTGATTCTGATGCATGGTGGTGATAAATCGGAAGAGCCCGGACGAGAAGGTTTTTCGATCTACGCCGGTAACGACATGATGGTGGACAGGGCCGTTAAGGGGTTAGCCAAAATCAGACTCTTTCACGCAAAGGAGGTGATAAATACCGAACTTAGTGGCAATTTAATCATTTTTCATGCAGGAAGCCTCTCTCTTCCCATCAAATTCATGGCCGATACCTTTATGTTGATACACCCAAAAGTCAAGGTTTTATCAGAAGCAGCCGGAAGTTTGGACTGTGCCCGCAAGATTACCGAGTTGCATCGCCCTTGCGATATTATGGCTTCAGCAGATTATGAAGTAATTGAACGATTGTTGATTCCAAAATATGCCCACGAGAACCGCCCCTTTGCCCGCAACGAGATGGCGGTGGTCTATTCCTCAAAATCCAAGTATGCCCATGAGGTTAATGCCCACAATTGGAAAGAGATTTTGCTACGCCCTGATGTTTATATGGGCAGGGCCGACCCCAACGCCGACCCCTGCGGTTACCGCACGCTGCTGACTTTGAAATTGGCCGGTTGCGAGCAAGAAATGCTGGCCAAAAAGAATCAGTTTATGCGCCCCAAAGAGGTGGAGCTTTTGGCGCTGTTGGAATCGGGGAGTCTTGATTATATTTTTCTCTACAAATCGGTGGCGCTGCAGCACGGTTTGCCATACGTGACGCTTCCTGACTCTGTGAATCTGTCCAATATTGACTTGGCGGAGCACTACGCAACTGTGGGGCTGTATGTAAGGGGAAACACCCCATTAGATTCGATCTATATACAGGGCGCGCCCATGGTGTATAGTTTTGCGGTACTCAAAGATGCCCCTAATCCAAAAGTAGCCAAGGCGTTTGCAGCATTTTTGACCGACCCTCAAGGGGGATTGGCAATCATGAAGCGAATGGGGCAGACACCGATTGAACATCCATAGTTTGAAATGAAAAGACTTACGCTCTCATACCTCATTTTCCTCCTTCTTGCCGGATTTGCTCTGCTCTTTATTATAGCGCCCCTTATCGGCCTCTTTTTCTCTACAAACTTCCCCGACCTCTTTGCCGCCACCGCCGATACACAGGTACACCGTGCCGTTTGGATGAGCTTAGGCGTATCTGCAGCCTCCACCATCTTGTCCATATTTGCCGCCCTGCCCTTGGCCTACCTGATGGCTCGCCGCGACTTTTGGGGTAAAGGCATGGTACAGGGGATCATAGACATTCCCATTGTGATTCCTCATTCTGCTGCCGGCATTGCGGTGTTAGGCCTGATTTCCAGAGATTCGATGTTGGGAGGGTTGGCGCAGTCTGTTGGGATCAACTTAATAGACAACCCCATTGGCATTGGTTTGGCCATGGCTTTTGTAAGTATTCCTTTTTTGATTAATGCAGCGCGGGATGGATTTGAAGCGGTACCCATACGCTTGGAACAGGCCGCACATTGTTTGGGCGCCTCCTCTACCAAAGTTTTTTGGACGGTTGCCCTGCCCTTGGCCAAACGGTCGGTCATTACGGGATTAGTACTCATGTTCGCAAGGGGAATGAGCGAATTTGGCGCAGTAGTGATTGTGGCCTACCACCCCATGACGGCGCCGGTCTTGATTTTTGACCGTTTTCAATCGTTTGGCTTGGCATACGCTCGGCCGGTGGCGGTGTTGTTTGTGGGGGTTTGCTTGGTGGTGTTTGTTGGGTTGAGGTGGATAGGGAGAAAAAAGTAGAGAGAAAGATGTATATTTGCAAAAAAGAAAGATATGAAAGATTATTCAGAAAAAGTAAGACAATTGGTTGATGACATTAAAACCATCTGCGCAAACTATGGGTTGGGCAATGATGCAAATGAATATAAAATAGTTACACAGGCATTTTTATATAAATTTTTGAATGACAAATTTTTGTATGAAATCCGCTCATTAAGCGGAGGCGAAATGAACGTAACTGAAACCACATACAAAGAATTGAAAAATCTTACAGATGATGATTACGAAATTCTGTTACTTAAACTCGGCAATAAATCAGCCCAACTGAAACCACAACACCTGCTTTCCTATATTTTTAGTATTCAAGATAACCCGGATTTTGCTAAAACCTTTGACGAAACCCTGAATGATATCGCCATTCAAAATAACGCCGTTTTTTCGGTACATACAGATGGAAACACTGATATTCGTCTGTTTGAGGAGAGTTTGATACAATCATCAATTGCCGACCGTTCAAAGCACAATGCAGTAGCAAAAGCAATTATCAACAAGTTAGCCAATTCGAAATTTGATTTTGACGAAATTTTTTCTGCTGGATTTGACTTTTTTTCTACCCTCTTTGAGTATATGATTAAGGACTATAACAAAGACGGCGGCGGAAAATATGCCGAATATTACACCCCTCATTCCGTTGCCAAGATTATGGCAGAAATTCTTGTAGGAAACGACTCACCCCAAAATGTGAGTATCTACGACCCTTCGGCAGGCTCCGGTACTTTGTTGATGAATATCGCTTCAAAAATCGGTACAGACAAATGCACCATTTATTCCCAAGATATTTCACAAAAATCGTCCAATCTTTTACGATTAAATTTGATATTGAATAATTTAAGCCATTCCATACATAACATTGTGCAAGGAAACACTATTTTGCACAACCGCCATATTACCAAAAAGAATTTTATCGTTTCCAATCCGCCGTTCAAACTCGATTTTTCTGAATGGCGAAATGATATAGAAACATTGCCCAATGCAAACGAACGATTTTTTGCAGGCGTACCCAATATCCCCAACAAAGACAAGGATAAGATGTCAATTTATCTACTCTTTTTGCAACATATTATCTTCTCTTTGAGTGAAAACGGGAAAGCAGCAGTGGTTGTACCCACAGGTTTTATTACGGCTCAAAGCGGGATTGAAAAGAAAATCCGCGAAAAGTTAGTAAATGAAAAATGGCTGAAAGGAGTTGTTTCAATGCCTTCAAATATATTTGCGACAACGGGAACAAACGTGAGCGTAATTTTTATTGACAAACAAAACAAGGGTAACGTTATTCTTGTTGATGCTTCAAAACTTGGACAAAAAGTAAAAGAGGGCAAAAACCAAAAAACACTACTTTCTCCCGATGACGAGCAGAAAATTATTTCTGCTTTCAATCGGTCATTGAGCGAAGCCGAAATGACTGACTTTTCGGTTGTTCTCTCTTATGATGAAATCAAAGCCAAAAACTATTCCCTTGCCGCAGGACAATACTTCGACATAAAGATTGAATATTCTGAAATAACGCCCGTAGAATTTCAACAAAAAATTGCCGCCTATCAAGCTAATTTGCAAAACTATTTTGAAGGAAGCAAAAAATTGGAAGCAGAGATTCTGAGGAATTTAGCAACATTGAAATACAGATTGCATTTACCAACCGAAGAAGAACTCTGTAGAGAACTCGAAAACGAAAAGAATTTACTGATGCAGG
>JAITFU010000134.1 GCA_031281125.1 Prevotellaceae bacterium | reverse complement strand
CACACTGCCTTGGACGTGGTTACGCTCGCGCGATTGGAAATCGTAAAGAAGGATGGCGACAAGCTGTGGATCGTTTTTCAAGAATCGGCAAGCTCGCCGGAACGAAGGGTGGTGCAGTAGTGTAACATTTTTTCTTATTAAACGTCTATAAAAGTTAGAAGCTGTATATGCAGTTTCTAACTTTTTTTTTAAATAAATTTGCAGAAATCAAAAACATCCTTACCTTTGCAGTGTACTACTAAACTAATGCACCAATAAAGCAACTATTAACTATATGATTACCATACGCAACCTTAACAAAACCTACCATAACGGCGCTCCGTTACACGTACTCAAAGGGATCAACTTAGAGGTCAATAAAGGAGAATTTATCTCCATCATGGGCGCTTCCGGCTCCGGAAAATCGACTTTGCTCAACATCCTTGGCATCTTGGATAATTACGACACCGGCCAATACATTTTAGACGGTACACTAATTTCCAACCAGAGCGAAACCAAAGCCGCTATGCTTCGCAACCGTAAAATCGGCTTTGTGTTTCAGTCCTTTAACCTGATTGCCTTTAAAACTGCGTTAGAAAATGTAGCCCTGCCTCTATATTATAAAGGAGTGAGGCGCAAAAAGAGGAACCTGATGGCCATGGAGTACTTAGACAAGATGGGACTTGCTACCCATGCCCACCACCTGCCCAACCAACTCTCTGGCGGTCAAAAACAGCGGGTGGCCATTGCACGCGCACTCATTGCCCAGCCGCAGGTGATTTTGGCCGATGAGCCTACAGGCGCCTTAGATACAGCTACTTCCGGAGAGGTGATGCACCTGCTGCGTAAAATCAACAAAGAGGAACAGATGACCATGTTGGTGGTCACCCACGAACAAGCCGTTGCCAACGCTACCGACCGTGTGGTTCTTATAAGGGATGGAATCATTGGAGAGATCAAAATCAACCCCAATCCGGTAATACAATTTTGATATAACAAGAAATTTTATGTTTCGGATCGATTTTATACGCGAAATATTGCTGACAATGAAGCAGAACAGGCTCCGCACCTTTCTTACGGGTTTTGCGGTAGCTTGGGGTATCTTTATGCTGATCATCCTGCTCTCTGCCGGAAACGGACTGCAAAACGGCATCCTCTCCAACTTCTCTAGTCAAGCCAAAAACTATGTAATTGTATATCCGGGTTGGACCTCCAAACCCTATAAAGGATACGCTACAGGCCGAAGAGTGGAGCTTACCAAAAAGGATTTTGAACTTTTTAGAGACAAAATACCCGAAGTGGAGTACCTTTCTGCCGGTATGCGCACCTCCCTGATCTTGTCATACGAGCAAGAATATACGTCTATCAGCCTCGAGGGCGCCACTTCGGAATTGACATACATAAACAACATTGGCCTAAAGGAAGGTATGGGTCGATTTATCAATAAGATGGACGATCTATTGCGGAGAAAGGTAATTGTGATCCATCCCGAACACCAAAAGATTCTCTTTAAAGACCAAGATCCCATAGGAAAGTATGTAATCGCTGCAAATAATGTGGCATTTAAGGTAATTGGAGTGTATGGATCGTCCGACAACTTTAACAACAACAATCCCCCTGCTTATATCCCTCTATCCACCACCCAAATGCTCTACAATAGACGTTATGGATTCAATTACATAGAGTTTACCGCAACAGGGCTCCATACGGTAGAGGCCAACGAAGCCTTTAACCAACGCATCCGCCAAAAGATGGCCACCCTCCACAACTTTGACCCCACCGACCGCTCTGCGCTCTACATTCACAACTCCTTTGAAGAGTCGCTAAAAATCCAAAAAGTGTTTGGCGTGGTGGATATCTTCTTGATTATAGTTGGATTGGCATCGATGATGGCAGGTATTGTCGGCGTTGGCAACATCATGGTTATCACGGTAAAAGAACGAACCCGCGAAATAGGCATCCGCAAATCTATTGGCGCCTCCCCCGCCTCTGTACTGCGCCTTATTATCTTTGAGTCGGTCTTTGTCACCACCTGCGCCGGCTACATTGGCATAGTTATTGGTGTCGCCATCACCGAACTCCTCAGCACCCTCATCAAGAGCCAAGTAGAAGGGACTACCATGTTCCTCAATCCCACCGTCAACATGACCACCGTCTTTGGCGCCACCCTCCTGCTGATCATCTGCGGCACCCTCGCCGGGCTCATCCCCGCTCTTAAGGCTGTTAAAGTGAAACCTATAGAAGCCATGCGCGCTGAATAACTAATGTCTGCAAAAAGTGAAAAAATACTGCATTATTTCGGTTTCGGCAATCCTCACATACTATAAGTATGCTCCGGTGTGCCTCAACCTCATGGCTTTTTCTTTTTCCACTTTTTGCAGACATTGCATTGTTTCACCCATTATTGACACTCAAAAAAAAATAGAATAATATGTTTGACATCGATAAATGGAAAGAGATCTGGGCCACCATTACCAGAAACAAAACCCGAAGTATCCTCACCGCATTTGGCGTCTCCTGGGGTCTGTTTATGTTTATTCTCTTGGTAGGATTTGGTAACGGATTCAGGCAAGGGATTATGGATACTTTCCAGGGTTTTGCGGCCAACTCCTGCTTTTTTTATACCAACCGTACCGGCGAAGCGTACAAAGGCCATCGAAAAGGACGATCGTGGGAGATGAACAGCAAAGACCTTCGCTTGATCCGCGAAAAAGCAAAATCGGTGGAGTACCTTTCTCCCACCCTCTTTGCTGACGGATCTACCGTACGGGGAAATAAAAAAGGCTCGTACAGCGCCTGCGGCGTCTATCCCGACCAGTTTAACATCCAAAAAATGGAGGTGCAGTATGGTCGGCTCATCAACGACATAGATATTTTGGAGAGAAGAAAAGTGTGTTTTATTGGACAAGAGGTGTATGAAACGCTCTTTAATGTGGGGGAAATTCCTACAGGACAGAGCATTAGGGTTGGAGGCATCTACTATCAGGTGGTGGGTGTGGGCACGCCGGTATCAAGAAACGTGAATGTGGGGAGTTATCCGCCTAAAACAGTGTATATTCCATTTTCCACCCTCCAGCAAACGGGAAGAAGGGGAGACGAGTTTGATTTTTTGGGCTGCACCGCCAAGCCGGAATACCGCGCATCAATGGTTGTAGAAGAGGTTAAAGAGATTGTCAAAGCAAACCACGACATCTCCCCTACTGACGACAAAGCTATGGGCAGCTTTAACATAGAAGAGGAGTTTCGTAAGATCAATAACCTCTTTAGCGGGATCAATGTGTTGATTTGGATTGTAGGAATGGGGGCGCTGTTGTCGGGAATTATTGGCATCAGCAACATTATGTTGGTAACGGTAAGGGAGCGTATGCGCGAAATTGGCGTGCGTAGAGCCATCGGCGCCAAACCTATAACCATCCTCACACAAATCCTTAGCGAGAGCTTGGTTTTAACCACCTTAGCCGGTATCGCCGGCTTTGTCTTTGGCGTAGCCATCCTCACCCTCTTCCAACAAATCATGTCTAACAACCCATCTGACGGTAGCGGCCTAACTATCATACCATTTGTATCTTTTAACCTCGCCTTAGTAGCCATGGCCATCCTCATCATCTCCAGCCTGCTCGCCGGAATGATGCCCGCCCTAAGAGCACTCAAAATCAAAGCAATCGATGCCATCAGAGACGAATAACACCGTAATAAATCTTAACAATAATATAAAATGAAAAAATTCTTTAAAATCTTCAAATGGGTGCTCATTGGAGCCGTTGTCTTAGGCACCTTTTACCTGCTTTGGAAAAAATCACAACCCAAAGAGATCGACTACGAAATCATCACCGTAGAGACCGGCAATATAGAGAACACCGCTGTGGCCACCGGAAAGGTGTCACCCCGAGACGAAGTGATGATCAAACCCCAAGTATCGGGTATCATATCAGAGCTTAGAAAAAAAGCAGGCGACTTTATCAAAGCCGGTGAAGTGATTGCCGTAGTCAAGGTGATTCCCGAAATGGCCTCCTTAAATGCCGCCGAATCAAGGGTAAAAATTGCAGAAATCAACTTTAACCAAATCACCTCCGAATACGAGCGTCAAAAGCGACTCTATGAGCGAGGCGTTATTGCCAATCAGGAGATGGAGAGGGCAAGAGCAGACTACGACAAAAGCTCCGAAGAGTTAGAGAACGCCAAAAATAACCTTGACATTGTGAGGGATGGTATCTCCCGCAAAATGGCGCAACAGAGCAATACCCAAATCCGTTCTACTATTGACGGCATGATTTTGGACATTCCGGTAAAGGTGGGAAACTCTGTAATTCAGTCCAACACCTTTAACGACGGCACCACCATTGCCACGGTAGCCAATATGAACGATATGATTTTTATTGGCAAATTAGATGAGACAGAAGTGGATAGGGTACACACAGGTATGCCCATTAAATTGGTAGTGGGCGCCATAAACAACCGAAAATTTGAGGCGTTGCTCGAATACATCTCCCCAAAAGGTGTAGAGGAAAACGGAGCGATCTTATTTGAAATCAAGGCAGCCGCTACCATTCCTGACTCCGTTACCGTAAGGGCAGGCTACAGCGCCAATGCAGAGATTGTGGTGGCCAAGGCCGACAGCGTACTCAGAATTCCGGAAAGTACCCTCAGCTTTAGCGGCGACTCCACCTTTGTTTATCTGTTGACTGACTCCATTGCCAAACCTAAGGTGTTTGACAAAACACACATCCAAACGGGCATCTCCGACGGCATCTTTATTGAGGTCAAAGAGGGTGTTGAAAAGGGGATGAAGGTGAGAGGAAATCAAAAGTTGTAAATCTGTAATCTCCTCAATTCATGAAACGTTATCTATTTATCATTATCCTCACGCTCTTTCTCTCTTCAAGCGCGTTTTCGCAAAAAAGATGGACATTAAGCGAATGTATGTTGTTCGCCATCCAAAACAACATTGGAATCAAACAACAGGCACTCATTGTAGAAAATTCTGAAATCGAACTGAATACCTCCCGCAACAACCGCCTCCCCAATTTGAGCGCAGGGGCAAACCAAAGCATCAATTTTGGTCGCTCTCCATCTATGGCTACAGGTATTTACGAACAGAACACCTCCTCCGGCACAAGTTTCTCACTCTCCTCCTCTGTGCCTGTATATAACGGAAAACGAATCTCCAACGAAATTAAAAACAGCGAAATCAACCTCAAAGCCGCCATCGAGGGGCTTAACAAAGCCAAAGAGAATCTGTCACTTAATGTTGCCGCTTTCTATTTAGAAGCACTCTTTAAAAAAGAGATTCTCAAAGTGTGTGTAGAACAAAACGCCCTGACTAACAAGCAGGTAAAACGTACCGACATCATGGTACAGGAGGGAAAGGCGCCGGTATCGCAACTCTACGACATTAAAGCGCAATTAGCCAAAGAGGAGACCAACCTTGTTAACGCACAAAACGACCTTGCCCAATCGCTCCTCAACTTGGCCCAACTCCTCAACATCAACGATCCCTCCGATTTTGACGTTTTAGAGCCGGAAAACATAGAGTCGGTAAACATCTCCATGATCCAAAATCCGGAGTTGGTATATGAAGCCGCATTGGAACAAAAGCCGTTGATTAAGGAGGCGGCTTTTAGGCTTCAAAGCAGCGAAGTGGGGGTACAAATCACCCGATCGCTATACCTCCCCTCCATCTCCTTGGGTGCTTCTTACAGCAACGGTTTTAACTATCTGTTTGGTAAAGATATCACCAATATGTCAGTTTCTAATCAGTTATCCAATAACCCGCGAGAAGCCATCGGCCTCAACATCAACATTCCCATCTTTAGCCGTTTTCAAACACGCAATCAGGTTCGCTCTGCTCGTTTAAACGTAGAAAACAGGACTTTAGAATTAGAAAACGTAAAACTGTTGCTCCAAAAAGAGATCCAGCAAGCGTACCTCAGCGCTGTGGCCGCACAGGCACGATACCTCTCCACCCAAAAGTCGCTCGATACCACCTTAGAGGCCTACAAATATGCAGATGAACGTTATAACCTTCAGATAATTTCTGTGTATGAATTTGGAGAAGCGCAAACCAAACTCTTCTCAAGCAAGTCGGAGTTGGTGCAGGCGAAGTATGATTTTTTGTTTAGAACCAAGATTTTAGACTTTTACAGGGGGGTGGAGATTGAGTTGTGAGGTGTTTCAGGTCGTTCTAGATTGGAACTCAGTACAAAAAGTACCCCGCCACGCCCGCAACTACAATCAGCACAATCGGATTGACCTTTTTAACAAAAAGTTGTGTCAATAATACAATGCCAAAGATAATAAAGCTGATCCGGTCGCCAAAATTTTGACGGTTCATCAACAGCACAGCGGCGGCGCCAATCAATCCAATGGCCACCGGTTTGATAAAACCCATTATCCTCTTTACGTAGCGATTATCTCGAAATACAAAGAAAAAACGACAGAGGGTGAGCATAATGATAAAAGGAGGAATGCACACCGCAATGGTTGCCAACACGGAACCCCAAACGGATCCCGTAGCGGAGTAACCAATGTATGTAGCTGTGTTAAAGGCAATCGGGCCGGGAGTGGTTTGGGAAATAGCCACAATGTCGGTAAAACCTGCGGCGGTGATCCATTGGTGTTGCTCCACCACTTCAAACTGAATGAGCGAGAGCATGGCGTACCCTCCGCCAAAGCCCAAAACGCCAATCTTTAGGAAAGTGAGAAAGAGTTGCCAATAGATCATAAAGCGGCTCCTCCCATCTTTTTCCAACGCCGACCTTCCCAAAGAGCGCAGCATACAGCGGTTAGAATCGTTCCAAGAATCACATACACAGGAGATACGCCAACCAAAGAAATGAGTAAAAGCACGCCCACAGGTATCCAAATCGTTTTCAGAGAAATTCCGGCGGTTTTCCTCATCTTCCACAAAGGGGCCACTATCAACGCCACCACTGCCGGACGAATCCCTTTAAATACACGCTCTACGCCGGGTTGCTCTTTGTAATCGGTAAAATAATAGACAATCAGGAGAATCGCCACAAACGACGGCAACGCCATACCCAAACCGGCCACAAAACTTCCCCATATTCCCTTTGTCTTGTAACCTGTAAAGATGGCGGTGTTTAGGGCAATGGGGCCGGGCGCTGACTGCGCAATGGCCAACAACTCCAAAAACTCTTTCTCCTCCATCCATCGTCTTTTCTCCACCACCTCGCGTTGAAAGAGGGCAATCATGGCGTATCCGCCGCCCAATGTGAAGGCGCCGATCTTAAAAAAAGACCAAAAGAGTTGAAAATATGGACTTGCCGATTTCATTCTTGCCTAACGCTTATATGACCCAAGTTCCTTCTTTATCAGACCCTTTGCGCTCAAAAAATCCAACACAACACGATTCAATCTCTCCGGTTCTTTGCACCACCAAAAATGGTCGCCATTTTCGATGATGAGCCGCTTTGAGCCTTTAATGGCGCTACAAATCTCATCGTTTTGACGTTGGCTCGCCATATCTTTTTGACCTGTAACTACAAGGGTGGGTATTGTAATCTGTGTAATATCAGAAATTGTCAAGTTGGGTTGAAACACCATTAATCCCCACACTTCTTTGCGTTTGCGTTTCTTGGCAGAAAAAAGTGAACACAACGCTAACCATATATAGCTGAGTATGATTAGGATACGTGGAGTCAGCCTTATTCCCTTTGGGTTATAGTTAACCCCCAGCAAAACCATTGACAATACACGTTCCTGTGCAAGAAGGGCTGTATGCAGGGCCGTGATCGCTCCATCGCTAAAGCCGACTATGTGCGCTTTTGCAATGTGCAGGGTATCAAGCACGGCAATCAAGTCCAATGCAAAAGTATGGAAACAAAAGGGCGCCGTTCCGCGGGTCGATAAGCCATGTCCACGCGTATCAATGGCCACAACTCTATAAAATTCTGAAATAATTCTGATTTGTGATTCAAAAATGTGCAAATCCTCTCCGTTGCCATGCAACAGCACCACGGTCTGAGTTAGATTGTCTCCGGCAGTTTGGCAATGAATCTGAACATCATCTAATTGAATGGTCATCGTTATCAGGTTATTAAAATCGGAGTAAAGATACCTGTTTTTTTCTAATAAATCACTATATTTGCCCCTTGTTACGAGATATCGTTTATGATTAGGATCAAGTTCAAGAAAAGCACGCTCTTTTTATCGGGACTGTGTATGGGTGTGGTTGCTGTTATTATGTTGTATCAGGTCTCTGTTTATACCTCATCTGACAACTACTGCATGAGTTGCCACGTCCATCCCCACGTAGAAGAGAGTTGGAAACTGTCTGTTCATTATAACAACCGCAGCGGTACAAAGGTGGGCTGCGTAGATTGTCATCTTCCACCCAAAAGCGATACATGGGCCCACTACACCTCTAAACTCCGTTCAGGTATTAAAGATGTGTGGGGATATTATTTTAAAGACAGCGCAAATTTTGATTGGGACCAAAAGTCGGAAT
>JAITFU010000128.1 GCA_031281125.1 Prevotellaceae bacterium | reverse complement strand
GGATATAGTGTGTAAACGAGTAAGCGGAGACTTTCCGGGCGCTCCACGATCCTTAGTGTCCACAAATCCTTTTCCTCTATCGGCGTAGTACCCACGCCTAAACACATGGGTATCGCCTGTTATACGTATCTGCCCTTTCCTTTTACCGCCTTTATACCTGTCACTCATTATGTCATTTACCCCGCCCCCCCTGGTAGCCAAAAACGACCCAAGTATAGTCGTAGTCGTTCCTTTCCTAATCTGCACACTCACCCCTGCGTCCGTTTGAGTGGGCGCAAAGCTCATCAGAGATATTGGCTTATCTTTGATGCTAATACCTGCAGCTAAATAGTTACTACGCGCCCTTGGGCTTACGATAGCAAAATCCTTCAAATCCTTTGGTTTTACGTTAAAGTTCTTTTTTACCTCAGGCTTAAGTATTTTTGTAATCCCATCTCTACACGCCCTATTCATAGCCCCTGCAGCCATTCGCGCAATTTCACTCCCTGACAGTTTATTGGCAAACGCCCTCATAATTTCATTAACATCAAATTCAGGAGTTACTCGGAAAGCTGCATTGTCAAATCCGTATTCTGATTTTTTTCTCGCCATAACACCCTACTTAATCACCCGTAACGACACACTATACGACCCGTTCCCTGTTTGTCGAACACCCAACGCTCCGGAGGCGCGTATCTCGTTAGCCAACTTGACGGCACAGGCATTCTCCAACTGAACCTTTGTGGTTACGCCCTGGGTCTTGTGATAGACATCTGTACAGACAACTGTACGCTTCTTTATCATCATTTTACTGACAAAGAAGCCGATAAAGTAGCCTAATACGAGACTAAAACCGATAATTGTATAAATATTCATTTTTTTGTTATTTAAGATTTTTGATGATTTCTTTAAAAAAAGCCCCGACTGTTTTAACGGTGGCAGGCTAAAAATTAACCTGCGACCCGCCGGGGCTGATCATAGCTACAAGCCAAGCAACCCTAAAAGTTGCGGCAGGAAGGTCAAAAGCAGGGCGATAAGCGCACCTACTACCGTGAGAATTTGAATGATTTTGTCCATGATTAAAAATTTTAATGATTGCACAAATTTACGCTTTCCCTTTTCTGGGAATGGGTTTTGTGGTGAAAATTGCATAAAGATTTTCTTTCCCGTCAACCGGATTAGTGGAAATCCGATACCTGACTGATGTGTTTTTTTCTAATTTTAACTGCTTAAATATTTGTCTCACAACACTTGCGGCATAACCAAGGCAACACCCTTTGACTCCCTTAAGCACATAACCATCACCGGACGATGCAACGCAAAAATATACATCTTCCTCACATTCATCATCTTTAAAAAATAAGATTCTGTCCTCTGACTTGATTCCTATTGCCTCACAAGCAGTTGGATTAAAACTGAATCTTCCGAATTTGTAAAAAGTAATCATTGGAAGTGTTTCTTTGATTACTTTCGTCTTTTTTTCTTCTTGTATTTGTACTAATTTCATCGCTTTTTTGTTTTTTTTCGTTGTTTATTATTTCTTCTGATTATCTCGTGTTTAATACGGCAAATCCTCGTCCGGTATTTGAGTAGTTACTTTTGACGGTTCCGAGTCCTTAACCACATCCACCTGTACAGGATTATTGAGCCAATTGTTGTTATCCCACAACTCGCTCATTAAACTATACCTACCGTTCACATAATTGTATTTCAACATGATTCCACTTTTGTACGGGCCTCCCAGATTCTTAAACCTAACCTTTAACGGGTAAAATGTTGTGGTTTGATTTTCAAAATCCCTGACAACGCTTATCCCGTAGTCCGCCTTGTTGTTGAAATGTGCAGAGCCTGCGATGTCGTACATATCGGGAATATCAAGTTTCCCATCGCTTCTTCTCATACTCGAAGGCTTTGAAGGGTGGGCAACCAAGTGTACCAAAACATCATATTGTT
Source organism: Prevotellaceae bacterium (assembly GCA_031281125.1). Taxonomy (GTDB): domain Bacteria; phylum Bacteroidota; class Bacteroidia; order Bacteroidales; family UBA932; genus WRBG01. The sequence goes on along the minus strand of JAITFU010000128.1, from coordinate 3,030 downwards.
TTGCAAATCGCGATATTTCGTCAAGAAAGCGACTGATGTACTCCGTTTGGTTCTCCCCGGACATTGCTTTGTGCTCAAGTGTGTTAAAAGGGTCGATCACAAGCTGCTTTCTCCCCTTACGCCGCACGTTTAACTTCGCCCTTTCGATGATGCTCTCAAGGGTAGCGTTCTCGTATGGTTCAAGAAAAAAGAAGTTTTCCGTTATGTAGTCATACGCCTTTTCCAAATCATCTGCTGCAATGTACCACTTATCACACTTTCTACCTGTCAGTTTCTCAGTTAATTTGGCGATATGAATACAGGTTGGATAGTTTTCTGGCGAAAAATACGCTGTTTTCCAACCATGCAACAGATTTAACTTAACAATAACAAAATCAAGCATCTCACTTTTCCCGCACCCCGGGTAGCCGGTCCAAATAGCCAGTCGTCCCACCTCCCATCTGATATGCTCGTCAATGGGACCTAATCCGATCCGGAGACCTTCCGGAAGCCCGTTACGGTACATTGCATAGAAGTCGTTCCAGAGATAATCAAGATCAATCATCCCGGCAATCGGAATCTCAACAGCCTTATCAATGATCTCTTTGATCGCGAACCTACCCGCCTTGCAAAATAGCTCATTTGCATCTTTGCATCCATCAAAAGTAACCACTTTACATCTCTCTTGACCAAGCCTGCGGACAAGCTCATTCTTGAGCTTCAATCCCTGTTCATCAAAATCAACGGCAATATAGAACGTTTTGATTTTATCCAAGTCGTCCATACAGGAATCCAAAAACGACAAATCTAATGAACTTGCTCCATTGGGTACAGAAACAACATTGTCATAACCGCACTCAATGAACGTCAGGGCATCCATTTCTCCCTCTACTATGATAAGGCTCTCATTTTGAGTTACTACATCTAAGTTATACAGGATCAGTTCCGCATTTTTTACCAAAAAGAACGCTTTTAACCCAGCTCTATACTTAACATTAACTAATTCACCATTACGGAAGTACGGATAACAGATAACCTCCTCCTTCTTTTCTCGCTGTGGCACATACTCCACGTCCGAATAGATTTTCATCTTTTTGAGCGTCGTTTGTGTTATGCGTCTGCTCTCAAACCATTTAACCGCTTTGTCCGTTAAATCCGTCTTGTTTTTCCACTTTGGCCTTTCATAGACTTTTGGTTCTTTGTTTTTCAACTTAGATTCGATAATAAACACACGGTTGCAATGGTTGCAATGGCCTACTTGTTTCTCTGCGTTCCAACAAAAGCACTTTTCTGCTTTCTTTTTTCTGTCACCGGAACAGACGGGACAAGTCATATAGTTTTCTCCCGGTCGTTTGGGAAAAATCTCATATCGTTGTTTTGTGTCTTTTTCTATTATAATCATAGTCTTACGTTATTTTGCGGTGGTTTTTGTATGCTGTTTTCCGGTTTAAACCATACTGCGATACTCTTTTGTTTCCAATTCTGTACCTGTTTCCCATTTGAATCTTTCCAATCACCTACCTGATAGAAGTCAAAGAATTTCTTTGCGGCCTGTGTTGTGTATCCGTTTTCTGTGAAATAGCTCTCAACATCAATCAACGCAGGTGGAGAAAAAAATTTTTTTTCTCTTATCCTCTTCTCTTTTTTGTGAGTATCTACATTCTCGTCACTATTTACATTGTCATCTTTCTTTACATTCTTTACATTCTCTACATTCTCTACATTCTTATTCTTTCTTAGTTTTGTGTTGTCGGTGTGTCGTCGGTGTGTTGTCGGTGTGTTACTCGGTGTGTTTTCTTGTAAAAATAGCGGATTGTAATCATCATATTTACATAGGGTTATGACATTCTCCCCCTGTGTTACTCGCTGTGTTATTTGGTGTGAATCCACAGCATTCCGCAAAAAAGTACGGACTTGCGTCAACCCCCAACTCCAACGGGCCGATAAAAATCTCAAGCTGGCGTGAACTTCACCCCGTTCGATAATTATCCGGCGCCCATTTGGTAATGTCTTTTTCGTTGGTTCCGCCTCAAATCGTGCCATTTGTATTAAATCCAACCACGCTTCGGCCTGACTATAGGAGCGCTTCTTAGTCCAGTACTCATTTTTAAAAAACTTTCTATCTAATCGAATAAAACCCATAACATTCTACACCTATTCAATCATCCACTTCAGTAAGTAAATTGTTTAATTCATCTACTAACGACATTGCATCATCATCACCAATAACAAATACTGCCTCAATTATATCATATTCTTTTTTTATAACAAAAGATATGAGACCGTCGCGGTTTCTAAAGACTTCAAGTTCTTGATCATCGTTGTTAATTATTGTTAATACTTTGTAATTCATAATTCTACTTTTTTTATCATCCATTCAATTTGTTCATCCGTAAAATCATCGAGGGGTGTTTTTTGGATACCCTTTATTTCGTATTGATATACATTTCCACGCCCGTCTCCTGCCTTAAAATCTATTAGACCCAAATCTTTTAATCGCTTCTTGGTTGTATTAAAGATTGTCGTCCCCCACCCAAACTTTGCAATTATCATCGCATTGGATTGGCCAAATGGATTCTTCCAATGTAGTTGATCGCATATATTCAGGAGGTAAAAATAGAGAGCCATTTCCTTATCAGTAAAGAAACATTCTCTATCCCTTTCCCAAAAATTGTTAATTAATTCAAAATAGGTCATATTATACCCCTTGCATCATCCGTTCAATTTGTTCATCCGTATAATCATCGAGCGATATAAGCCCGAATCTAAAAAGTGTTTGCATTGCAGAGCTTATAATCTCTCCAAGCGGTTCTGCAGTAATACAGGTGTTGATATATTCGTTACTTTCCATCATATTATTTAAAAAATAGGTTATGGTTAGGTTGTTTTAGATTATTTAGGTTTTTCACCGGCGGGTCCCTGTTCTTGTTCTTTGATTCCATGATTCTAAATTTTGCACCTTCATTTTAACTTTTTACTCACCAAATCCAATAGCACATCAAACCCTCTACTGCTTGTTTGCTCTAAAGATTTGTAAAATTCCACCATCCC
>JAITFU010000113.1 GCA_031281125.1 Prevotellaceae bacterium | reverse complement strand
TTTTTAAAGAGAAACGCCGAAACGGGAAACGATACCGACCTGCGCGGCAAAAAGGTGGTGGTGGTGGGGGGTGGAAATACCGCAATGGACTGCTGCCGGTCGGCGCGCCGATGTGGGAGTGACGATGTACTTGTACTCTACCGCCGTACAGAGGCCGATATGCCGGCAAACCCCATTGAAATCCATGAATCAAAAATTGAGGGAGTGCGCTATGAATTTTTGGCTGCACCCATCGGCGTATATTACCACCAAGTAGGGGCGGATAATTATCCGCCCCTACAGGGATTAAAATGCATCCGAATGAAGGCCGAAAAAAAGCCCGGATCCAAACGTTCCGAAATTGTACCTATCGAGGGGAGTGAATTTGACCTCCCCTGCGATCTGGTTTTACCCGCCACGGGACAAAAAATCGAATATTCAGTTTTAAATCAGATTAACGAATATTACCAACCGCAATCATTGCAACTGAACAAATGGAAAACACTTGATGCAGATGAGACTACATTTCAGATGAACATCCCCAAAGTATTTGCCGCAGGCGATGCAGTGACAGGCCCCACCAATATCATTCAGGCGATTGCCGGAGGAAGGGCTGCTGCACAATTTATGGAGATGTTTATTTTTGGAAAACCGTTTGTACTTCCTATAAAACCTTTCATCAGCACCAAAGATTGTTTTGCCGCACCACCAAAAGAGGAGTTTTTACAACGGTTTGTACCTGTAAAACGATACGAAATGCCTGTATTAGAAGCAAATGAGCGTAATAATTTCAAAGAAGTGGAGTTGGGTTATTGCGATACCAAGTTGGCGGTACAGGAGGCGGAACGATGCTTGGAGTGCGGATGTACGTCGTTTTATCACTGCAAATTACAGGAGTATGCCACGTTGTACGGGGCAGTGCAGACACGTTATAAAGGGGATTGTCAAAAGTTTGCCATCAATTTTCAGCATCCTCAGATTGAATTGGATAATCAAAAATGTATTTTGTGCGGACGTTGTGTGCGCGTGTGTCGAGAATATTCGGGAAACAGGGCTTGGGCCTTTTTCAAACGCGGTTCCAAAACCTTTATCGCGCCCAACTTAGAGGGCAAGTTGATGGAGAGCCGTTGCGATGCCTGCGGATTGTGTATTGACACCTGCCCCACCGGCGCGTTAAAAGAGAACTACAAGGAGAAGATCCTTCCCCGCCCTTTTGAAAAGTTGCCCATAATCGATCCATTTGGTTCAGAAGGATTTGAAGTCGATCTGTTGGCATATAAAGGCAGGATCTATGGCGCAACGTCACGAGAAGGAGTCGCAAATCGTAACGGATTGATTGGCAGGGAAATCAAATTTGGATACCCCCTCTTCAACCGCACCGACAGAATCACCCAACCCTTACTGTATCAAAACGGGAAACTTATACCGATCACCCAACAGCAAGCCATTGAGCAGATTCATAACGCCGTATCACAATGCAAAGCAGATGAAAATGCAGTAGTTGCCTCCCCCACCCTCACCAACCAAAGCCTTGGGATGATTCAAAAGTGGGCAAAGGAGGCGCTTAAAACCGATGCCATCGGCTCTTTTTATTATCTTGGCAAAAGCGTTGATTTTTATGGAGATGCCTCCATAAAGCAATTAGAGGAGGCCAAGCATATCTATCTGTTGGGCGCCGAATTATCGTTAGACCACCCAATAGTTAATCATTTGGTACAAAACATCCGGTTTAAAAAACAGACGCCTGTCACTTTGATCACAAAAAATCGCGATTCTTTATATGTGCATAAAGTGGATGAGGTGATCTTTGTAGATGACTATAACGATTTTATGAAAGAATGGGTGGTAACGCCACAAAGCGTGGTGATGCTCTCTGATAAGACAATCCATGAAATAGCAGAAAAACCAAAAAGCGCAATCATTTACCTGAGAAGCGCCTGTAACGCACAAGGGTTGTATCATTTAGGATACGGTCTTCCCAAAACATACGGATCTAAAAATATTTTTATCTTTGGAGAAAATCCCATTGCCGACTTTCCGCAAACAGCAGGAATCCTAAAAACCGCCTCTTTCCTCTGTGTACAATCTCTCTTTGAGAACGAAACCACCGCCATTGCCAACTTGGTGTTACCTATGAACTTTGCGGCTGAGCTTGGAGGAAGTTTCACCAACACATTTGGGGTAGAACAAACATTTGACGCAGTATTGCCTTGCCACTTTGGGTGGAACGACTATCAATTCTATAGCGGTTTGTAACCTATCTCAAACCAAAAGCGGCTCCCCTTCCCTTCTTGGCTCTCAATATGCAGGGCACTACCATGTTTTTCGAGTAGCTCTTTGCATACATTTAAACCCAAACCGCTGCCCTGTTCATTGTCGGTGCCTTCGCGACGATGTAATGACTCCATCTGTTGAAGGTTCATCCCTATCCCCGAATCGGTGACGGCAATGGTATATTTTCCTTTGCCTGTCGGGTCAACAGAGATCGAAATATGACCTCCCGAAGGGGTGAATTTGACGGCATTGGTCAATAGGTTGCGGACAACGGTGGAGAGCATATTGCTGTCCCCGGTGATCAAGATGTCATTGGGTAAACTGATAGTAAAATCAATTCCTTTCTTTTGGGACATATTGAGAATCAAGGAGAGATCGGGTTGAAGTTTGGTTAATAAATTAAAAGAGGTGGGGATAAAGCTCATCCTTCCTGTTTGAATCTGTGCCCAGTTGAGCAAATTAAACAGCAGTTCCACCTGCCCGTCGGCGGAGTGAAGCAGACCGGCGTAGTACTCTGTAAGCGTATCGATATTCCACGAACTTCCGTTTTTCACAAGTAACTGAATGGCTTCGCGTTGCGCGATAGCAGGATTTCTTAGGTCGTGGGAGATGATGCTAAAGAACTTGTCTTTGGTGGCGTTCATTTGGGCAAGGGCAATGTTGCGGCGGGTGCGAAGGCGAAGCATATACCATAAAAGAATAAGAACAACCAAACTGATCGTTATGCCCCCGACCAGAAGCCGGCGTTGCATATTTTGACGGCCAATGACAATCTTTTGTCGCTCGATTTCAAGCTCTTTCTTTTGGGTCTCGTATTTTGTTTGCATCTCCAAATAGATATTTTGCACTTCTGTTTTATTCACTTCTCTCATAAGCGCATCGTACAACTCCAAGGATGCAATTGCCTGATTTCTTTTGGATTGCTGAATGTAAATAGGAATTATTTTTCGCTGTGCCAACATTAATTCGGTAGTAGCAGTAGAATCAATAAGCTCAATATGTTTAAGTTCGTAGTATTCACTTTGTCCATAGTTTCCTATCATAAAGTAAATATCGGAGAGTTGGGTCAAAGCATTTTTTATTATATACGGATATCCGACTTCTTTGGCTAATTTCAAACTTTTGTGTGTGGTTTCCAAAGATTTATCAAATTCTTTATTTTTTGCAAACAGTTGAGACATATTAAGCAACGCAAGAGCCTCGCCGGTTTTATCTGCTGTCGATTGAAAAATTCTCAAACATTCATCCGATACTTGATATGCTTCGGAAAGCCTCTCTTGTTCAAAATACAATATTCCCAAATTGAGATAGACATGAGCCAATCCATTAGGGTAAGGATTTTTTAAGAATACATCCCTTGCTTCGAGTAAATATTTTTCGGCAAGTTCGTAATTTTTCATTTTGAGGTAGGTAATCCCAATATTATTAATAATGGTATTGTACCGCTGTACAAAACCGATCTCTTCGGACAAATGAAGCGCCATTTCATAATACTCTGCAGATAACTTATAATTCGACATATCAGAATACATCAATCCCAAAGCCAAATACAAAAACGACTCAAAATTTTTGTCCTTTTTTTTAAGCACAATGACCAATGCCTTTTCGTAAAAACTCTTAGCCACATCATATTTTTCCTGGAGATGGTTGGTCATACCCAAGGTTCGATAAAAGAGACTAACTAACGAATCATTTTTTATTTCTTCGCTAAGTGTGAGCCCTTTCTGTGCTAAAATATTGGATTTTTCAATGTCTATGTACAACAATTCATAAGCCAGATTATCGCAAGCAATAAGTCGTGTGGTAATGGGAAGATCTGCATTGTTGAATACCCATTCCAACGAATCGGCTCGAGAAGAAAAAACGGTATCAATTGCAATGTTCTTATATATATCTTGCTGACTGTTATTGCTTTGATCTCTACCACATCCGGTAGCAGTCAACAATGCAACAAACATAACAAAGTAGTCTTTCGTTCTCATATTCAACTATCTATTCTAATTATGCCATTTTTCATTGCATACAATACCATCTCCATTGTGTTGTTGATGCCAAGTTTGCCAAAGATTTTCTCTTTATGTGTATTTACTGTACGTTCAGCAATGCCTAGGCGTGCAGCTATCTCTTTACATATCAATCCATCACGGCAAAGAAGAATGATCTCGCGCTCTCGATCGGTAAACTCAGAAGTAACAGAAGTCGTTTTCTTTTTAGAGACGTAAAGATCATAAATAATAGAGGCAATATCGCGTCCAAAGTACTCTAAACCGCTCATTACAGAGCGAATCGCCTGAGCAAGTTCTTGGGCACTGCCGCACTGCTTACTCACAAAGCCCTCAATGCCCGCCTCAATCATTTGCCGAACCGTCTCTGCACTGTTTTCGGCAGATACGGCAAGAATTTTAATGGATGGATACTCCTTTCGGAGGCGGAGGGTCACCTCCACTCCGCTTATGCCGGGCATATTAATATCAAGAAGTACCAGATCGATAGGCGTATGCGGCAGCATTCGAAAAAGCTCCTCACCGTTATTGGCTTCGCCCACCACACAAATGTCCGGATGGTCGCCATCAAAGGACGCTTTGAGCATCATGCGGAACAAACTGTGGTCATCTACAATGATGATTTTAGTTAATGGTTGGTTGTCGTTCATCTTGCTGAAATTTTTGGTAAAAATAGAAAATAAATCGGAAACATTTCCGATCCATCTATCGGAAAAAATCCCGTTGACACACACTATACATATCCATACCTTTGTACCTTAGAAAGTAACATCAAAAGATGGATGGAAAAATAGATACTAAAAAGGATAATATTTTGTTTCGTGCAAACAAACTGTTGCATTATAACAATTTGCTTTTAGCTCAATGCGATGGATGGCTCTCAGAAGAAGAGGGCTTGAAAAATCTAGAGAAGCGAACTAAGGTGCTAACTTCTTCAACGTCATCACTTCTGCCTGATCCCTGCCCCGTTGTTCCATCATCGAAAGGTAGTAGGTCAAGGCGGCGGTTCCGTCCATCGTGGGTTCGTTGGTGGCGTAATCCTCCACGTCATTGTGATAGACGGCAGGACCATTTTGGAAAGGTGCCAAAGGATCCACCGGGGGAAGATTGATCCAGTGCTGCGACGCATGCGTTTCTCTTGCAAGAGGCCCGTCGATTAATCCTCCATACGTCAAATCTCCATTTACAATGAGATATGATGCATGTGGACGGGTGGGAGAAACTGCTCCTTGCGGATAACCTACAATCATGGAGGTGCCCCAAGGATTGCAGCCAAAGAGCCAGTCGCGAAGGGCTGCTTCCATTTGGGCAAAGGTGTTGTCTCCGGTTACTTCTTGATACAGATTCGCTTGTGTGATGGCCGCTGTAATCAAATTATTGGAACACCACACGTAAGGCACACCGTTCATAAAAGGCTCATCCCCTGCCCTGTCGCGAATCGACTGCAATCCCTGACGCATAAAGTGAACATATTTTTCACTTATCTCCTTATTGTCAGAACAGGCCAACAGATAGTGTCCCAAGTTGATAAACGGATAGAACTGATAGTGGCGGGCGCGTCCCAACTCCATCCAAGGCGTAATAGGCTCTAACTGACCCCAGTAGTCAGCCTCGATGCGCCAGTTTTCTTCTTTGGAAAGAGAATAGAGTGTCGCAGCTGCTAACTCTAAGTCATCCACATAGTTGTCTTCTTCATAGAAGTATGGTTCTTTGAGGCAAGCAGTTTGGGTGTTTCCTGGCCGTTCTGTTCCAAAAAAGTAAGCATCTTCCACCTTCTCCTGCATCCTTTGGGAAAAAGCGGGGTCAATATCCTTAAATATTTCTGCGCCTAAGGCAAAAGCCGATGCAAACTTTCCGGCTGTGGAGGCGACTCCTGTGGTACGGTTTAGAAATGCTCCACCATCGGGACGAGGCAAGCCTTGACGCTCACCAGTAACAAAGTAAACGGGGCGACCTGTTCCGGGACCCCACCCATAGTCAACCTTGTCGCGGTTGGGCAAACGAAAGCCGGCATGGTCACGGTCATCAGCAATTTGATTATACATCTCTTTGGGCGCCGGATTCATCTTGAGTATCCATTCGAGTCCCCAGCGAATCTCGTCCAAAATATCGGGAATCCCATTGCTGCCCGGGCGACCGTTGGTATCGTATTCGTCTTTAAAAATCGACTTATCTTTTGCCTGATTATAGGCAAACATCATCTGATAGGTGGCGTTGGCCGAAGTGGGCAGGTATTGCAAGTAATCGGTGGCATCGTGCCAGCCTCCCCGTACATCAATCTTTTCTCCTGTACGGGTTGGATGATCCACAATATACCCATCATCCTGATGGCAAAGGGTGTCCAAATATGGATTATATCCACAACGTTGTTGCCGCATATAATGAAGCAGAAAATCAGCAGATCCTTCATACACATTGGTCGCTATCATAAACTGAGGCGACCGCACCCCGGCGGCTTCGACATAATAGGAGCCTTCTATGCCAACAGATGAAAAATCAAGACGATACGCAGATTCCATTCCCCAGTAGGTAGCATTGGCAATTTTCCCCTGCCCCTTGTACACAGGATTTCCGGTAATGGCGTCACACAAAGTGAAATCGGGAGCGACTTGCTCCGTTGATACCAACACCGCCACTTTAATGTCCTCTGGAAGATATCCTAATTGATTCACACGCACCCAAGAAGTTTGGGCAGTGAGACCTATTGAAAGGAGAGAAGCTAAAAATAGAATCATGGTCTATTGAGTCATCGATTCCGGAGTGATTTCCTTTGCTTCGTATCCAATCTTTTTAATCGCCTCAATCAGTTTTTCCTTACTTGTTTTATCTATCTGGTAGAGAATCCAAATCTCATGCTTTTCGAGGTTAATTTTAAGGTCTTTGACCCCTTTCTCAAAAGGAAGCTTCGATTCAATCTTTTTTTGACAATTGAGGCAGTCGATATTTACACTAAAAGTGACTTCTGCCTCGTTGGCCTTTTTAGGCGTGCCGGTTTGGGCATAAAGAGGAGCAGAAAGGCTTAAGCAAAAAGTGCTAAAAATCAGGAAAGTAATGAGATTTCTTGTTTTCATATTGTTTATTTTAATGGTGCTTGTAGTTTGATTGATGTTTGACTGTTGAATGGGGTAAATGTTTAATCGTCTATTTCCAAAGAGTGAACCGCAACCCGATATACGCTTTGATACCCATTAGAGGTCCCCAGATAACTGATGCGTTAAAATCGCGGGAGAAGGGGTTGTCGGCATCGATAATTGGGTGGGGCTGTTTGTAATTGGATAGATTTTCACCTCCTAAATAGATATCAATGTCACGGAACTTGCGCGTTACCTGAGCAAAAAACATCGGATACACAGGTGAATAATCTCCATCCACAAAATTGGGTAAACGAGAGGGGCCATTAAGCTGGGCCGTAACATCAAATGTCCAAATATTCATGCGGGTAGCGTACTGAACATTCAACACTCCTTTGTATTTTCCCGTCAGCGGACGCTCCACCATTCCTTGTCCGGCCAAATGGACTTTTGCATCGGTATGCCTAAAAGTGGTGAGGATCGAGAGGCGCTCTATGGGCTCTAACATCATATCTACCTGAAACGTATTGGTATATGAGCGACCATCTAAGTTGTAAAACCATACATAGTGCTTATCACGCTCCTGATCAATCAATACCTGCTTTGTAAAATCGGAACGAAAAAAGTCAAAACTTAAAGAGGAACGCTCACCAAATCCAACTGTAAAATAGCCGGTCAGGTTTAGTCCGTAGGTCCACGCCTGCTCCATATCTAAATGCTCATCAAATCTGATCAACCTACCCGTGGACAAAATGCCCATATTATCGGCGATTAAGTTGGGAGCGCGGTATCCTTTTCCGCCCGAAGCCCTAAAGATCAGATTCTCGGTAAAATCGTACTTGATATTGGCTCTTGGTGTAAAGAGCCACCCATACAGATTGTTGTAGTCCAAACGAGAACCCAAAACCAAAAGCAACTTATCCTGTCCGTGCAGGGTATATTCTCCATAAACACCCCACGACTGTTCTTTATGTCCCGTAACGTTAGATGAGAAAGGATAGTCAAACGAAGATATTGTAGGGGGGGAAATCATCCAAAAATCAGGCGATAACTCTTCGTCAATATGGTCGTAATGGCCGCTCAGACCAAAGTTGAACCGATGCGCCTCTTTGATCCCAAACTGAAACATCAGATTGGCAAAGAGCGTATTCTCTGTTGCGTTGTACTTTCTCTCTTCCCATCCAAAGTAGGAATCAAGTATGTGATAAGTATAATCAACCACCAATGCCACATTTGGCGCAGTGGCAGATGTTTCTGTTCCAGGTGTTTTGAGGGGAATACCCACCTTGGAATAGAGGTTGACTCCCTTGTTCAAGATATTTGATTTCCATAGGTGCAGTTGTCCTGCTTCTCTGGTTTCGTACAATGCCTTAAAGCCAAAACGCCATTGCATTCCGTTGTCTCCGGCAAACAACCATCGATTGGCAAAGTTGTATTGAAAAGTGATGGGTTCATCCAAAAAACCATCGTTGTTGCCGTCATGCGCTTTTGGGTCAGTAGAGAAATGTCCAAAAATCGCAGTATTCCACTTACTGTTCAATTGCAAAGAGGATACAATGTTGGCTTCTGTTCTTAATGAGTTGGCAAAGAAGAGGTTGACAAATAAAGGTTGTTCAGCAGTAGGCTTGCGGTACTCCATATTGATCTGACCTGTAATAGCCTCATAACCATTTACTACCGACCCTGGACCTTTGGCAATCTGAATACTCTCTAACCACTGTCCGGGAACAAAACCCAGACCAAAGGGAGTCAGTAGCCCTCGCATCGTTGGGCGGTTTTCGTCAGACATTTGGGTATAGATGCCGGATAGTCCCAACAATCTGATTTGACGGGCACCGGTTACTGCGTCTGCGTAACCTACACTCACGCTGGCAGAGTTTTCAAAACTCTCTGCCAAATTGCAACACGCCATTTTGCATAAGCCTGCTGCAGTAATCACTTCTGTGCGGATTGTGGCAATTCTGGAAAGCAGATTCACCTCCTGACGGCCGGTAACCACAGCGGCATCCAACTCATTTTGCTCTTTTAGAGAAAAGACAATCTCCTTTGAAAAGTCAATAACCCTTACAGTGTCTGCTATATAACCGATAAATGATGCGATCAGATCGTTGGATGAACTATTATCTCTGTTTATTGAAAAATAACCTTGTTCATTGGTTTGTACCGACGCTACGCCACCCAACCAATATACCGTTGCAAAAGATAGTGGTTCTCTGTTTCCGTTGCTCCGGATGCCATATACATACCCTTTAACTGTTTGTGCATACACCCTACTACCATCCAAAAGAGAGGTAATACATACTACAAACAGAAAAAATAAGGTATAAAAAGATTTTTTGTATTGATTCATGGGCGCAAAGGTAATACTTTTTATTTTTATCCTTACCTTTGTTGCAAATATAAGAACCAATCTATTGTTATGAAAGATTTTTTTAAAATGCTGTTTGCCGCCATTATAGGATGCTCAATGGTGCTCTTTTTTGGTACCTTTTTTCTTTTTAGCTTACTTGGAACCTTGATGTCATTGGGGTCCGCCGAGATAAAAACGATCCCACAAAACGCCATCCTTCGTATATCTTTTGAAAAACCGCTTTTGGAACAGAGCTCCGTCAACCCCATTTCGAGGGCTGTCCCTTTTGGTCTTTACCGGAATGATGGTATTGGCTACTACGATGTTGTCTCTGCCGTTGACCGTGCTGCAGAGGACAGCCGTATTCAGATGATCTATCTCAATACCAATTTTTTAAATGCCGACATTTCCCACGTAGAAGAGCTGAGGAATGCGTTCAAAAGGTTTCGCCAATCGGGAAAAGCGGTGATTGCCTACTCCGATAGTTACTCTCAGGCAGGTTATTACTTAGCAAGCGTTGCCGACAAAGTGTTTCTGAACCCAAATGGTTCCGTCGGATTGCGCGGATTTGCCGTCTCCACTCGTTATTACAAAGGGCTTATGGATGAATTGGGGATCGAAGCACAGGTTATTCGTCATGGGACGCATAAAAGCGGTGGTGAACAATATGTTCAACTCAAAATGAGCGATCCGGAAAGGAAGCAGCTGGAGCTTTTCTTACAATCGGCTTGGAACCACTGGGCCAAGGAGATATCAGAAGCAAGGCAAGTGGACATCCAAACAATAAACACAATTGCTGAACGTTCAGGATGTTCAAATGGTATTGAAGCAAAAGAGTATCAACTTATTGACGAGTCTTTTTATCTTGATGAAGTCGCTGTCTATTTGTGTAAACTTATGGATGTAAAGTCTGATAAACAATTAAAAATATGCGATATTCAAACGTACATAGTAGGGAAACCAATGATCAGGAATCGTGAAAAGATCGCCATTCTTTTTGCCAACGGGGCGCTCTACACGGGAAAAGGAGACGATAATATTATGACAGATAATTATATCAAAACAATCAGTCAGTTGAGAACCGACAGCACCATAAAAGCGGTGGTATTACGCATTGATTCTCCCGGAGGAGATGCCATGGCCGCAAGCATTATCCATAGGGAACTCAAGCTTTTAACAGAGGTAAAACCCCTTATTGTATCTATGGGAGGCCAGGCTACTTCGGGAGGTTATTGGATGGCATCAGCCGGAAATCAAATCTTTGGCTCTCCTGCCACATTAACGGGATCGATTGGCGCCTATGCCATTACCTATAGCGGCCAAAAAGCGCTTAACAAGTGGCTTAAAGTGAATGTAGAAACGGTTCGTACCCACCCTTCAAGTGATGCAGGTTCGATCTACCGTCCTATGAATGAGCAGGAATTGGCCACCCTCCAAAAAGAGATTGACGATATCTATCTCCAATTTGTGGCCGCTGTTTCTGAAGATCGTGGTCTTTCGTTTGAAGAGGCTGAAGCCATTGCCCAAGGTCGTATCTGGTCAGGGGCTGATGCAATTACAATTGGAATGATTGATCAATCAGGAGGTTTGGTTGACGCAATCGACTATGCAGCAAAAGTAGTCGATCTTTCAGATTATCAAATAGTAGAATATCCATCTTCAAATACTTTCCTTGAACGTTTGATGCAAACCGTATCCACATCAAGCCGTATCAACAAGTTGGTCAAAGATCCTCAAAAATGGGCAGAAGAAGTTGAATCGATGATATCTAACGAATCTCAACGTGGGGTGCAGGTAAAGAGTCCTTTTATCTATTCGTTACAATTTTGAGAAATCTTGATTTCTGCCACCTGTTTCGTTGCCGCCGTCACCTTGTAACGATCATCAATCCGTTGTCCCTCAACCCATACAATGTCGGCACCGCAACACAGCACATATTGACGCTCCTTTTTCCATAGTGGAATCTTTACGTCGATCAAAAAGTCGCTCACCTTTTTGAAGCCCTTCATACCTAAGGGAATAAAACGATCTCCTTCTTTCCAAAGACGGATAGAGAGAGGAAGTTGCAACTTATCGGCATCCAAAGCAGCAATCTTTTGATTGGGAATGATTTTATATCCTGATGATTCGTGTTGGGTGACAGTAAAATTGGGCGGCAGAGTTGTATCTTTTGGCACAAGTGCCAGATAATCACGATCTTTATACAAAATGTGGCTGTACGACATCACCTTTTGCCCCGTTCGACCATGCAAGAGATTCACTATTTGATTTATCCCACCTGTCTCAAATCCAAAAGGATACAATAACTCAAACATCCAGAATGCAATGTGCTTATCCTTTTTTATCAACTCTATATCAAACAATAACGCCTCTCCATCTTGACGACACCATAACTCTCTCTTTATATATGTCAGTTCCAACAAGATGTCGCGGGCCTGCTGCAAATAGATACCGTTTTCCCTCATTCGCGCCACCACACCGGAATTGATTTTTGCCAATTCCGGCACAACAGCATGGCGAATCCGGTTTCGTGGAATATCGAGTTGGGCGTTGGTGACGTCTTCACGAAAAGGAATCTTTTGCTTATGTGCATACGCCTCAATTTGCTCGCGACAAAAACCAAGCATCGGTCTCACAATATTACCTTGCAACGAGGATATCCCACACACCCCTCTGATTCCACTCCCGCGTATCAAGTTAAGCAATGTGGTCTCGGCATGATCGTTGGCGTGGTGCGCCACGGCAATCCAATCAAAACCAAGCTCCTGCCTCAGCTCTTGAAACCATTGGTACCTCAAAAATCTGGCGGCCATCTCAATCGATATTTTTTTATCCGCCGCATATCCGGCAGTATCAAATCTTTTCACAAAAAAAGGAATTTGGTGTTCTAACGCCCATCCACGCACCAACGCCTCGTCTTTATCGCTGTCAATACCCCTTAACATAAAGTTACAGTGGAGAATAACAATCTTTTTATAGGGCGATCCAACAAAGAGGTGTGCCATTACCATAGAGTCTATCCCTCCGCTTACAGCCAGCAAAAATGATCCCTCTTTTTTCACAATTAGTGAGGATAATCCGATCTCAAACGCCTGCTGCATATCACTTTGAACCAAAAGACATGGTGAGCCCCACGCCAAAGACCTCTTTTATCTGCAACCGTGGACCCACGTTTCCGTTGCGGTCGGTAATCTTTATATCCTCGTCATAAATCATATTGGTTCTAAAGTTGGCCGAGAGAAACTTATTCACTTTCATATCGATCAGCAAATCCCACTTCACCTTGATCTTTGACGGATTTCTAAGATAGTCGGAGAAAAAGGTGGCCCCTGTTACCAGCACCACATTGGGAAAAACCTCTTTCTTTAGGTCGGCTTTTAACTGGGCACCCAACTCCGGTCGCACTTTTTGGTCAGCTCGGTTGCCATATTTCACCCGCAACTGGGGGTCGGTGACCACTCCAAATTTTGAGGTGAGGGGCGAAAAATTCATGGAGAAAAAATCAAACGGTTTGTAGTCGATTCCCACTCCAAGCGAAAAATAGCCGGGTGTCATAAAGGAAGATATCTTTCTGGGATCGGCATCCTTTGGATAATCGTAGCCGTATGCTATTTGACTGGTAAAGTTAAAGGCAACCGAAACGTAGAGTTTGTCGTACGCCTGATACCCCCACTTACTGTCCAAAACCAACTTATCGTCGCTCTTTTTATCTCTGTCTCCATACGTATGAATAAATCCGTATGCAGCCTGAAAACGATTTTCCCATATCTGTCGCCTCTTTTTCATCTTTGCCGAAAAATCGGTAAAGGCGTTAAGGGTGAGCGAACTCTGTCCTCCGGCAGCCCAATTGGAGAGTGCCATTTGTGAGAAATTGAGGGAATTGATGGCACCCACATTCCACACAGCGCGCTCCCTCTCTTTTAGTTGTAAAGTATCTGCAACCAATGTGTTTGTAGAATCTTGTACAGATGGAGAAGCGACGGCTTGTTCTATCTGCATGAGCATTTGTTCAAAGGCGGTTTGGGATTGCTGCGAGAAGGCGCTTGCCATTCCGATCCACACCATTGGGATTACAATTATTCTCTTTTTCATTTTACAAGTTAGTAGGCACGTGCAAAAATAACCCGTTGGGCTGATGGTTTGCCGGTTACCATACAGGTTCCGGTTTCACCATCATGATCAAATGGGATGACGCGGAGGGTGGCTTTGGTCTCATTTTTGATCCGCTCTTCGGTTTCTGCAGTTCCGTCCCAGTGACAAAGGAAAAAACCGCCGTCTTCGATCCGCTCTTTGAATTCTGCGTAACTGTTGACCCGATGGGTGTGCGCCTCTCGGAAAGAAAGGGCCTTTTGATACATATTATCCTGAATATCTGATAGCAAGGAATGTATATGTGTCGATATTCCTGCTTGACTTACCACGCTTTTCTCCAACGTGTCTCTTCTTGCCACTTCCACAGTTCCCTGCTCCATATCTCTGGGACCTACGGCAATACGCACAGGTACGCCTTTCAATTCCCACTCGGCAAACTTAAAACCGGAACGAAGGTGGTCGCGATCATCAATTTTGGTGGAGATACCCTTCGTTTCTAACCCTTTTTGAATCTTCTTCAAATGCTCCACCACTCTCCCCATTTCCTCTTCTCCTTTGTAAATAGGAACCATAACTACTTGTAATGGAGCTAATTTAGGCGGAATCACCAAACCTTTATTGTCGCCATGCGCCATGACCAAGGCGCCCATTAAGCGGGTAGAGACACCCCATGATGAAGCCCAAACATATTCCAAACCACCCGCTTTGGTAGCGAACTTCACGTCAAACGCTTTGGCAAAATTTTGACCTAAGAAGTGAGAAGTGCCTGATTGAAGCGCTTTTCCGTCCTGCATCATTGCCTCAATACACAACGTCTCCAAAGCTCCGGCAAATCGTTCACTTGCGCTCTTTTTTCCCAAGATAACCGGTAACGCCATGGTTTCGCGGGCAAAAGAGGCATATACCTCTGCCATACGAAGCGTCTCTTCTTCTGCCTCCTCCCTTGTGGCGTGGGCCGTATGCCCTTCTTGCCAAAGAAATTCGGCTGTCCGTAAAAAAATGCGGGTACGCATTTCCCATCGAACCACATTGGCCCACTGGTTACACAAAATCGGTAAATCCCTATAAGACTTAATCCAATCTTTATATGTATTCCAGATGATCGTCTCTGATGTGGGGCGAACCACCAACTCCTCTTCTAACCGTGCATCCGGATCAACAATCAAGCCCTGACCATTTGGATTGGCCATCAAACGATGGTGGGTTACCACCGCGCACTCTTTGGCAAAGCCCTCTACATGCTCTGCTTCTCTACTTAAAAACGATTTAGGAATAAATAGAGGAAAGTAGGCATTCACGTGTCCCGTCTCCTTAAAACGCCGATCTAAATCGGCCTGCATCTTTTCCCAAATTGCATAGCCATAAGGTTTAATCACCATACAGCCTCTTACGGCCGAGTTTTCTGCCAAATCGGCCTTGGTAACTAAATTGTTATACCACAATGAGTAGTTTTCTTCTTGATTATTTACCTCTTTTGCCATGATAATTGTGTTTTTGGTACGATTCTTGCATATCTCTATATTATAAAAACTGATATCTATTTTGAGATGCAAAAGTATAAAAATAATATTAAAGGAGGCTACATCATGAAAACAAATCCTATTATTCTACTGACAACAAGCGTTATCCTTTGCGGGTGCGCCGTCAGCACCCAAACGGGATCATCGGGTTACAGAAACGCCGTTTACTACACCCATCAACCAACGGTTACCGCTCGGGTCACTTATGAAAACAACCAATCGTCTTTGAGGGAGTTGCAGGCAAAAGCCGTAGCAACCAATAATGTAGAGACTGTCTATTTGGATGCCAATGGGTTTGCAGAGATCGACTTGCTGCCGGACAGAACCTATATTGTTCTCGAAGATGGAGACTCTTACGCCAGGAGGCTTCAAATGTTTGACGATCCTCGTTACTCAGTATCAATCAATCTCAACATGAACTATGGAGCATGGAACGATCCTTGGTACAACCCATGGTGGGGTTCATGGAGCAGGTGGTACTATCCTCGATATCAGTATGGATGGTACGGCCAATGGAACTACTGGAACTCATGGTACTCGCCTTGGGGATACGATCCATGGTACTCTTGGAACAGTTGGTACTATCCTTCCTATTGGAGCTATCCATACTACCATTACTCTTCATCCTACCGGAGCTATCCCTACTACTCAAATCGGTCGTACTACTCTCCTAATCGTTTGACCGATACAAGGGATCGCTATTATGGACAAAGAACATCCAGTGTGAGACCCGGTTTGGCTACAAGCAGCGGAACATCTGTTCAGTCCGGAAGCACCTATCGCAGACAACCGGCAAATGTGCAGCAAGTTTCCGGACGCACCAACAACAACACATCAACAGTCCGCACCAATCCGCAAAGTAATCAAGTGAGTAATTCGTCAGTGAGAAGCAATCCGCAAAACAGTCAAGTGAGTAATTCGTCTGTGAGAAGCAATCCGCAAAGCAGTCAAGTAAGTAATTCTTCTGTACGCAGCAATCAGCAAAACAGTCAAGTAGGTAATTCTTCTGTACGCAGCAATCAGCAAAGCAGTCAAGTAAGTAATTCTTCTGTACGCAACATTTCCCAAAATAGTCAAGTGAGCAGTACACCTGCAAGCAACCAAAGCGCCATCTACAGGCGCACCGTTTCCACTTCAACGCCAAATACCATGTCCAACGTTTCAGGGAACACAGGATCAACTACTACACAACAATATAGCCGTCCCGAATCAGCCACGCGCTCTTTTTACAACAGCAACTCCAATTCCAACTCGACTTCTACCAACAGAAGTTCCTCTACAACGGTAAATAGTTCAAGTACCGCCAACAGGCCCTCACAACCTGTGGTAAATAGCTCCGGACAACGCTCCACATCAAATTCCGGTTCCACTGTAAGCACATCAAGAAGTAGTACACAAAGTTACTCTCCTCCGGCAAGAAGTTCTTCAAGTTCAAGCTCTTCCGGATCTTCTTCCTCTTATAGTTCCTCTTCATCTTCCGGATCATCTTCGTCCTCAGGCTCTTCCTCAGGCTCTTCCTCTTCTTCTTCCGGATCCTCCTCAAGGAGACCTTAAATATTTAGCCATGAAAAAGTTATTTCTCATTTCATCCATCGTAGTTTTGCCTCTTGCGCTGCAAGCACAGTCAGCATACGATGCATTGCGTTATTCCCAAATATTTTACACAGGTACCGCCCGCTCCGCTGCAATGGGAAATGCCATGACTGCTTTGGGAGGAGACTTTGGTTCTCTCACCATTAATCCCGCAGGATCTGCCCTATATCCCTACGCTGAGTTTACTTTTACGCCACTAATTACCAACACCGTTACAAAATCGGACTACCTCTCTTTACAGTCAGATCAAAACAGAGCCGCTTTTAAAATCGCCAATATGGGTTATGTTGTCCCCTTTTCCTCTTCCAACAGTTCTATTGGAATGAGTTTTGGAGTGGGATATAACGCCTTGAATGACTTTACTGATCGATCATCAGCTTCGGGCAAGACCGATCAATCGAGCTGGTTGGCCGCGTTGGCCTACAACACATCGGGAATGGTGTATGCCCAAGATATGGACGACACCCAAAATCCCTTCCAAAACCTCTCTCCAAGATGGTGGAGATCGGTATTGGCTTGGAACACTTCGCTGTTGGACACTATTCCTCATACCGATGGGATGTTCTACACAGGCGCCACAGAAGCCTATGGGAAAACCATCGATATACCCGGTGCGCTCCAACAAGATTTCTTTCGCGAATCCAAAGGGTATCTTGGTGAGTATGTGATCAACTTTGGACTTAACTTTTCTCACCAACTCTTCTTGGGCGCCAATATCGGCATACAAAGTCTTGAGTACAAATATAAACAAAAGTATTCGGAATCGGTGGTCAACCCAAACGACTTTTATCAAACGGAATTTAGCAATTTTACCCACACATACGATTACAACACTTCCGGTATAGGTTTAAACCTTAAGTTTGGAATTATCTGGGTACCTGTTCAAAATCTACGCTTTGGTGCCACCATCTCTACCCCCACCTGGATGAGTCTTACCGACGAATGGGAAGAGACCATTACTGCCAACTTTCAAGATGGTTATCATCAACGTCTTAGCTCGCCTGTCGGCGAATATTCGTACCAAATCAGCACCCCGTTTAGATGGGGACTTGGTATGGCCTATACCTTTGGTAGCGCAGGTGCCTTTAGCATCGATTACGAACAGGCAGCATATAACAAAATCTATATGTCTGCTGAATCGGGATCTCGCTATTCCAATCCTTTCTCAGAGGAGAACGATTATATCAAAAAAGAGTTCCAAAACACCCACAATCTTCGCACCGGATTGGAGTTTAATCTAAACGAAGAATTCTCTTTACGTGGAGGATATGCCTTTTTTGGTGCACCGGAAAAGAGCAATCCCTATCAAACCCATATCGCCTCATTGGGTATCGGCTTGCACTCCGGATCATTCTTTGCCGACATCACCTTTATGCAACGACTTGCCCAACAGGAGTATTACACTTTGTATGACGACGTGTATGACAGCGGCTCAATATGGTATAGGGCACCTGAAGTCAAGCAGACTACCTCTAACTGGAAGTTGCTCATCACACTTGGAGTGCGATTCTAAGAGACGCTCTACAAGGGAAATCGACCTTCATTAAAGATCAAATCCAAAATACTCAGATTGGGAATAAAGCCGTATTTATGCCCAAACACCTGAAAGTATGGTTCAAAGCCAATTCCTTCAGGCAAGTGCTTTGCTTTTGGGTGGATGCGGTCGCGAAAGTCGTTTGTTTCGCATAAGAGAGGTGCAAAGTGATCAGATAAGCTCCATTGAACCGTAATGTCTAACAAATTGAGTGACAATTCCCATATCTTGATGTTAAGGTCAAACAGAAAGGGGATCTCATTGCAATAAACTTCTTGAATTTGTTGACTATACTCCTCAAAATAGGCCGATGATCGGTACGCTGCTTCAATAGCGCGCCAATGTGTATGCTGCCAAGGTATTGAGTAATCAATGCGCGCCTCTTTGATGGAACAGTCGTGCGGACGAAGAATAGGAACTACAAGAGAGAGTGGCCCATTGGCCGAAAGAATCGTGCAACGGTTTCGGTAACTTTGCTTTTGATAAGACTCATGCCGCTCAATCCGCACCCAATTGCTTTGGGCAGACAGGAGATAGTAGGAGATGGGAGCCCAATACGCCGTGGAAAACAGCGCCATTACTCATCAATGTGTTCGTCAGAGGTCTTTGCCCTGATAATCCCGCGTTTGGAAGAACGGATAAAGTTGATAATCTTGTCGCGCTCCTCACAGGGAGGAAAAGCGGCCTCCACCTTATCGCAGGCGTCGAGCGTACTAAGACCCGACTGATAGATCACTCTATATATTTCTCTAATAAGGTCGGTCTGTTGCGTGGTAAAGCCGCGGCGGCGCAAGCCTACCAAGTTCAATCCGCCAAAAACCAACGGTCTGTGGCCGGCCAATATATAGGGAGGAACGTCTTTAGAGATCATCGACCCGCCGGACAACATTACGTGCGCCCCAATGCGCGAAAACTGATGGGCGCCGGAGAGTCCTCCAATAATGGCAAAATCGTCCACATCGCTCTCGCCGGCTAAACCTACAGAATTAACCAACACCACATTATCTCCCACCCTGCAATCGTGTGCAATGTGTACGTATGCCATAAATAGACAGTTATTTCCCACTTTGGTAAGGCCTTTTCCACTTGCAGCGGTTCCGCGATTAATTGTAACACACTCGCGTATAGTAACGTTGTCTCCAATTTCCACATAAGTCACTTCGCCTTTAAACTTTAAATCTTGGGGAACGCCTCCCACAACCGCGCCGGGATAGACTTTACAATTTTTCCCGATCTTTACGTAGTCGCAGATGGTGACGTTGGGACCAATCCACGATCCTTCGCCAATCTCTACATGCTCCGCAATGGTGGTAAAATCTTCCACAACCACTCCCGATCCAATCTTTGCACTCGGATGAATGCGATTCATTGCCATAATCATTTCTATTTTATTTATTCTTAATTACTTGCGCTGTAAACGCTCCTTCACATACCAACTGATCCCCCACAAAAGCCATACCTTTCATCATCACAATATGGCGCCGCAACGGACTCACTATCTCCATCACCATTGTCAATACATCACCGGGCACCACTTTTTGTTTAAACTTTACCTCATTGATTTTGAGAAGATATGTTGACCAATGCTCCCTATCCGTAATACCATTTAATACCAAAATCCCTCCTGTCTGCGCCATCGCTTCCACAATGAGAACTCCGGGCATCACAGGCTCATCGGGAAAATGGCCTTTAAAAAACCATTCATTGATACCTATGTTCTTGATTCCCACAACACGTTTATCGGTTAATTCCATAATCCGATCCACCATTAAAAAGGGGGCACGGTGAGGCAAAAGTTTTTGTATAGCCTTAATATCGAATAAAGGATCTGCATGATGGTCAATTACAGGGGGTTGTGGTTGAGAAAAGTAGAGTTTGGCTGCTTTTCGTATCATCTTTGCTACAACAGTATTGACAGCATGCCCGGGTTTGTTGGCAATCACCTTGGCTTTAATTGGATAACCGGCCAACGAAAAATCTCCGATCAGGTCAAGAAGTTTATGTCGCGCACACTCGTTGGAGAAACGAAGTTCAATATGGTTTAGGTATCCTTCGGGACAACGGGTAATGGAAGGTTTGTTGAAAAGGGTAGTAAGTTTGTCGATCTCATTTTGCGGGAGCGGCTTCTCAACAATCACTATTGCATTATCTAAATCGCCTCCTCTAATCAAGTTATTGTTGAACAACGGCATCAGTTCGTGCAAAAAGACAAAGGTGCGGCAAGGAGCCAATTCGGTAGAAAAATCGATATCGGTACCAAATCGGGCATACTGGTGCCCAAGCACAAGAGAATTAAAGTCGATCATCAACTCTACTGAAAAATCGGGATCGGGCAGCAACGTGATCTCCGCTCCGCTTTTGGGGTCTTTATAGTGGATTTTCTCTTTGATTTCAAAAAAGTGTTTGGGCGTGCGCTGCTCTATAAAACCGGCTTTGGTTATCTCCTCTACGTAGAGACGTGCGCTGCCGTCTAAAATGGGTGTTTCTGGCGCGTCAATCTTTATCAAAGCGTTGTCGATTCCCATTCCAAAAAGTGCCGCCATCACATGCTCGATCGTACTCACGCGCGCACCATTGTGTTCGATGGTGGTGCCACGCGAAGTGTCGGTGACATAGTCGGCAACAGCGGGCACTATGGGCGCGCCATCTAAATCAACTCTCTGAAATTTAATCCCATGCGACTCGGGAGCCGGATGAATCGACATGGTAACCTTTAAACCTGTATGCAGTCCTTTTCCACAAAATGACACAGACTTGCCAATGGTTTTTTGATTCATAAGTGTAGATCGGTTTTAGAAATATCGCGCAAAGGTATGAAAAAACCGCTATTGTGCAACATCCCGCTGTATGCATCCCCAAAAAAAACACAATTTCAAAAATGGGTAAAAGAATTGTACATACTATTATTCTATAAAACCTAATCTGTAAAATCTCTCTCTAACTCCCTTTCAACAAACGTAAATGCTTTGTCCATATCACCGCGGAAGATCATGAAACCTTGGGGATTAAAGACAATAACTGTTGGATATGCCCAAATCCCAAATGTACTTTTTACTTCTTCGATCAGGCCGCCCTGTAATGTTGGAAATGAATACCCAATTTCATTAATTATCTCGAATGAGACGCCCTCCTTGTCACTAGGCAACTTTGCATTTATGGAATATAGAACCACATTATTGTTTGACCTGTATTTCACATACTGTTCCTCAAATAATGGAAATTTCTGAAAACAAACGCCACAAGATGTTGTCCAAAAATCAAGAACCGTGTACCTCCCTGCAAAATCTTGTCTTCTGATAGTGGTCCCATTTATGTCCGTGAATTTAAATTCAGGCATTTCTGTGTTATTATGCATATTCCCTGTATATGTGCCATAAATAAGTTTATAACTCCACATTTCATACCCCCAAAAATACAAAAAAACACAACAAATAATCGATGTAACAACAACTCCTGGTTTGATATATTTGCCAGAAACATAAAAAAGATATCCCATGAAGATTCCAAAAAGATGGAATAGGTAATCAGGAAACGACAATAGTGTTAAGTTGAAATGGACTATGTGTACCGGTGATTTTATGATTGAACATCCAATAAAGCATGCAAGCAATATCCAATGGGCCTTTAACTGTGAAGCGTACTTTTTCGATAAAAAAAATACAAATAAAAAGTACAAAACAAACGTTACAATCGCACACACGTGACAACCAAGTGGAATGCCATATTTTGAAAGTGGAAGATGTCCTCTTAATGGCGAGGTTATTATTTCAATAAGCAATGAAAGAATTACAGTTAAAAAAAATATATACCATCGAATATTTTTCTTTTTTCTAAAGATGCTTAGGACATAACAAAAACAAGCAACAAAACAAAGTGATATAGTTATTATAGGTAACATTATTATAGATTTCTAAATGTATTAATCTGCAGGAAAAGCACATAAGTGCTTTAAATAATAACACTATTGACACAATCCATCGCACCAATATCCCCAAAGCCATCCACAGACCTGCCATATATTTCTAATTTTTGTTAATGTTGACATATCATTAATTATTATTCAATTTTCTATTAAACATTACACGACCATAGCCCTCTTACATAAGAATCCAAACTACGCACAAAGGTAATAATTTTCACCTAAGTACATGACAAAAATAGAAAAATATTTAATATGAATTTAGCAAGTGGGTTTAGAAGCAGAATAGCAATAATCTCTAACCCATATTTAAACAGACTTTTAGCTCTATTTCTGTGCTTTAGAATTTTAATTGGTTCGATGTTTTTCTCTCTGTGTACTCCTACATAATTGTGGATTCTGATAAAATAGTTGTAAAAAACCTATTCATTTTTTTCTGGAGAAGTGAGTATCTTTTTCCTGATATAAAAAAAGTTGAAATTGGGAATACAGGAGGGCTGAACCCAAATCACATTCAGATATTTACTCACGAGAAAAAGTCAATACGATATGCTATTGAACTGGTCAATCCAAAAAGATTCACCGAGTTGGTCAAAGACTTGGAAGAGAAGGGTGTCAAAGTGGAAGTTAATGTATATGGCCATAAGTATCCTTTGTAAAGCAGGCTGACGCTCAAAAAAAACCGCTATTGTGCAACACCCCGCTTAAAAGGCGCCTGTTTAAAGAGGGCATACGCTCTGTAAAATGAGCGAATGTCAATGGCCGGAGTGCCCATCAAGATGTCGTTGGGTTTGGTGGAGCCGATCACTCCGCTTTGGGCGCCCAACTTTGTTCCATCGGCCACGCTGAGGTGTCCCGCTACGCCCACCTGCCCGCCGAACTGGCAATTCTTACCAATTTTTGATGATCCTGCAACCCCCGACTGCGCAGCCATCACGGTGTTTTCACCCACCTCCACGTTGTGTGCAATCTGAATCAAGTTATCCAATTTTACCCCTTTTCCGATCAATGTTGATCCCATTGTGGCTCTGTCAATCACCGTATTGGCTCCAATCTCTACGTTGTCTTCAATCACCACATTTCCAATTTGCGGTATCTTTTTGTACGATCCGTCAGGGGTGGGGGCAAATCCAAAACCATCGGAACCAATCACCACGCCGGAGTGAATGATGCAGTTGGCGCCAACAACACAGCCGGGGTAGATGGTTACGCCGGGAAAAATAGTTGTGTTTGTTCCAATTTTTACTGACTCGCCAATATATACTCGCGTGTATATCTGCGCCTTATCTCCTATCACACACCCTTTTGAAATGTGCGCAAACGGACCGATATAGATGCCTTTTCCCAATTTTGCGCGCCACGACACCTTTGCCCGCCACGATCGACCTCTCTTTGTTTGTGCTTTGTATGTATTAAAAAGCGCCAGTACCGATGCAATACCTTGATAAGCATCATCCACACAAATCAATGTGGTAGTCACTTCCTCTATGGGCAAAAGTTTTTGACTAATCAATACCACGCTTGCCTTGGTGGTAAAGAGATGAGGCAGGTATTTGGGATTGGCCAAAAAACAGAGTGCGCCGGGTTTACCCTGTTCGATTTTAGCCACAAACGAGATGGCTGTTTCGGGGTTGCCAATCACTTTTCCGCCCAAATATTCGGCGACTATTTTTGCAGATAACATCATGATGAGGTCAATTTATTGGGCTACAAAGATACAAAAATTATAAAAAATTTTGATAATGTGCCAAAAGTTTGTAATTTTGCAGCGATTATAGGAGCAATGTGCAAGGGGACCTTTGTCCCCTTGTTTGTTGAAAAATAGTTAAATTATTAATACACAAGATGTAAAAGAAGAAAATCAATATGGAAGGGCTAAATTTAATCAGCACATTTGCCGAATTTAAAGAGTTAAAAAACATCGATCGACCCACCATGATCGGAGTTTTGGAGGATGTCTTTCGCAGCCAGCTTATCAGAATGTATGGGTCTGCGGATAATATGGACATTATCATCAACATTGACAAGGGGGACTTTGAGATTTGGAGAAACCGCGAAGTGGTGGAGATTGTCACCGACCCAACCACCCAAATCTCCATTGCCGAGGTGGCTAAAATTGACAACTCGTACGAAGTGGGCGAAGAGTTTACAGAAGAACTCAAACTCTCATCCTTTGGCCGTCGCGGAATCCTCAACCTGCGCCAAAACTTGGCAGGACGAATCATGGATATTGAAAAAGCGAATCTCTACAACAAATATCATGAAAAGATTGGCGATGTGTTGGTGGGAGAGGTGTATCAGGTCTGGAAAAAAGAGATATTGGTTTTGGATGAAGATGGAAACGAATTGGTACTCCCCAAAACCGAACAGATCCCCTCCGATTTTTTCCGCAAAGGAGATGCCGTTCGCGGCGTTATTTCCAACGTGGAGATGCGCAACAATACCCCGCTGATCACCCTCTCCAGAACCTCCCCTCTCTTCTTGGAGCGTCTCTTTGAACAAGAGGTTCCGGAGATTTTTGACGGTTTGATCACCATTAAAAAGATTGTGCGTATGCCCGGAGAGCGCGCAAAAGTAGCGGTGGAATCATACGACGACAGAATCGATCCCGTTGGGGCCTGCGTAGGAGTCAAAGGATCTCGTATTCACGGAATTGTAAGGGAGTTACGTAACGAGAATATTGATATTATCAACTGGACGGCCAACCCTCAACTGTTGATCCAACGCGCCCTCTCTCCCGCAAAAATATCATCCATCAAAATCGATGACGAGACCAAACGCGCCGGCGTATATCTAAAACCAAGTGAAGTCTCCTTGGCCATCGGAAAGGGAGGAAGTAATATTAAGTTAGCCGGTTTGTTGGTTGGTTATGAGATTGATGTGTTCCGCGAAATTGAGGAGGACGAAGAAGACGTTCTCTTGGACGAATTTAGCGACGAAATCGAACAGTGGGTCATTGATGCCCTCAAGCAGATGGGATGCGATACCGCTAAGAGCGTATTGGCTATACCCATATCTGAGATCGTAAAACGCGCAGACCTTGAAGAAGAGACCGTAGCCGATGTATTACGGGTGTTAAAATCGGAATTTGAATAAACATTTTTGGGAGAATCTCATATATGACAGAAAACGAAACGATTCGCATAAACAAAGTAGTAAAGGAGCTAAACATAGGCATTGGCACCTTGGTCGAATTCTTTAAAAAGAAAGGAATCGATGTGGACCCCTCTCCCAACAGCAAAATCACCACCGAAGCATACTTATTGGCTCAAAAAGAGTTTGATAAGGAACACCTCCTAAAAGAACAATCAAAAAAGATCATCTTTAAAATTGTAGAACCTGAGGTGGTTACAAACATTCCAATTCAAGAGAAACAGGTATTGCCCCATTTCGAAACAGAAGTGGTTACCCCTCAACCCCATAATGAGGAGTTTGTTGAACAACCTCTACCGGAACCAAAACCCAAACCCGAACCCGAATTAGCACCAAAAACTACAGATCTACAGGAACTAACTCCTACCTTAAAAGTGGTTGGAAGGATCGACCTAACTCCCAAACCAAAAAAGAAAAAGAACGACCACAAACAAAACAAAACGATGCCCAAAGGGCCTCCCCCACAAAAGCCTATTCAGGAGGCTCCTGCCAAAGAGCAAAAGAGAGAGAGCGAAGCAGAGGAGGCTACTCATGTAACACCCGTTTTGATTGAGCATATTGAGACAAAGGTAAAGAAACTGTCCGGACCCACCATAACGGGGAATATTGACCTTTCAAAGTTCGAAAAGAAAAAGACAACTCCTGAGCATACTTCTGATAAACAGTCAAAAGGAAAACGAGAGAGGATCCAAAAAGGGCAGCGTGCAAAAGTGGATGTGGCCAAAGTAGCTGCCGGAAAAAGTCGTAATCAATCCGGAGGAGGCAAGGGATCCAAAAATAAGGAGCGCTTTAGACCGGTTCGTACTGAAGTCGATGAAGATGCTGTACAAAAGCAGATTAAAGAGACATACGCCCGTATGATCGAGGGAAAAGGAAAAACCAAAGGCTCAAAATACCGTCGAGAAAAACGCGATTTGGCAAGCCAACGTTTTCAGGAAGAGAAAGAACTCCGAGCGCTTGAAAGCAACATTTTGGAAGTTACTGAGTTTGTCACGGTCAATGAGTTGGCTTCTATGATGAACATCCCGGCGGTCAAAGTGATTGAGGCGTGTATGAATCTGGGACACATTATGTCGATCAATCAACGATTGGATGCCGAAGCGATGGTTTTGGTAGCAGAGGAGTTTGGTTTTGAGGTAAAATTTGTGAGTGTTGAGATTCAGGGTGCGGTAGAGCAAGAGCAAGATTTAGTGGAAGATATGTCGCCCCGTCCGCCAATTGTAACGGTAATGGGCCACGTTGATCATGGAAAAACTTCATTGTTGGATTATATTCGCAAAGCAAATGTGATTGCCGGCGAGGCAGGCGGAATTACGCAACATATTGGTGCCTACAACGTTCTCCTTCCTAACGACCGTCAAATCACCTTCCTTGATACCCCCGGTCACGAGGCATTTACCGCCATGCGCGCCCGCGGCGCCAAAGTGACCGATATGGCCATCATTATTGTGGCTGCCGACGACGCTGTGATGCCCCAAACGGTGGAAGCGATCAACCATGCCGTAGCCGCAGGTGTTCCAATGATCTTTGCAATCAATAAGATAGACAAATCTGGAGCCAATCCCGAAAAGATCAGGGAGCAGTTGGCAGCCATGAACTACTTGGTAGAAGATTGGGGCGGAAAGTACCAGTGTCAAGAGATATCCGCCAAACAGGGGCTAAATGTCGATAAGTTGTTAGAGAAGGTGTTGCTCGAAGCCGAAATGTTGGATCTTAAGGCCAACCCCGATAAACATGCTGTGGGTACGGTGATTGAATCCTCTTTGGACAAAGGACGCGGTTATTTGGCCACTTTATTGGTGCAATCCGGAACAATGCGCGTGGGAGATGCTATTCTGAGCGGCGTCTTTTCGGGAAGGGTAAAAGCGATGTTTAACGAGCGGGGACAAAAGATTGACGAAGCGGGTCCCTCTACACCTGTTTCAATCTTAGGTTTAAATGGTGCCCCCACAGCTGGTGAGATATTTAACGTGGTAGCCGATGAGAGAGAGGCACGAGAGTTGGCCAACAAACGAGAACAGTTGCAACGCATCCAAAACATCAGAACCCAAAAACACATCACGTTAGAAGAGATTGGACGCCGAATTGCCATTGGAAACTTCCAACAACTCAACATTATTGTCAAAGGAGATGTCGATGGATCGGTAGAGGCGCTCTCCGACTCCCTTATAAAGCTCTCTACAGAGGAGATACAGGTGGCAGTGATCCATAAAGCCGTGGGCGGAATCTCCGAATCGGACGTTCTTCTTGCCGTTGCATCCAACGCGATTATAATTGGTTTTCAGGTGCGTCCCTCTGCCACTGCGCGTAAGTTGGCCGAAAAAGAGGAGATTGAGATTCGACTCTACTCTGTAATCTACGATGCAATCAACGAGGTGAAGAGCGGGATTGAGGGGATGTTGGCGCCCGAAGAGAAGGAGGAGGTAACCGCCTCCGTGGAGATTCGCGAAATCTTTAAGATTTCTAAAGTGGGGACTATTGCCGGGTGTATGGTCAAAGAGGGAAAGATCACCAGAAACGCAAAGATTCGTCTAGTCAGGGACGGCATTGTAATACACACCGGAACGCTTGGCTCTCTAAAACGCTTTAAGGATGACGTTAAAGAGGTGGCTTCGGGATACGATTGCGGGTTAAATATAGATGGATTTAACGATATTAAGGTTGGAGATATGATTGAGGCTTATACAATTGTGGAGATTAAACGCAAACTATAAAATATTTACCTCCGGTTCCAACCAAACGCCAAATTGATCTTTTACCGATTCTTGTATCTCATTGGATAGTGAAACTATTTGGGCACCTGTTGCTCCCGTAAAGGCTACCAATACCAATGGTTGGTCGGTATGCACCCCTACATCTCCTCTTCGCACCCCTTTCCATCCCGCTTTTTCCTGACTTCGTCAATGCGTACCCCAAAAATTTTCATCAAAGAGGATTTCAATCCGTTTGTGCCGTTTCATGATCATGGTCTTTGATAAAATTTGATTGTTGAGAGGCATTCTG
>JAITFU010000101.1 GCA_031281125.1 Prevotellaceae bacterium | reverse complement strand
GGTTTTCTGTGGATAATTATGGAAATCCCGACAACATTGACGACCTCATCTTTTTTGGCGAAATGGGAAAACACCGTTTGGGGGAGATGTTGCCGCAAAACTACGAATATGTCAGTAAGTAGGAAGCTAAGTAGTGATACATCTCCCTAATATCTCTAAAGGGGTCAATGGGAGAGATGGGGGTAGTAATGTGCTAAGAGGTTCCTTTTCTGAGCAGCGCAAACATATTCTTTTTATACGCCTCTACCCCGGGTTGATCAAAAGGATTTACACCTAACATATAACCACTTATGCCGCACGCCACTTCAAAAAAGTAGAGCAATGCGCCAATGGAACGGGCATCAAGAACCGGAATTTGGATATGTATATTGGGCACGCCGCCATCCACATGGGCCATTATTGTACCCTTTTCTGCCATTTTATTGCAAAAGTCAATATTTTTTCCAACTAAATAGTTAAGTCCGTCTAAATCATCCGCTTGAGAATTAATCACCACATTTTGTTTGGGTTTGGCTACACTCAACACCGTCTCCATCAAAAAGCGAGGGCCATCCTGAATGTACTGTCCCATTGAGTGCAGGTCGGTGGTAAAATCGACTCCCGCTGGAAAAATGCCTATACCCTCTTTACCTTCGCTCTCACCATATAGCTGTTTCCACCACTCCGTAACATAGTGAAGTTTAGGTTCAAAATTGGCCAAAATCTCAATAAGTTTTCCTTTTTTATGCAAAGCATTTCTTATGGCTGCGTATTGAATGGACGGATTATCCGGATCGTTACATAGGCTCATCCCCTCCTGCTCAATCACACCATTGATAAGCATTGGAACATCGACTCCGGCGATGGCCATGGGCAAGAGACCTACGGGTGTGAAAACGGAAAAACGCCCCCCTATATCATTGGGTATTACAAAGGTACGATACCCCTCCTGTTCCGCCAACCCACGTAACGCCCCCTTTGTTGCGTCAGTAATCGCTACGATCCGCTTCTTGGCCAACTCAGCACCGTATTTTTCTTCTATATGCTTCTTAATCAATCGAAAAGCAAGAGCAGGCTCAGTGGTGGTGCCCGACTTGGAGATCACCACGCAAGCGCAGGAGTAGTGTTGCATCATCTCTAACAACTCCCACAAATAGTCTTGGCTCATCTGGTGTCCCGCAAAGAGAACAATGGGATGTTTCCGTTGGGGCAACAAGGAGTGGTAACTATGCGACAAGGCCTCAATCACCGCTTTTGCTCCCAAATAGGAACCGCCAATGCCAATCACCACCACAACATCAATGTTGTGGGAGAGCTCTTCAGCCACCTCATTTATCATCGTTAATTCGCTTATTTGCAAATATTTAGATGGTTTTACCCATCCCAAAAAGTCGCTTCCTGCCCCCGTCCCTTCTGTAAGGGTTTTGAGAGCTTTACTCGCTCTAAGCGACTCGTTTGTAAAATCAGCGGCGGAGCAAAAGGGCAATGCTGCGGTAAGGTCAATTTTAATCATAGTGATATTTTTTCGGTCAATTGTCTAATAGTCTGGGTTGGGTGGGCAGATTCGTATAAAATGGCATAAACCGCTTCTGCAATGGGCATATTCACTTTATATTTTACATTTAGCTCATGAATACAACGCGCACCATAGTACCCTTCTGCAACCATATTCATCTCTAATTGAGCTGTATGTACCGAATATCCTTTTCCCAGCATACTGCCAAAAGTGCGGTTGCGGCTAAACTGAGAGTAGGAAGTGACCAAGAGATCTCCCAAAAAAGCAGAGCGGGTGGTATCTCGATTTTTTGACGGATAGGTTTTATTCAAAAACTCTTTCATCTCACGATAAGCGCTGGTAATCAATACGGCTGTAAAATTGTCACCATAGCCCAAAGAGTGGCAAATTCCTGCTGCCAAAGCGTATATATTTTTGAGTACTACTGCATACTCCACTCCATAGATATCGGTCGAGATTTCCGTCCTAATAAAAGCACAGGAGAAGGCCCTTGATAACGCTTTGGCCACCTCTTCCTTTTTGGTGGTAATGGTTAGGTACGAAAGGCGCTCCATAGAGACCTCTTCTGCATGACAAGGCCCGCTCACCACGCCTAAATTATCGTAAGGTATTCCATGTTTGCGGTTAAAAAATTCGGCAATCGTAATGTTCTCATTGGGAATCATCCCCTTAATAGCCGTCAGGATAAACTTATTATCTAATGAATAAGATAATAACGCAATTTCATTTAAAAAATAGACCGATGGAATACAAAAAATCAGTACATCAGACTCGGCCACCACCCTATTGATATCGGAGCTAATATCAAGTCGATCCGCATCTAACTTTGCCGACTGCAAAAAAGAAGGGTTACGTTGATGCTTGATAATGTGTTCGATCATATACTCATCGCGTACAAACCATGACACCCTTGCCTGGGTTTGCTGTAATACCTTTACCAAAGCAGTAGCCCAGCTCCCGCTGCCAATCATCCCAAAACGTTTGGATGAATGTTCAAAATAGTTTTTCATGGTACAAAGTTACGTCAATTTTGGTGAATCGCTGCTTTATTCTATCTTTAAAAGCAAAATTTACTTCAAAATTGGAACTTAATTCAATATATAACAAGATTTTAAACTCGTTTCCTATCAATAAAGAGGAAGCAATTGTCCTCTATACAAAGGCGCCTACTCCTGTTTTGATGCAGATGGCCATGCAAATCCGCTACCAACTCATCCCGCAACAATCGGTAAGTTGGCAAATTGATCGAAATGTCAACATATCCAATGTGTGTATCTCCGATTGTCTTTTTTGCAATTTTCACTCTAAGAAGCACGAATATCAAAAACACTTTGTCACCTCGTTAGATGAATATCGAGAGAAAATAGCCGAGATGAGGGCGCTTGGAGGGAATCAACTCTTGCTGCAAGGCGGACTTCATCCCGATTTTGGGATTGAGTTTTATGAAAATTTGTTCAAATCCCTAAAAAAAGAGACACCTGATGTTCGGCTTCACGCACTTGGTCCACCGGAAATTGCACACATTTCAAAAGTGAGCAATTTGTCGTATCGAGAAGTATTAGAGCGACTTGTGGCTTCAGGATTGGACTCCTTACCCGGAGCGGGTGCAGAGGTATTGTGCGATCGGGTAAGAAAGATCATTTCGCCCGCTAAACCCGACACCAAGTCGTGGATTGAGGTGATGCGGCAAGCGCACCTTATGGGTTTGATCACCTCTGCCAC
>JAITFU010000087.1 GCA_031281125.1 Prevotellaceae bacterium | reverse complement strand
AAGCAAAAAAATTGGTATTTCTCAAGACGAGATCAATCACCTTATTCAAGAGTTAATCATCAATCATACAATTGGATAAGATGAACAACGTGATCATATATTGCGAAAACGAAAACGGAAAGATTGCAGATATATCGTTGGAATTGCTCACAAAAGGGCGCTCTCTTGCGGCCCGACTGGGGTGCAAAGTCGAAGCATTGGTAGTGGGCACCCATCTACATGGAATAGAACAAACACTTTTTGCTTATGGTGCAGATACTGTTTATATTGCAGAAGATTCGCGTCTTTCTCCCTACCTCACCCAACCCCACGCTGCCATCACCATCGCTCTCTTTAAAGAGGTGCAGCCGCAAATTGCCCTTTTTGGTGCAACAAGTGTTGGCCGAGACCTTGCGCCACGCGTCTCATCAGCACTAAACTGCGGACTTACTGCCGATTGTACAGAATTGATAATTGGAGAGGATCGTCTTTTACAACAGATTCGTCCGGCGTTTGGAGGAAATATTCTTGCGACCATTATCAATCCTGACCATCGTCCCCAAATGGCGACCGTTCGGGAAGGGGTGATGAAGATGGAGGCACTCGCTGTGCCTGTCCATGGGGCGCTTCTACGCTTGAATGTGCATAAATACCTGAATGATTCTCACTTTGTTGTTTCAATTATCGAACCCCATATTGAGAAACGCAGCATTGATATCAAAGGAGCACCTATCATTGTAGCAGGTGGTTACGGTGTGGGGAGTAAAGAAAAGTTTACACTCTTGTTTGCTTTGGCTAAAGTGTTGGGAGCCGAAGTGGGCGCTTCCCGAGCCGCTGTAGATGCCGGTTTTGTTGACCCTGCCCGACAAATTGGCCAAACAGGGGTAACGGTAAGGCCTAAACTCTACATTGCCTGCGGCATTTCGGGACAGATTCAACACACAGCAGGCATGGATCAATCGGCAATGATTATCTCTATCAACAACGATCCGGAAGCGCCCATCAACAAGTTGGCCGACTATGTGATTGATGGAGATATTGGCGATGTAATTCCCAAATTGATAACGGCTTATAAACAAAATGGCAAGTAGCAAGCGTTTATGAAAAATTTTTACAGAGACAATCCCGATTTAGCCTTTCAACTCACTCATCCTTTGATGGATAGCGATATTGAAAACTACGATTTGGTTTTGGAGATTATCGGAGATATTTGCGCCAATACAATAGCTCCCAATGCAGAAGAGGCAGAGCTTGAAGGCCCTACCCTCTCCGATGGACATGTTACATATCCTCGCGCCACAGCAGAAAACCACCGTATGCTCACACAAGCAGGTGTTTATGGCATCTCATTGCCTCAAAAATATGACGGGCTTAACTTTTCGATGGTACCTACTGTAATGGCTACCGAAATGATTGCCCGTGCCGATGCCGGCTTTTCCAATATCTGGGGTTTGCAAGATTGTGCTGAAACCATACATGAGTTTGCTTCTCAGGAGATTAAAGATGAATTTCTTCCTCGAATCTACAAAGGTGATACCTGTTCGATGGACCTTACCGAACCCAATGCCGGCAGTGACCTTCAGGCGGTGAAACTCAAAGCAATTTTTGATACAGAGAGTGGGTTTTGGCTTCTCAATGGTGTTAAGCGCTTCATTACCAACGGAGATGCCCAAATAAAACTCATTCTTGCCCGTTCCCAAGAGGGGAGCAAAGATGGACGCGGGCTCTCCTATTTTGTTCACGACAGCGCTTGGGGTGGCGTGCGGGTGCGCAGAATCGAAAACAAGTTGGGAATCAGGAGTTCTCCTACCTGTGAATTGACCTTTACCAATGCTCCGGCCAAATTGATTGGCGAAGAAAAACTTGGATTGATCAAATATACGATGTCGTTGATGAATGGGGCGCGCGTAGGCGTAGGGGCACAGGCGGTAGGAATTTCGGAGGCAGCTTACCGAGAAGCGCTCAAGTATGCGCAGGAGCGTTTTCAGTTTGGCAAGAAGATTATTGAGTTTCCGGCCGTTTACGAGATGCTCTCCATGATTAAAGCTAAATTGCAAGACTCCCGTGTCTTGCTCTATGAAACCGCACGTTTTGTGGACCTCTCCAAATCTTCTGTTGACCGAAACGAACAAAAGCATTTTCGGCGTCTTGCCGATTGTTACACTCCGCTGCTTAAGCTCATGGCCGGAGAGTATTGCAATCAAAACGCTTACGATGCCCTTCAGATCCATGGCGGTTCCGGTTATATGAAAGATTACCCTATTGAGCGCATCTATCGAGATGCCAGGATCACCACTATTTACGAAGGAACCTCTCAGTTACAGGTGGTTGCCGCAATAAAAGGGGTGGTGAATGGTACATTTTTATCCCAAATCATCGCGTATGAAGCGCAATCGGTTGGGGCATTGTATGCGTACTTAAAAGAGTACTTATTAACAATGCGTCAGGAGTACGAAGAAGCGGTAACCATGATGCAAGGAGTTGAATCGGAGCATCTTGACTTTCAAGCACGAAGATTGGTAGAGATGGCCGGCTGCCTCATTATGGGACATTTACTCCTTATCGATGCCCAAAGAGACGAATCATTTTTGCCATCGGCCGAAATATTTATCTACAAAGCCTATTGTTGGAATCGGGAACACTATATCTTTATCCGTGACTTTAAGTCCTCATTTTACAAAACTTATACTTTTTGCCATGTCTAACTACAAGAAAAAAATAGAAGATATTAAAGCTTTTGTTTTTGATGTCGATGGCGTCTTTACGGATGGTACCGTATTGGTTACCGAAAGCGGTGATTTGCTCAGATCGCACCATGCCCACGATGGTTATGCAATCCGTTGTGCCGTAACACACCGCTATCCGGTGGGGATTATCTCCGGAGGCACCTCGCCAACCATCACCAAAAGGTTTGAAATATTGGGCATTACCGATGTCTATTTGGGTGCCCATGCCAAAATGAACTCTTTTCTCCACTTTTGCGCAAAGTATGGGCTATCGCCCTCTCAGGTGCTCTATATGGGAGACGATATTCCCGATATTGATGTGATGAAGGTGTGTGGCCTTCCCTGCTGTCCGTTAGATGCGGTTCATGAGGTACAAAATGTAGCCGAGTATATCTCGTCATTTGCAGGGGGAAAAGGGTGCGTCCGCGATGTGGTGGAGCAGACGTTGCGTTTGCATGGCAAGTGGTATTCAGATACACAAGTAGTTTCTTCATAAGTATTTATGGTATGATTCTTCACGAAAAACTAAAAGATTGGCGTATAGTCTTAGGTTCAGGTTCACCAAGGCGATACGAATTGCTCAAGGGGCTGGATATCCCATTTACAGTCGAATACAATCCAAATATTGAAGAGGTGATTGACCCCACCCTTCCACCCAAAGAGGTTCCCATAGCGTTGGCCAAACAAAAGTCAATGGCATTTCTTAGACCCTTAGCACCTGATGAGCTGCTTATTACCGCCGATACGCTGGTCTTTTGCAGGGGTCAAATATTGGGAAAACCGCAATCTCGTGAGGAGGCCATCGCAATGTTGCAACTATTATCAGCAGAGAAACATACCGTTTGGACAGGTGTCTATTTAAGCACCTTACAATCAACCCACAGCTTTACAGCAGCTACTGAGGTGACTTTTTCTAAGTTGTCTGATGAAAAGATTGTTTACTATGTTGATAAGTACAAACCATTCGATAAAGCCGGTGCTTACGGAGCACAGGATTGGATTGGTTATGTGGGAATTGAGCACATCAACGGATCCTATTTTAACGTAATGGGACTGCCTGTGCAGATGTTGTGTGAGGAACTGGGGAGGTTTGTCCGATAATATTACTATCTTCGCGTCTGTAACTTTTTAAATCATTTTCTTATGAGAATTCTCTTGTTATTTAGATTCTTTGTTTTACTCGTTTTTACTCAAGCTTCATTATTAGCGATTGCCCAACCTTTAGAACCAGTTGCTGGGCCAAAGGGATTGTTTGGGTTTAAAAACAGCCAAACAGGAGAGTTGGCGATTGAGTACAAATACCATGACGTAAAACCATTTTCACAAGGCATTGCCGCTGTACGCTGGGGAGAATACTGGGGTTATATCACTTCTGACGGACAACAATTAGTGCCTTGTCAATATGCAGTTGTTGAATCGTTTAAGGATGGAAGAGCCATGGTTCAGTACGACCGTTTAAGAGGTTTTTTAGATCGAACCGGTACGATAGTGATTCAAATGGTGTACAACAGCGCTTCTTCTTATAGTAACGGTTTGGCATGTGTACAAAAAGATCGCTTTTGGGGATTTATCGACACCTTAGGTAAAACTGCGATTAAATTTCAATACGACAGGGCATATTCATTTTCCGAAGGATTGGCCTGCGTACAAAAAAATGGTCGATATGGATACATAGACCCTTCTGGTAAAGAAATTATTAAGTTACAGTTTGACAAAGCGTTTCCTTTTTCTGAAGGGTTTGGGTGTGTCCAAAAAAAAGGATTATTCGGTTTTGTTGATCATTTAGGTAGTGAGAAGATAAAATTTCAGTATGGCTATGCCGGTATTTTTTCAAATGGTTTAGCGTGTGTAGGGATTAATAATAAGTACGGTTTTATTGATTCTGGCGGTAACTTGGTAATACCCATGGAATTTGATTTTCCCAGTCGATTTGATCAAAATGGGTTGGCATTGATGCGAAAAAATGGAGATCAGTTTTATGTCAATAAGCAGGGGGAGGTGAGCAAAGTTGAAAAAAACGAAATGGAAGAGGTTGTTAATGCATCAATAGTTGAATCCAAACCTATGTTTTTGGGCAGAAATGAGCAACATTTTAGTCAATGGGTAGGACAAAATATCGTTTTTCCTACTTTCTTTGGTAAAAATCGAATAGAAGGAAAGGTGTTGCTCTCATTTGTTGTTGATTTAGATGGTTCCGTAACAGATGTGGAAGTGCTGCAAAGAGCACATTCTGAATTAGATGATGAAGCTGTGAGGGTTGTTTTGTCTTCGCCAAAATGGACGCCGGGACACCAAAATGGAAAACCGGTCAAAGTGCGGTACACGTTTCCGATCATTTTTCAGGCGCCCTTGAACACTCCATCTACCCCATCCTCTCCATACTCCCCTTATCGGAACGACTAAACACTTACCGTCCCATCAGCCGAATATTCAATCTCCCCCTGTTCCGCCATCCAGCGCAGCAACTCCTTGATTTGTTCGGGGTCGTGGTCAAAGAGGGGAACCATGGATTGGACATGATGGGGGCCGGATTGGAGCTTTTCCACAATCTCGTTGCGGAGACGGTCAAGCACTTGGGGTTTATTTTGTACTCCTTTTCTCAGGCATACATCGCATCCTCCGCAGTTATATTTCTGTTCCTCGCCAAAGTAGGCCAACAGTTGTTTGCTACGGCATTTACTGTCGCTTTGGGCATACGTAATAATAGAGTCGATGCGCTCTTTAAACCGCTCCTTTTTAAGAAGATAGTTTTGCACAGAGATTCTGAGATTGGCATCGTCAAGCCGCTCTTCGTGAAGCGATATTTGCGGGGTGCGTTTTTGCGGAATATAGGTAATTACCTGACGACGCGAGAGCTGTATTAGATATTCTTTGATGACGTTTGAGGAGCAACGGTTCTGCTGTGCCAAGTACTCTTCGTTAATAGGTACAAATCCCGAAAAGAGTCCTCCATATACCCTCATTAAGACCTTGATAAAGCGATCCATCTCAGGGCTATCCAATTGAATCCGATACAATTCGTCCCGCGCCACAGAAAAATGGACCCGCGAAGGGTGATCGGCTTCGTCGCTAATGGTAAAGTAACCCTCCTGCTCCAAACATAACAGTGCATGGTGGGCGGCAGAGGGCATCAGCTTAAATCGTTGGGCAAATTCCTGAAGATTAAAATCGAAGAGTTGGTCTTTTCCGCAGCCGTAGGCAATATCGAGCCAATTAAAGAGGTTTTGATACACCTTTTTAATATAAGAGATGTTGGGGAAAGAGAGATTGAATATTTGTTTTAACCGTTTGACATCCGATTGGTTAAAAAGCAAAACGGCGTACGACTTTTGCAGATCGCGCCCGGCGCGCCCGGCCTCCTGAAAATAGGCTTCGATGCTCTCGGGCAAATCAAAGTGGCACACAAACCGAACATCGGGTTTGTCTATACCCATACCAAAAGCATTGGTTGATACAATGATGCGATTTTTTCCACTCTTCCATGCCTCTTGTTTGGTGTTGCGGAGATCGGTACCCATTCCGGCGTGGTATGCATCTGCCTCCACTCCATTGGCGGTGAGAAAATTGGATATATCCACCGCTTTTTTGCGTTCACGAACATAGACAATTCCCGTTCCCTGAATGCCTTGAGCAATTCTCAACATTTGTCCGTATTTATCTTCCACCTCACGAACAACGTAGGCAATATTTTTCCGTTCAAAACTGTTTACAAACAGCTTGGGTTGCTTGAATCCCAATTTGTCTATAATGTCCTTTGCCACTTTTGGGGTGGCCGTAGCCGTAAGCGCCACAATCGAGATATTGGGAATCAACTCCCTAAGCGTGGCAATTTGGAGATAGGCAGGTCTAAAATCGTATCCCCACTGCGATATGCAATGCGCCTCGTCCACCACCACCATACTCACCTCCATTTTAGCCAATCTCATTTTAAACAGGTCTGTATGAAGTCGCTCCGGAGATAGATAAACAAATTTGTAATTTCCGTAAAGGGCATTGTCAAAGGCAATATCGATTTCCTGAGCCGTCATACCGGAATGGATGGCAATGGCGCGGATATTTTTGGCTTTTAGATT
Organism: Prevotellaceae bacterium; assembly: GCA_031281125.1. Taxonomy (GTDB): domain Bacteria; phylum Bacteroidota; class Bacteroidia; order Bacteroidales; family UBA932; genus WRBG01. The sequence goes on along the minus strand of JAITFU010000087.1, from coordinate 9,639 downwards.
CTCAACCTGATCTTTCATTAATGCGATTAAAGGGGTGATTACAAGGCAAATGCCATCTTTAAGCAGGGCAGGAACCTGAAAACAGATTGACTTTCCACCGCCGGTAGGCATCAGCGCAAGCAAATCCACTCCGTTGTATGCCGCTTGAATAATATCTTCTTGCCCCGGCCTAAAATCAGGATGGCCCCAGTACTCCTTTAAAATGTTTTTAAACAACTCCATTTTCAATCAGATTCACACTTTGTGCGCAAAAATAATAAGATTTTTTGACCAAATCATAGAATTATTACTACCTTCGTGGATTAATCCACACGAATTTTTATAATCCTTTAAATCATAACATTTATGCAAAATTTAAATTTAAGTAAATATGGCATCAACGCCGTAAAAACGATTGTACACAACCCCAACTACGAACAACTTTTCCAAGCAGAAATCGATCCAAAAAACGAGGGATTTGAAAAGGGGCTCCTCACCAATACCGGGGCCGTGGCTGTCAAAACGGGTGTTTTTACCGGTCGATCTCCCAAAGACCGCTACATTGTAGAAGATGCGGTCTCTAAAGAGACCATCTGGTGGGATGGAACAATTAATAAACCGGTGGATGAGGTTGTTTGGAAAGACCTTAAAGGTCTGGTACAAAAAGCACTATCCAATAAAGAGATTCTTTATGTGGTGGATACTTTTTGCGGCACCAATAAAGATACCCGCATGAAGGTGCGTTTTATTATGGAGGTGGCTTGGCAGGCGCACTTTGTGACCAATATGTTTATTCGCCCCTCTCTGTATGAGTTAGAGAACTACGGGGAACCCGATTTTGTAGTGATGAACGGCTCCAAAGTGACCGATCCCAATTGGAAGGAGCATAAACTCAATTCCGAAGTTTTTGTACTCTTTAACCTTACAGAAAAGATGCAGATTATTGGCGGCACGTGGTACGGTGGCGAGATGAAGAAAGGTATGTTCTCGATGATGAACTACTACCTGCCTCTAAAAGGGATGGCATCGATGCACTGCTCTGCCAACGTGGGCGAACAGGGAGACGTGGCGATCTTTTTTGGACTCTCCGGAACAGGCAAAACGACTTTGTCGGCAGACCCCAAGCGTTTCCTTATTGGAGACGATGAACACGGTTGGGACGACCATGGAGTGTTTAATTACGAAGGTGGCTGTTATGCCAAAGTGATCAACCTGAGTCAGGAGAACGAACCCGATATTTGGCGCGCCATCAAACGGGATGCTCTGTTGGAGAACGTAGTGGTCAAGGAAGACGGCACCCCCGACTACGGCGATGGCTCCGTTACCGAAAATACACGCGTATCGTATCCCATTTTCCATATCAACAAAATTGTGCTCCCTTCAAAAGCAGGTCATGCCAAAAAAATCATCTACTTGTCGGCAGATGCGTTTGGCGTGTTACCCCCCGTTTCGGTTTTGGATGACAATCAGGCCCAGTATCACTTCCTTTGCGGTTATACCTCAAAGTTGGCTGGCACCGAGCGCGGCATTACCGAACCCCTACCCTCTTTCTCCCCCGCTTTTGGAGAGGCATTCTTAACGTTACACCCAACAATGTATGCCAAAACATTGGTTAAGAAGATGAACGAGCATGGAGCCAAAGCCTATTTGGTCAATACCGGATGGAACGGCACCGGCAAACGCATCTCCATTAAGGATACCCGCGCCATTATTGATGCCATTATTGACGGTTCGATCGAAAAGGCCTCAAAAGTTCATATTCCTATACTCAACCTAACCGTTCCCAAACAGTTAAACAATGTAACGGAAGGTTTGTTAGACCCGCGCGATACCTATAAAGACAAGACGGAATGGGAAACCAAAGCACGCTCATTAGCCGCCAAATACATCAAAAACTTTGAACAGTATTGCGATAACGATGCTGCCAAAGCGCTGATTCCAAGCGGGCCACAATTGTAAGAATAGATAATTCACATATAATATTTTTTATTTATTGTAAAATCAATCATGAAGACAAAACAAATGAAAGCCGTAAAATGCCTATTTTTTGCGGCGCTGTTCCTGTGTCTGCACACCAATCTATTTGCCCAAAGCGTGAGCAGAACAACGACTACATCGGAAGAAGAGGCTGTAAATCAGTATGGAGTTAAAGTCACCTCCTATCCGTTAAAACCAACTGCCCAAAATGAAATTTTGGTATTGGAGAACAGAGAAAAAGGATATAAATTTTGGATGGATAACCGAGTGCAATTTGATGCTGCACACTACTTTAGTCAGAAAAACGGGATGCTCAAGGAGGGGAAACCTTATATGGCTGACGGTGTATCGTTACGGCGTGTACGTATGGCGGTAAAAGCCGAAATCGCCCACGATTGGTATGGAGAGGTGGATCTGAACTTTGCCAACGGTGTATTTGAGTTGGAAGATGCGATTGTTCAATATACAGGATTGAAAAACTTTGCATTTGTGGCTGGAAATTTTAAAGAGGATTTTTCGATGGAAGAGACCACCACATCCCGCTACACCACCTTTATGGAGCGCGCCATGGTGGTTGCTGCATTTGCTCCGGGTCGTCATATTGGTATTCAAGCGCTTTGGCAGCAAGTAGATTGGTTGCGTGCTTCGGCCGGTCTTTCGTGGCAGTTGGTGGACACTTGGGAGACCCGCTACAATGTAGAAGAGTACAACAAATCGGGTAAACCCATGGGCACAAATTTTACCGGAAAAATCGTTTTGATGCCTTGGGCTTCGCAAGAATTTAAGGGATTGCACTTTGGCTATAATGCCTCGTACCGTAGCGCCAAAAAAACGGACGACAATATGATCGACTTGGATAAATTGGTGGGACGTGGTTATCAGGGCAACTACTTCAGCTGCCGTAACGCTACTGCCATCAACCGAACCAAGTATCTCTCCTGCGAATATTACGGGGTAAAACATGACATTTTACAGGGATACGAATTGGCGGGATATATCAACGGTTTTCGTGCCAACGGAGAGTTGATTACCAATACATCGGTGATGGATAAAAACTATGAGGGTGCAACGGTCAACGACAAAACCAAGTTCTTTTGGGGCTACTATGTTCAGGCATCCTATCTGTTGTTTGGCGGAAAACAGCGTTACGACATCTCGCAAAGCGAATTTTCTCAACCCAAACGCGGAAGGGAGTGGGGTGATGTGGAGGTGATGGCCCGTTTTGACTACATCAATTTCAACAGTCAAGATATCTATGGAGGTTCCGGACAAAACATCGCCTTAGGAATGGTGTATCATATCAACAATAACGTAAAGATGATGCTCAATTATCAGATTTCCAAAAATGATAAATACGCCAACAATAAAGGTAAAGCAGCTATTGGCAGAGACGGTAATGGAGACTACACTTCAAACCCCAAATTGGCAGTAACCGATTTTGGAGCAAGATTTAACGTCATTCAGGCGCGAATCGAAATCGACTTTTAATTCTTAAAAATCAAATCAATATGAAAAAAATATATCTATCCGTTGCGACAATCGCTTTCATCTTTGTTTCCTGTGTCAAAAATGAACCTTTTAAGGAACCCGAAGAGTCAGAACTCAGGGGAAATTTGTTCCTCAATGAAGTAAACGGTACCGGAGGTCTATCTCAAGTGGATACTGAAAAATATGTAGAACTGTATAACAAAACCAATGCCGATATTAATTTGCAAGATTTCTCTTTAGATTACGGCGGTACTGAAACGTGGAGAGGCCGTGCCCAGGATGTGGTTCCCGCACATGGATTCAAACTTATTAAAGGTACCAAAACCACCTATCCGGGTATGAGTACCGGACTCTCTTCCCGCAACGCCAACGTGAATCTAACCCTGTTGGATCCGGACGGAAACGTTGTTGATTACTACGAAAAAATCGAAGACTTGAACGGGAAACCGTTTGAGCAAATGGACCATATGCGCATTCCCGACGGAGGTAAATGGTACTTTGTAGAAATAACCGCCCAAAGCCCCGGTGCCTCTAACCTTTCTGACCCCAACCATCCGGCTGTTAAGGGAGCCATGCCTGCCATGGAAAAAGGGCTAAAAATAGAAGAGTTATCTGTTTCCCCTGCCAAACCCTCCCCCGGCGACGACGTAACCTTTGTGGCTAAAGTCACCGACATTAATGTGATTACTTCGGTAGTTTTAAAATGGAAACTTAATGGCGTCGATCAACCCGAAAAAGTCATGACCAAAGAGGGAAATAACTACACTGCTATCATTACCAAACAGGCTAATGGTGCAGTTGTAGAGTGGATTGTTTTGGCAACCAACGACAAAGCCAAAACAGCATCCGAGAGCGGTACCCTAAAATGGGAAATGCTTACGGCAGACTATACAAAAATCAGGTTTAACGAAGTGAGCGGCGTGGGAGACGACGCCGATAAGTTTTACGAACTGATTAACACCGGAACGGCGGACATTAGTTTGGCCGGTTGTCAAATCTTTTATAACGCCAACGGCGCAAACGGCGGAGCCCTCCCCACCGGAGACGGTAACCTCACTTGGACCGGAAGCGAATCGCAGGTAATTGGGGCAGGGAAGCTCTTTTGCCTTGTAGGTCGCAATACCACTGGATCCTTCACTACTGGCCTCACCGCAGCACGCATCCTAATCATCACCTTAAAAGACCCTGTCGGTAATGTAATTGATCAGTGTATCAGGGCAGAAGATACCGGAAAGTATGCTTTTACCGATAAATCGTTCTCCCGCATCCCGGACGGAACAGGCCCCTTCTATTTTACCACGCCTTCCCCTGATGTAATGAATGGCTCGGACGCTACCGGTTTGGTGTTGGTCCCGATCACTCAAGTGCCCTATGTAGATTATTCAAAACTCAAATTGAATGAAGTGAACGGGGTGGCCAAGTGGTTTGAAATTTATAATACCGGAGATGTGGCCATAAGCTTAGAAGGCGTAACGGCACATTACAGCAACTCAGAGCCTGCAAGTTACAATGCCACAAACACATGGACAGGCACATCAACTCAAACCATTCCCGCAAAAGGTTATTTTTCAACGGAAGGAATCACTTTAGGAACAGGTTTGTCTGCCAATAACGCCAATGTAAGGTTACAATTGAGGGACCCGGAAGGGGCTGTTTTGGATACCTACGAAAAACTGATCGATATCAACACCGGAAAAGGGTACGACCACCTCACCAATAAATCCCATGCTCGGATTCCCGACGGAACCGGAACTTGGTACTATACAGAAGATGGCGTAGGGACTTCAGGTACGACAAACGGTACAAATACAGATGGATGTGTAAAATTCGGAGATGAAGACGGATCGGGTCCAACTCCGGACTATACAAATTTGATATTGAATGAAGTGAGCGGAAACAACAAATATGTGGAAATCTATAACTCAGGTTCTGAGGATATTTCTTTGGCCGGCGTTAAACTTCAACGAAATAACGGGCCTACCGCAGGAGGTAGTGAGTGGACAGGAACGGCATCGGATGTCATTCCGGCCGGAGCCTATCGCCTGTTTTTGTTTAACAGTTTTACCCCGGCAGATCTAAATACCAATCCGGCTTATACGGGTTGGACGGTAAGTTCCGGAATTTCGTCCGGTCAGATTTTGAAGGTGGCCATTGTTGACCCGGCCGGAAATCCGATCAGCGTTTTTATTCGTGGAGATGTGCCGCTTCCCGCTTGGCAGTTTACTACTGACGTAACCCAAAATTCCACAGAGAGCTATTCCCGCATGGATGACGGAACTTGGGCATACGCAACACCCACACCCGGAACCAAAAATGGGGAGAAAACATCCGAAATCGTAAATCCGGGATATTTAACGGCCCAACCATAGAAACCATGAGTGAACTAAAAATCGGAGAGATCTCCAAACCGCGTTTTGAGTACCGCTCCTTTGGGCGTTGTTTCTGTGAGCAAACCAAACGAATGGCCCGCCTCTCTGTTCCCGTCCCTGAAAAAGTATGGGAACGGAAATCGGTGGAAACTTACATCGTAAGCCGCACCAACGATGTAAATAACACCAAAATCCGTGACGGGAAGATGGACATAAAGACATTTGTACAATCCGTGGATGGCTTTGAACAGTGGAATCCGCTGATGAAAGGCGAATTTCCCATTAGCGCAGAAGTATTGGAAAAAGAAGTGTTTCCGGCATTCAAAGTAAGAACCCTGCCCAAATTGGATAAGGAATCCTATACTTTGGATGAATTTATTGCAATGGTAAAGGATCATCCGGATTTGCAGGCAGTTACAGTAGAAAAACTGCGTTGGGGGTATATGGTAAACGGTACTATTTGCGAAGCCGGAGATGTTTATATCAATGGAGCAAAAGTGGTTACCATTAATTCCGAATCAACGGAAGTCGAAGACCTCAAAAAGACGGTCAAAGAGATAGGATTGGAAGGAGTGGAAAACATCAACTACCTACAGGCTATTAAACGGGTTATTGGAATGATAGATAAACCTTTGGCAAATTGAATAATGGCACAGGAAATAGAAAGAAAATTTTTGGTTTTAGATGATTCTTTTAAAACTGAGGCTTTTAAAGAAACCCGCATCATACAGGGTTATCTCTCTTCGATTCCGGAGCGTACGGTACGTATTCGCGTTAAAGGCCAAAAGGGCTACATCACCGTAAAGGGAATAGGCAACCACAGCGGGGCAAGTCGTTTTGAGTGGGAAAAGGAGATTCCGGCAAACGAAGTGATGGAGTTGATGCAGATTGCCGAACCCGGAGTGATCGACAAAACACGTTATCAGATCAAAAAAGGAGACCACACTTTTGAAGTGGATGAATTTTACGGAGATAACCAAGGTTTGATTGTGGCCGAAGTCGAATTGATAGACGAAAACGAATCATTTGAGAAACCACAATGGCTTGGTCGTGAGGTTACAGGAGACGTCCGTTATTATAACTCGATGTTAATGAAGAACCCATATACAAAGTGGTAAAAACCACATAAAAGCCATGACAGAAGACCCGTCGGTTCCAAAGGAGTTCAATCCTTTGGATATGAATAACTACAGAGTCGAAAAGTTGCCAAAGATACAAAAGTCGGGATTTGAAAAAACGATGATGTATCTTGGCGGCCCCTTGGCCGTTTTAGCCTTTGTGGTTATTTACTGGTTTGTAAAGATTCCATTTTTAGAACATATTGATGTATCCTCCCTCTCTAAAGAGGCCGGAATACGCTTAAAAGAACTTGGTTCTGACGGATTTACCCGAATCAACTACGCCATGCTTGCCGTTTTTGCGGGGGCGATCATCTTGTGGATAACGGAGGCAGTTCCCAACTACTTGACATCTTTGATCCTGATCATTGTTATGGTCTTAACCCAAGTTACCACCGACAAGGTAGCTTACGCCCAGTTGGGGCATCCGGTAATGTGGCTCAACATTTTGGCCTTTGTCTTGGCCAGTATGTTAGTCAAAACGCAGGTTGCCAAACGTTTTGCCCTTTGGTTTGTGGTAAGGTTTGGGAAAAACTCCTCTTGGGTGATTTTTAGTTTTATTGTGATCAATGTGGTGCTATCTGCCTTTATATCGGCAACCACCGCAAAAGCCACCATCTTACTGCCGATCTTTATGGTGATTGCGGCCATCTATGGGGCAAGAGGAGGAAATCAGCGCAACAACTTTGGAAGAAACTTGGTACTCCAGAATCTTTTTCAGATCAACATTGGCGCCAGCGGATTTATTACCGGTTCCGGGGCAAACCTTTTGGCCGGATCGTTGATTGCCGGTGCCATGGGAATGAGCCTGTTTAGTTATCAGGATTGGTTTAAAGCCGCTTTTCCTTTGGCCATCATTTTGATAGTAATCGGTTGGTTTGTGGGGACAAAGATTATTTTTCCCTTCAAACGAAGCGAGCGATTGCCCCAGATTGAAGGCGGCATTCAATACCTAAAAGAAGAGTTAGCCAAGATGGGTAAAATGAAGCCGATCGAGTACCGCGCCATTGCGATTTTTTTGGTGGTATTGGCGCTATGGGCTACCGACAAACAGCATGGAATAGAGCAGACGGCCGTGGCTTTTCTTGGAGCGGTGGTCGCTCTTTTGCCGGGCATAGGTATTGTTAAGTGGAACGATGTGGACATCCCTTGGCACTTAATGCTCTTCTCTGCCGGAGCCTACACTTTGGGTGCAGGGTTGGATGCCACCGGCCTGCCGGCAACCTTTGTAAACGCAACATTTGAAACGATGGGTATAAGCGCCCAAACGCCCTTTTGGGTTCTCTATCTGTTTCTCACCTCCTTAATGCTCTTTAGCGCCTTAATCTTCCAATCCAAAACCATGCGTGCGCTAATCTTTGTTCCCATTGCCATAGGAGTCGCCCAAAAATTTGGCTATCCAATCATGAGTTTGTCGTTTCCGGTCGCCCTGCTCATTGAACATGTGTATGTTATGCCATTTAACAGCAAACCGGCCGCCCTGCTCTACACCACCAATCAGTACAGTTACATAGACACCATCAAATATGGCATGGTTATGATGTTGATTTCTTGGGTGATGATCATGGTATGGGGTGAAACGGTACTCAAATGGTTGGGATATACAAACGGATTGTTTTTCAACACTTAGGTTGTATGTTTTTGTTTGTAGAACATACGAATCTATTTTACTTTGCTTGTATTTATGAGTTAGGTGCAAGCGGACAACAGCGCGGTGGACAGAGAAGTGGAAAATTGAGACCGAGACTTGAGCGGCGAACATCAGACACAACATTATAAATTTTAATAACAAACTAAATTTTTGTAACATGTTAATAGACAGATTGAATTTAAGGAAAGTGGCGACAATAGTTGCCTGCCTCGCACTAACAGTAGCCTTTAGCGGCTGTAAAGACAATGATAACGGCGGCGGAAAGATTGACACAAAATTAGCAGGAGAATGGGAATTCACGTCGTATTCCGGCGGCAGTGCCACAACATATTATTGCTCTTTTCGTAATAATGGGACATTTATATCCTCCGAGTTGGGTGGAGCTTTTGGAATTGGACTGTCCGGAAATTACACAGTATCAAATGGGTGGATTACTTTAACAAATGTAGTTGCAAGCTGGAGTTCAGGATTATTAGAAGAAAATTGGCTCAAAACGTATAAGGTTGAATATCGGTTTGAAAAACATCCGGAAGGCAAACACGATTATTTGAATATGTGCAATTTAGGTTATAGTGATAAACCCGAGTTATCTCTTGCTTTTAATTGGGCACGATGGATTAAAAAATAAAATGCCAGCACCTAACGGGCGGTTTTGCGAGAGCGGGGGTGTAACTCGCCCGAAAAGCAGTGCGATTTTACAAGTGTCGTTCCCGTACGAGCGGTAGTGAGCCCCCGCCTTCGCCAATATGCCGGAACGTTGTAGGCAAGGCGGACAGCGCAACGGGACAATGAAGCAGAAAATGAAAATACAAGCGGACAATGAGAGAGCATTGAAAATGAGTTAAAAATTTTGAAAATAAGCACATGGACAAAGAAACAGGAAAAATAAAATTTATGGGTTCGCTAATAACAGTTGCGGACATTAAAAGGGCGCGAGTTTTTTACGAGAATGTATTGGGACAAAAAGTTGAAGCCGATTATGGAGAAAATGTTTCATTTGGAGGATTTTCAATTCACTTGCGACCTCATTTCAAAATGCTGATTGACAATAAAGAGG
>JAITFU010000118.1 GCA_031281125.1 Prevotellaceae bacterium | reverse complement strand
ACACAGCTACATCACTATCTAAAATAACATTCTCATCTCTGATTTTGAGAATTTTATCCTCAACATCACTAAATTTTACCAAGCTCATAAATACACATTTTTAAGATTTGTCTTTTTTTACCTCCACAAAGCAACAAAGAGATTTACTCAAAATGCGGCAAAAAGTAAAAAAATGCAAAACACCTCACATTTTTAACTTTTTGCCGCACTCTAAATAATAAAAAGTTTACCTTTGTCCTAGAATTTCAATTTAGAAGATTATGAAGAGGACTGTAACAAAGGGAGAAAAAAGGGAGAGCGAAGTTCCCGAGGAGAGAAAATCAAAAATCAGGCTGTACCGGGAGGACAGGCAACGGCGCGGTATTCCGCCAGGTGAAATCTTGAATATGCGTTTAGTGTTAAAGTAGTTGGTAGCGGAATTTCTTTGACACCCTCAATAAAAAGTAAATCTGTCGTTATTATCCGATACTGTATATAACTTTGCCAATTTAAGATTTTCTCTTACCTTTGCAACCCAAATAGATGTAAATAGATAATTGATCATGAATGTGTCGTCAAATACTGTTTTAGTTAACAGTTATTTAGGATTATTACAAAGATTGAACCGCGAAACCAAAATTAATTTGGTTGCAGGGTTGATTAGCGACATTGCACGCAAACCTGAACAAATAACAAGAAAAAAGGATATTGTCAATCGCTTTTTTGGCGCTTTTCAATCAGATGTCAGTGTTGACGAAATGATTATGGAAATCCGATCCAGTCGTAAGTTCAATCGATCAATAGAATCATTGTAACGATGACCGGTTATCTGTTAGATACCAATATTTGTGTTTTTTTTATTAGAGGTAAGTATGCTCTAAATGAAAAAATTAATGAAGTTGGTTTTGATAATTGTTACATCTCAGAGATTACTCTTGCCGAATTGAAATATGGAGCAGAGTGCAGCAATAAAGCATTTGAAAACAGGTCGTTAATAACAGATTTTGCACAAGAGATAAATATTCTTCCTCTTTATGATTGTTTTGATGTATATGCCCAAGAAAAAGCGAGATTGAGAAGGATTGGACACATTATTGATGATTTTGATCTATTGATAGCTGCCACAGCAATTTATAATAAATTGACATTAGTAACAGATAACTCAAAACATTTCGATCGCATAAGTGGCATACTTTTAGATAATTGGGTAATCAGATAACCAACAGGCTTCCGCTCTGGTGCGTTAGGTAGTTGGTAGAGAAATTTCTTGAATTAGACCTCTGCCTTGCGTATTATCGTATGTTTTACCTTAAACAAAGCAAAGTTAAGCTCAAAACTTGTTTCTGATCTCTGTAAATGCTTTGGGCAACGTTGGAGAGACTCTCGCTTCTCTAAATTTTACCAAGCACATAAATACACATTTTTAAGATTTTTCATTTTTTGCCGCACTCTAAACAAATCATCCACAAATGATTGATTTGTAAGGACTTACTGACAACGTACCTTTGAAAAAAGAAAACTGTAATAGAGTGGAATGTTAAGTAACCCGTTATTTTCTTTAAGCGGTAAAAGCGAAAATCTTATACATAAGCGCACGCGGAATTTCCTGTACCTCATCGAAAATTAGTAGTGTGCTTATCACTCTTCCAATCCACAAATAGGTTTCATCAAAACCTAATGAACGAAGTTGCTGCAAAACAATATCAAGTGTATAAACCTTAAAATCAATTGTGTAGGCATAGAATGAAAGAGGAATTTTGTCTCCGTGAGGTACAAGGTCAATTTTTAAATCAGTCCGGCATCAATTATACTTTTTTGCCGCACCCTATTTACGATACACCAAGAATCCACTTCCATATCGGCAGAACTTCAATCTTTTTTCCGTTTTCAGAAATTGTCTCCTCTTCATCTTTAGTGATAATTAACATTCTTTTGACATCCATGAACTTAGCAAATTGTAGTAGGGCGTTCACCTCTCGTTTGCGCGTAGTTTCGGTATCATTTAAGTGGTAACACACCTGTACTGCTAAATCCTTTTCAGGTATTATAAAATCGACTTCAATGCCGTTGTGGTAAAAAAAGAGGCCATCTCCGTACAGACGTTTTAGTTGAATGGCAACCATATTTTCTAATAACGAGGTATGAGGATCGGACAAAAAGAGGTTTAAGATACCATTGTCAACAAAATAGTACTTTTTGTTTGATACCTTATCTGCCAATTTTGCTGCAAAATTTTCGATGGGAAAGATGAGCCAAGACTCTTTGAGATATCCCAAATAATCGATAACGGTGTCGGTGCTAATCTTTTTTCCTGAGGCCGATACCACATTTGCCAAACGGTTGAACGAAGAGGGTTGTTTCACACTTTCCGCCAATTTTCGGATAAGTATTCGCAAAGCAAAATCGTTGCGAATCTGATATCTGGAAATCAAATCACCAAAAAAGACCTTTTGGAACAAGCCACTCAGCCATTCTCGCTTATTCTCCACCTTAATTGCCTCAGGCAATCCTCCAAAATAAAAATAGGTCTCAAACGCTTTATTAATCTTTACGCGAGAATGAAAAATGACATTCTTATCAGCTGTATCAACGCCCAAATGGGTCAAAAACTCACTAAAGGTAAATGGATAGACATTTTGAATCATGTACCTTCCTCCCAGGGTGGTGGCAATTTCACTGCTCAACATTTTTGCGTTGCTCCCTGTTACAAAAACATGATAGCGTTGGTCTGCTAATCGACGTGCAAATTTTTCCCAATTGGGCACAATCTGTATTTCGTCAAGAAAAAAGATGGGTTTATGGTTGTACATCTCTTCATAACAGATTTTAATCAAGTCTAAATCGGCAGTACTCATTAGCGGCAAACGGTCGTCTTCAAAGTTAAAATAGAGGATTTCAAATAGAGAATGCCCGTTTTGCAGCAGTTTTTGTACTTGCCTAAACAACATATACGATTTTCCTGCACGCCTTACACCTACTAACACCCAATTGAGCCGATCTTCCATAGAATAATCCCGCTCTGTGAATGACACGTTTGATACGAACTGCTGATATTCAGCAATTAATTGTTTGAATAAATCTTTCTTTGTCATATTCTGTCTATTATATTCGACAAAAATAGACATATTTATCGAATATACAAGACGAATTGTTCCAATTTTTGACAAAAATGATTGTTCAGTAGTTTTTTTACCATTCGTGACAAAAAAATGACGGTTCGTGCATGAAAAATGGAGCTTTTTGAGGGTTATTGGCTTGGTGGTGATGTTTTTTGGGGTGATTTTTTGACTTTTCACATATTGTCACTTAGTTATCAGACTTGGTAAAAACTGTTCCGGCCTCACTCATTAAAAAATTTCTCTTAACTTTGTACCATAATTCAAAAAATGCAAGAGTATGAATGTCGAAATAAATGATATTAAAAGGAGATACCCTGACGAATGGATACTATTGGGGAATCCAGAAATTGACGAAATCAATCAGGCAATTCTTTCCGGAATTGTACTTTATCACAGTCCTGATAAGAGAGAAGTGTGTTACCTTGGAAAGCCTCTTACAAATAATTACAAAACAACTGCCCTATTCTTCAACAGAGTTACACCAAGAGAGAAAAGAGGTGTTATTGCAAGTATTTTTTACCCTGTTAGTTTATGATTTGCCAGTTTGAAAAAAGTCTTGAAGGAGGGGCGATACTTGTGTCGCTACAATTAGATGGTAAGCATACATTCAAAATGGATTTTTTTGAAAATACGATTTTATGTATTGATCTGAAAAACAACACTATTGAAGTTAAGTCCTAATCTTTTCAACAATCCTTTTTGCAAAGGCTGCAATAGTTTTCAAATAATCATCGTTCCATGATTTTTTGATTGTGTGACAGGCAACCTTCAACCGACAATCGGCGGTTGAGGTGGTGCCTATGGTGGCTATGGTGGCTACTGCGTTTCGGACGGTCCATTGTACCATCAGGGCTCTTACGCACCCTATTGGTCACAGTCAGAGCACTCTTTGGGCGGCGGCGGGTTCTACTTGTTCCTCAATTCGAATGGCACCATCTTCCCTCAGAGCCTCACCGGCAAGAGCCTCGGGTTTACGCTCCGGTGTGTTAGGTAGTTGGTTTTGGAATTTCTTGATAGCTTGATTTTTGACAATAGCTGTCATTTGATGTTCATCGCAAATAATTCACTTTTTTGTGAATTATCAACAAATTAGTATTACCTTTGCAGAGTAAAGCAAAATGCGATGGTTATTCCTATAGAACCGTTATGATTACAATCCCCGGTATTTCTTCCCAAATGATTGCAAACAATCTCGAACCTGCCTATCCCACTCACCCCGGAGAAGTTCTTAAAGAGGAAATAGAGTATCGTGGCATATCCCAAAAGAGTCTTGCCGCAGAAATGAATGTGCCCTACACTTTCCTTAATGAGGTGCTAAATGCAAAGCGACCTGTAAATACAGAATTGGCATTACTTATTGAAGCGGCCTTGGACCTGCCAGCCGAGCCAATACTTAGTATGCAATCACGCTATAATATGCTAATAACAAAGCGAAATAATCAATTTATTGAAAAACTGAGTAAAGTAAGGAAGATGGTTGCCGCACTCTAAACAAAAACGGCCATAAATGATTGATTCGTAAGGTTCTACTGACAACAAAGTGTAAGGTTTGGTAAAAGTTTTTGCCCACTCCATCCCAAATAAGGCTGCTGTCTGAGCCAAACCGCCATAAATCGATCGTAAAAACAGGACGAAGACTTCTAAGAAATCTGCCTATTACGTGATTTACGTTACGCAAAGTACGTAATAATAATTCAATTCTCCAACTGTTGGGCTTTTTTTACCGTTCATGACAAAAAAAGTTTACCTTTGTGACATGAATAAGAAAATCTTTAAGGAAAAAAGAAATTATATTGAAGACTTTGATAAATAATGTTTGCCCACCTTCACGTCCATACCGAATACTCTATCTTAGACGGCGCTGCGAAGATCGATAAGCTCTTTGCGAAAGCGCAGGCAGATGGTCAGCCCGCCTTAGCCATCACCGACCATGGCAATATGTTTGGCGTACAGGAGTTTCTAAAAAAAGCCACAGAACATCAGGATGTCAAGCCGATTGTAGGGTGCGAAGTGTATGTGTCGCCCGATGGAAGAGATGTGCGTAGGGGCAAAGAGGATCAGAGTAGCAACCACTTGATTCTTTTGGCAAAAAGTTTAGAGGGGTATCATAATTTGATCAAACTCACCTCAAAAGCCTATACAGAGGGTTTTTACTATAAACCGCGGATTGACCACAAATTGCTCGAAAAGTACAACAAAGGCCTGATTGCTTGTTCCGCTTGTTTGGCCGGAGAGGTGCCTTCGCTGCTGTTAAAAGGGAAAAAGGAAGAGGCCGAAGCGCGAATGGTGTGGTACAAACAACTTTTTAAAGAAGACTACTACATTGAATTACAACGTCATAAGTCTAATGACCCCTCTTTGCTTAATGTCTATAACGACCAAAGACGGATTGCCCCTGACTTGATTTCGTTGGCGACCAAACACGATATTAAGTTGATTGCAACCAATGACGTCCACTTTGTGGATGCAGGTGATGCCTTGGCACACGACCGCCTGATTTGCATCAATACCAACTCCCCTGTAGATGACCCCGACCGGATGCGTTATACCCGCGAAGAGTATTTAAAAACCAAAGAAGAGATGGCAGAACTCTTTGCCGATCTTCCGGGAGTCGTCGAGAACAGTTTGGAAATAGTCGAAAAGATTGAAAGATATACGATTAATAGTGATCCGATTATGCCCAACTTTCCAATTCCCGAGACGTTTTTGGACGCAGACGCCTATTTGCGTCACCTCACTTATGAAGGAGCGGAGAAATGTTACGGAGATGTGAGTCAGGCTGTTACGGAGCGTATCGAATTTGAGTTACAAACGGTGAAGAAAATGGGTTTTCCCGGATACTTTCTGATTGTGAGCGACTTTATTCGAGCAGCAAGAGAGATGGGCGTTTGGGTGGGACCCGGGCGTGGGTCGGCAGCGGGATCTGTGGTTGCCTATTGTTTGGGGATTACAAAGATCGACCCGCTCAAATATGGTTTGCTTTTTGAACGCTTCCTCAACCCCGATCGGATTTCGATGCCCGATATGGATATCGATTTTAGTGACGATGGAAGGGCAAAAGTGCTTCAATATGTAGAGGATAAATATGGGAAGGAACATGTTTCTCACGTGGTCACCTTTAATACCTTAGGCGCAAAGGGAGCGATCCGAGATGTGGCCAGGATTCAAGGATTACCTCTCTCTGAGTCAGATCGATTGGCCAAGATGGTTCCCGATAGAATGACCGATAAGTTGGGTAACGTTGTGCCGGCATCTTTGGAATATTGTTATCAATCAATTTTGGGGTTCAAGGAGGAATTAAAATCAAATAATCCTCTAATTGTAAGCACATTAGAATACGCTCAAAAACTCGAAGGAACGGTTCGAAATACCGGCGTACACGCCTGTGCCATTATTATTGGTAAAAACGACTTAATGGAGCATATTCCGGTATGTACCGTAAAAGACAAGGAGACAGGCGCGGAGGTGTTGGTGTCTCAATACGAAGGTTCGTGCATAGAGGAGGTGGGTATGCTAAAGATGGACTTTTTGGGACTGAGGACGTTGTCGATTCTCAGAGAGGCGGTGGACAATGTGAAGCGTGTACGTGAAGTTGAGGTCAACTTAGACGCTTTGGCGCTCGATGACAACAAAACGTTCGAACTTTTTAGCCGCGGGGATACGGTAGGCGTCTTTCAATTTGAATCAGACGGAATGCGAAAATGGTTGAGTGAGTTAAAACCCAGTCATTTTGAAGACCTTATTGCTATGAACGCCCTCTATCGTCCCGGCCCGATGGATAAGATTCCCGACTTTATTGATCGAAAGTTTAAGCGAAAAGTGATCGAGTATGACCTTCCCGATATGGAGGAGGATTTGGCGGAAACGTATGGGATTACTGTTTATCAGGAGCAGGTGATGTTGTTGTCGCAAAAGTTAGCCGGATTTACGCGCGGTGAAGCCGACGCTTTGCGTAAGGCAATGGGAAAGAAGGATTCAGTAAAGATGCGGGAAAAAGAGAAACTCTTTAAGGAGGGTGGATTGTTAAAGGGGCACCCCCAAGAAAAACTCAAAAAGATATGGGAGGATTGGGTCTTTTTTGCAGAGTATGCCTTTAACAAGTCACATGCAACCTGTTACGCCTTGCTTGGTTACCAAACGGCATGGCTAAAAACCAACCATCCTGCCGAATTTATGGCAGCTGTGTTTAGCCGAAATTTGGACAATATGGACGAAATTTCTAAATATATGGATGAGTGCAGACGGATGGGAATCACGGTGTTGGGCCCGGATATTAACGAAAGCGAGATGAATTTTACCGTCAATGCCAATGGTGCAATCCGTTTTGGATTGGGAGGGATAAAGGGTGTGGGTAGCGTTGCGGTTGAGTTGGTAGTGCAGGAGCGGAAAGCAAACGGTAACTACGTTTCTGTCTATGATTTTGTGGAGCGGGTACACCAGTCTGCGCTCAACAAGAAGACGATGGAGGGTTTGGTCTATGGCGGCGCTTTTGATTCGTTTCTCTCTATCAAAAGGGCAGACTTTTTTGGCATCAACGAAAAAGCGGAGACTTTTCTAGATCAATTGATTAGATATGGCATTATGATGCAATTAGATAGAGATAAAAAGACAAATTCGCTATTTGATATGCACAAGTCGGTACCGGCGGTACGTCCTGAGCCAAAACCGGTTCAAGACTATTTGGAGATTGAGTTGTTAAACAAAGAACGGGAGTTGGTGGGCATCTATCTATCGGCCCATCCGTTAGACAATTATGCGTTTGAAATCAAACATTTTGTATCCCATTCGCTTCCCGATGCGGCGGAACTGCTAAAAGAGTTATCCGGAAGTAATCAAGCGTCTGCCAAAGAGATCGCCATTGCCGGTCAGGTGACAATGGTAAAAAAATCGATTTCCAAAAAGTCGAATCAACCCTGGGCGTCGTTTACGGTAGAAGATTTTAAGGGGACCCTCTCTTTCTCCCTCTTTGGGAGAGATTATGAAAGATATATGGGGTACTTAGAGACGGGTAAAGCGCTCTTTATTAGATGCCTATTGCAACCCCGATTGGGCAGCAGAACCGATGAATGGGAGTTCCGGATATCGGCTATTTCATTGTTAGCCAATTTAAAAGATGATTTGATAAAACATGTCAGCCTCAAACTTCCGATAGAAATCATTACTCAGCAGTTTAGAAAAGAGTTTGTTCAAATACTAAAAGAACATTCCGGAAAGACACGTCTCGAATTGAAAATTGTGGACAAAGGCAATCAAATAGCAGTCGATTTCTTTTCCCGCTCGTTTCGTGTATCAATGAATCGTGGATTTCTTGACTTTTTGGAGCAAAACAGGGTGGAGTATCAAATATAGTATTGTTCACTCCCCCCATCCGGGCGAACTCAAGGGTAAAGCGTTACCCTCCGGAGTGATCAATATGGTTCCTTGAGCCGCTTCGTTGAGGTGACCAATAATGTCCACGGGGAGTTCTCTTGCCACTTTTTGGTGCATGGAGATGGGAAGAGAGAGGAGAAATTCGTAGTCGTCTCCCCCGTTGAGGGCGCACAACAGGGCGTCATGGTTGAGTTCCTGCGCCATTTCAAAGGTTTTGGTGGCAATGGGAATCTTTTCTACATAGATCTTTGCGCCGCATCCCAAAGTGGCGGCAATTGTTTGTACGCCATGGGCAAGGCCGTTTGTAAGGAAGCAGATGGAGGTGGGGGTGATCTCCTCTTGGTGTAGGATGGTAAAGAGTTTTGTACAAAGTGTTGGCCTTAAATAGCGTTGCAAGATATACTCTTTTCCCAAGAGTTGTGGTTGTGCCTTCTCTTTTGAGCTAAAAAGGGCCTTTTCGCGCTCTAAAAGCTGCAGACCCATATAGGCAGCGCCAAGATTACCCGTAACGCAGAGGAGATCAGTTGGTTTGCCATCTTTCGGTATCTCAGATAAAGGTTTATTAGCCACCCCCATGGCGGTGACGCTAAGGGTAAGTCCGGTATAGGAGGATTCAAAATCTAATCCAACCAACTTGATTTGGTGTTCGTTACACGCACTTTTGATCCCAACAAAGAGCTGCTCCACATCCTCCACAAAAAAGCGTTTGGACAAACCGACTGCCACGAGTAAGTGGTGTGGCGTAACGTTCATGGCCATCACTTGTCCCAACGCACGCACTACTGCCTTATAACCCAAGTGCTGTAAAGGGGTATAGGTGAGATCAAAATGGATACCTTCCAAAAAGAGTACCTGTGCGGATGCCGGAGAGGCAGACTCTTCTTGAGAAAACGATCCCAAAATACGTTCAATAAGGCCAAACTTGCCGATTTTGGAGATGGGGGTGCGTGGATGGGTTTGCATAATGATTTACAGATGGCGCAACAAAAGTACTCAAAAATCGCTACCTTTGCAAAAAAGAGAGAAATGATTACCATTCACCAAATCAACAAAGCAAAAGAGAGAATATCGGGATTTACAAACAGAACCCCTTTGTTAAGGGTAGAACAGTTGGACGATATATTGAGGTGTAAAGTGTGGCTGAAACCCGAAAATTTGCAAAAGACCGGCTCTTTTAAGTTGCGGGGCGCCCTCAACAAGTTGCTCTCCTTAACGGAAGAGGAGAGGAAGCGCGGCGTAGTGTGCGCCTCAAGCGGCAATCATGGACAGGCGGTAACATACGCTGCCAAACTGCTTGGGATTCACGCAAAAGTGGTGATGCCTGTCAATGCCAATCCGGTAAAGATTGAGGGCGTAAACAGGTATGGAGGCGAGATTGTTTTGCATGGAACGGTATCGAGCGAGCGGGAGGCCAAAATGAGAGAGATTATGAATCAGGAAGAGAGAGTGTCTGTGCATCCATTTGAGGATGAGTTTGTAAAGGCGGGACAGGGGACTGCGACATTGGAGATCTTGGAAGATTTTCCCGATATGAACTTTATAGTAACACCCATTGGGGGAGGTGGTTTGATTTCCGGAATGTCGGTTGCTGCCAAAGCGAAAAGTGAACACATTAAAGTGGTGGGCGTGGAGCCGACCGGAGCGCCAAGGTATGGAGAGAGCAGAAGGGTAGGAGCGCCCGTATCGCTTGATAAGGTGGATACGATTGCAGACGGCACTAAAACCGACAAGGCTAATCCTCACAACTTTCCGATCATCGAGAAGTATGTGGACTATTTGGTTGCGGTAACAGACGATCAGATTATTGAGGCAATGAAACTCCTCCTGTTACAAACCAAGTTGTTTGTCGAACCCTCAGGCGCTTTGGGCGTAGCTGCGGCTATGTCTCAAAAAATCCCCTACTCGGCAAAAGACAACGTATGTTTTTTGCTGAGCGGGGGAAATTCCGATTTAGGGCTGTTCGCGTCAATTATAAAACGGTCAAAGTCGCTTGTGTAGAGTTGATCTTGATCTTTAGCTATTTTTGCGGAAATCTTGCCGGCATTTTGTAACAAGTCCCTGTCGTCTGCAAGTAAAACTTTGTATGATAAGTTTGTTTGCCGGAGTTACCCATGTGTGCAAAAAATGCACATGTGCTATTTTCGTCCAACTCTCCGACTGTAAAGATGTTTTTAATGTGCCGTGTTATGCCGCTGCGGTCAATCCCGTAGAGCATGGATAACACTTTTTCTGTTGCCCACAAATCTCCGTTTTGAAATGCAATATCAACTGTATCTGCACTTTGCTCACTCACAAATGTAAGAAATTGGATTGTGCTGTTTTTTATGGATAGTTTTTTCATAACGACACAAAGATACAATTTATGTTTATTCAACAGCGATCTATAAACAATAAAATCCCCTGCTCAGCAAGCGTTGCCATGAGCAGGGGATTGATTAGTGACGTGATTAATCGCCTAAATAGATGGAGCTAATTAGATATCTTCCCAGTAGAGGATAGGCCGATTAATAATGGCGCTGTTCCAAGCCCATGGCGCCGGATTGTCATAACCAAAAGGCCAAGAGGCTAATGTCTGGTAAGTGGACATCTCTTCCGCGAAACTTGCACTGATGAGAGCGCCGTCTTTGTTTGCACTTAAACCGCCCTCCGTATCTATTCCGGAAATGGATATGGCGCGGTTATTGGTTAAAAAGGACATCTCACCCACTTGAGACCCAACAATACGACCAATCTGACTGTTGTCCGGAATCGCAGCGGAGCAAGTAATGCCTGTATTAAGGGCAAAACAGTTTGTTATATAGCCGTTATTTGATCGTCCCACAACTCCGCCGGCACTAGAAACAGCTGTTTCTATAGTTGATTGAGCATCAATTTCGCCTGTTGCGTAACATTGACTAACCGTACCAAAATTGTGAAAGCCGACAATACCTCCTGCAAAAGCAGTTCTGGAATTGATTACCGACACATCGGCTGTGGAATAACAGTTTGACACAAGATCCGAAGCGGTTGATGTAAAACCCACAATTCCGCCGGCAAACGCATGGGGAACATCTAAGTTGGCTACAATATCGACTGCCCCCACGCAATTTTGTATGGTAGCATGATTATTCATACGTCCGACTATTCCGCCGATATGGTACTCGCCCAAATTTTGTGTAATGTTTAAGGAGCCCTCTGCTCTAAGGTTTTGTATCAGACCGCCCTCTCCCAAGTATCCAAAAATACCGACATAGTAAATATCGGCAGCCTCTAAGGTTCCTATTCCGTTGATGGTGATGGTGTGTCCGCCACCGTCAAAGTAACCGCGAAAACCTCCGGCGGCATCGTTGGTCACGTTGGTGCCAATGGGAATCCATTGGTCTCCCAAGTCAAGATCGGCAGTAAGGATGTAGTACCTCCCAATAGGTTCGGTGCCGTCGTTTACCCTTGAGGCAAAAGCAGTCATTTGTGCAACAGAGTTGATTTGAATGGGGCCATGGAAAGTTCCATCTCCCTGAAATACAGCGTAAAGGGTGGTGTTGGCGTCGATGACAAATTCATATTCGGCATTTACCGACTCAGCTACGGCGTCAATGTCGTCTGTGGCTACCCATTTCTCAAAGACGTAAAATTGTGCCGGAGTGGCTATTACCTTTACGGTAGAGCCTGAAATATTGCCTGTTGCGGAACCTGTAACAATATCAACAGATCCATAGGGACTCTGATCGGCAACGGCCACAGAGAGGCTGTACACGGCTATTCCGGTTACGGTAATTTGTACCGTTCCGGTAACCCCAGACACATTAAGTACTCCGGTGGCGCTGTCGTAATCGTATTCGTGCCCATTGGTCAGGACATCACCGCCCATAGTTACGGTAATGGCAGCAGGCAGAACAAAGCCCGATCCGACAGAAAATGTG
>JAITFU010000059.1 GCA_031281125.1 Prevotellaceae bacterium | reverse complement strand
ATCACAACTTTTTGATGGTTATTCATACAGCTCCTCCTCCTTGTCGGCTTTAGAAAAATCGATAATAAAGTCTCCGATTTTTTCTGCCGATGCCTTAATAAACTTCTCACCCTGAGTTGCATTGGCGCCGGACGGATCTCCCACACCGGTATCTTTGGTAACCAATATCCAACGTCTGGGTGTCCAAGCCCACTTTTCACGAAAACCTTTGGCCTTTAAAAGTCGTTCTGTACCTTTTCCGGCAAACTCCAAAGGCAAAACAAGCTCAGGATGTATTGCTTGCATTGCAGATGTCTCCAATTCACCGGCATGGTCCCCCGGTTGGCCAAAATAGGCCGAAGCATTTACCGCCATCCACCAGTTAAGGGTGGCCAACATCATGTTGGGGTACTTTACGCTCAACTCTCTAATCGTCGGCTGAAAGTTATTTCCTCCATGGGCGTTAATGATAATCAGGCGCGGAATGCCTGCCTTTTGCAACACCTCTACAATGTTGTCCAATAGAGCCAATTGGGTAGAGGGATGTACGTTCATGCAAAGCTTGACCTCCATCTGTCCGGAGTTTACTCCGTAAGCCATTGCAGGCAAAACAATTGACTTGGCACCATGTTCCCATGCATATTTAGCGGCATCAGCGGCAATATGTTGGGCAAGCATGGTGTCTGTTCCATAAGGGAGATGTAGGTTGTGTGCCTCTGTGGCTCCATAAGGTAAAAGGGCGGTCCGATATGGCTGAACCAAAACATCTTTCCAGTTGTTTTCTGATAGAATATATGGGCGCATAACAATATTTTGATAAACAAAGTTAAGATTAAATAGATTTCATTCAAAAAAAAAATTACTTTTGTACAAAATCTAAATTCTAACAAACCTTATATTATGATTAGTTACAAAAGCTTAGGATTGGTAAACTCAAGAGAGATGTTTTCCGATGCGGTGGTGGGCGGATATGCGATTCCGGCCTTTAATTTTAACAATATGGAGCAGATGCAGGCAATTATCGGCGCTTGTGTTGAGACCAAGTCGCCTGTTATTTTGCAGGTATCGAGCGGCGCGCGCAAATATGCCAATCAAACGCTCTTGCGTTTTATGGCGCAAGGCGCTGTGGCTTATGCAAAAGAGTTGGGTAACGAAGTGCCCATTGTGCTGCATTTGGACCACGGCGATAGCTTTGAGTTATGCAAATCGTGTATTGAGTATGGGTTTTCGTCTGTGATGATCGACGGATCGCACCTTCCTTATGAAGAAAACGTAGCTTTGACAAAACGAGTAGTGGAGTTTGCCCATCAGTTTGACGTAACGGTGGAGGGTGAATTGGGGGTACTTGCCGGCGTAGAAGATGAGGTGTCTGCTGCCCACCACACCTATACAGAACCTGATCAGGTAGAGGATTTTGTCAAAAAAACCGGAGTCGATTCGTTGGACATTTCAATAGGTACATCGCACGGCGCTTTTAAGTTTAAACCCGGACAAAAGCCTGTGATAAGGCTCGACATATTGGCCGAGATAGAACAGCGAATACCCGGTTTTCCCATTGTGTTGCACGGTGCATCAAGTGTCCCACAAGAGATTGTTTCAGAAATAAATCAGTTTGGCGGAAAATTAAAAGACTCCATTGGCATTCCCGAAGACCAACTGCGTAAAGCAGCAAAATCAGCTGTTTGCAAGATTAATATAGATAGCGATGGTCGTTTGGCAATGACTGCAGCCATTCGTAAAGTCTTTGCAGAAAAGCCTGAGGAGTTTGATCCCCGAAAATATTTAGGCCCTGCACGCGATAAACTCAAAGAACTTTATAAACACAAAATAGTGAACGTGTTAGGAAGCGATAACAAAATCTGATCCGTCACCATGGAGAATACCCCCTTTTGCTCAGACAAGTATCAATACACCATGAGCAAAACCTTTTTTGACAGCGGTCTGTATCAAAAAGAGGCGATTTTTAATCTTTTTTTTAGAGAAGCGCCCGATAAGAACAACTGGGCGGTGGTTAGCGGCACAAGGGATTGTATTGAAGTGGCAAAGGCGTTGGGTGGAAAATCGGCATCGTTTTTTGAATCATTTTTACCCGGCCCTCATTATGAGTCTTTTAGACAATGGCTGTCCCATATCCGTTTTACCGGAGATATTTGGGCAATGGAGGAGGGAGAAATTGCCTTCCCAAGGCAACCGGTAGTGATTGTAAAAGCGCCACTTGTCGAAGCACAGATTTTAGAGACCCCTCTTCTTTGCATATTAAACCATCAGATGGGTGTGGCTACCAAAGCTTCTCGTGTCACCCGAAGTACAAATAAACCTGTGAGCGAGTTTGGTTCGCGCAGGGCGCACGGCCCTTGGGCAGCTGAGCACGGCGCAAAAGCTGCCTATATTGGAGGGTGTATCGACTCTTCCAATATCTTGGGAAAGATCAACTACGATGTTCCCTGCTCCGGAACCATGGCACATAGCTATGTTACGGCATTCGGATGCACCCCCAAAACAGAACAATCTGCCTTTGAAACGTACATACAGAGCCACTTGGGAGAACCGCTTTTTTTACTGATAGATACATACGACACGCTTCGTTCGGGAATACACCACGCCATTTCTGCTTTTGCACACTGCGGTATAAACGACCAATACAGCCCGATATACGGTGTGCGTTTGGACAGCGGCGACTTGGCCTATCTCTCCATTGAATGCCGCAAATTGTTGGATTCGGCCGGTTTACATAACTGCAAAATTATTGCAAGTAACGCTTTGGACGAATACCTGATCGCCGATTTGGAACGTCAGCAGGCGCAAATCGATATGTATGGCGTGGGGGACACCATCGCTACCAGCAAGCACAATCCCTGTTTTGGAAATGTATATAAAATGGTACAAATAGGTGATCAACCGCTCCTTAAAAGATCTGAAGATAAATCCAAAGTGATCAATCCGGGTTTCCAACACACCTATCGGATTATTCAACATGGAGAATACAAGGCTGATGTTACTTGCTTAGTAAACGATAAACTCAGTCAGGCTATAGAAGCAGGTGCCGACATTGTATTACGAGATGAAACGGATGAGAGCAAACAGACTCATTATGAAGCACATAGTTACGAATTTAAGATTTTGCAAAAGAAAATGATGGAGAATGGCACAATTATTGCGCCCGATGTCACCATACACGAAAAACGCACCCACTACTTAGAAAACCTACATCATCTTAATCCTACCGAAAGACGTATTGTAAATCCCCACTACCATAAAGTTGACATTTCAGACGATCTCATTGATTTAAAAACCAAATTATTACATGAAATTCATAGGGAACTCAAACCCAAATAACCAACAGCCCCGCACCCACATTGTGGTTGATGTACTCAACGATTTTATTGTAGGAAGTATGGTCTGTTTACATGCACAAGAGGCTGTGATAAAGATTATTGAACACATCAATGCCCATCCTGAAGATGAAGTTCTTTATGTGTGCGATGCCCATCCCGCAAACCACTATTCATTTGAAACTCACGGTGGTATTTGGCCTGTCCATTGTGTTAAATCGAGTTTTGGACAAGCCATTGACATATCCTTTTACACCCGTCTTCTAAGACCACGCCATCGTCCCCGCATCAGCGAGAATGTCTTTGAAAAAGGGACACACCCAGAATTAGAAGAGTATTCCGGATACTTAGCTCGATGCAAAACAGGAAAGACACTAAAAGAGCGCCTGATTCATGGTCAGGCCATATTGGTGAGCGGGATTGCCACAGAGTATTGTGTTTTGGAAACCGTTAAGGATCTGTTGCAAGATGGGCACCCGATTGAAATATTGACAGATGGATTGGGGTACGTCACCTTTGAGGGCCATCGAGAGGCTTTAGCAAAGATGGGTGAGAAGGGGGTAGTAATGTGCTAAGAGGTTCCTTTTCTTAACAGCGCAAACATATTCTTTTTATACGCCTCTACTCCGGGTTCTCGTTTTCCTCTATGCAACACCCCAATAA
>JAITFU010000005.1 GCA_031281125.1 Prevotellaceae bacterium | reverse complement strand
GACATCTCCCTCCTTTCGGGAGGAATCTATACTGCGTTGGTGACAACGGTAGCGGGATTGATTGTAGGGATCACCGCCTATTTTGGATACAACTACCTCTCTGCCCGAATCGGCAGCATCATGCACATTATGGAGCGGAATATTATCGATTTTATTGAGATGATCCGAGAAACTTCGCAAAAAAAATAGGGAGGTAACTATCATGGCATTAAAACGAAGCACCAAACCCGAGCCCTCGTTTAGTATGGCATCGATGACAGATATTGTCTTTTTGCTGCTGATCTTCTTTCTGATAACCTCAACACTTGTTAATCCAAACGCACTCAGGTTACTACTTCCAAAAAGCACCAATCAGGTGACAGCCAAACCGGAGGTAAGCATCTCTATCAAACACTATCCGGAACAAAATCGTTTCACCTATCATATTGACGGGAATCCCGTACCTCTTGCATTTAGTGAAATCGAACCGGCTGTGCAGCAAAAACTTCGTGATACCGACGATCCCATTATCTCTCTTTATGTGGACCAATCTGTTCCCATGGGACAGGTGGTGCAGGTGATGAATATTGCCAAACGCAATAATTACAAGGTTCTCTTAGGCACTGCTCCCGAATAGGCATAATGTCAGGTCAACCTCATATTCGTATAGAGCGTAATGGACGGCTGATCGGAAGCGGATTGGCACTCTTTTTTCAACTGCTGCTGCTCCTCTTTTTTTCTACTTCCGGCTTCCAAACCCACATTATCATTCCTCAAAATCAAGGTATTGTGGTGGAACTTCTATCTGACCCGGACGTAGTGGTTCCCACCGCTATTCCCGACCATGAACCCCGTGCGTTGGTGCCCGATCCCGATCAAGAGGTACGCTTGGTGCAGCAGGGACTAAATGTGGAGGAGGTGGCAAGTGAAGCACGTACACTTACGGGTACGTTGGGAGAAACCGGAGAAGTGGAGGTATATGAACCGCCTCCTGCCAAGCCAATTAATGAGCGCGCCCTTTTCCGAAGTCGAGACACCGCCGACTCTCTTGCGGAACAAAGCAGCCGCACAGCCGGCACTACCATCCAAGCAGGACCTCCTGACGGAAACACCCGCGAAGGTAATCCCGAGGGGGTGCCATCCGCCGCGCTACAGGGACGTGATGTCTTGGGCTCATTACCTCTGCCTCAATACAATGCCAATGTGGGCGGAACGGTAGTGGTGCGGATTTCAGTTGATCAGTACGGCAACGTGACGGGAGCAACCGTAACACAAACCGGAACCACCGTACAGGACAAAACGCTTTGGGATGCCGCCGTTGCAGCGGCCAAAAAAGCAAAATTCAATACAAGCGCCTCCGCACCTGTTATTCAGCAAGGTACAATAACATATCTATTTAGACTGAAGTAACAAACTACTTACCCTCACTCGATTACTATGTAAAGCGCATTGGCTACTTTGCGGGATCCAAGGTGGTCAAATTGTCGGTTGTCGCATGGATAATTCACCACACCCTCCTCGCCTCTTCCCCGGATATACATGGTCGAGGAGCCACCACCGTCAAAGTTGATCACATCGCACGCACCAAGCCATAACAGCGTCTTCTGCAGCTCTTCCAAAGACATTCCTTCTGCATAAGCGTTGCGTCCGTCTGCAATAAAGAGCATTACCGTACCGTCTGACTTAGTGGCTACTGCTGTACGGGGATGGCGAGTGGTACTAAAAGAATCGTCACGAAGTGGTTCGGGGCATCTCTCTATCGCCAGCACAGGGCCGGAAGATATCACATCCTGACCCTCTATTGTTGTCTCCCAGTTATCTTCAGATGTAGCTTTTAGGACAAAGAGCGCTCCGTCCAGAATGGAAACGGCACCCTCCTGATGCATTTTTCTTAATCCGGTTTCTGAATATTCATTATCAGCTAAACATACATTGTTGATTCTAAGATAATTTACAGAGTTATAATCCTCTATATTGTACTCATTTGTAAACTTGAAGAACGATCCGTTTATGGCAGCTATTGCATTTTGCTTTTGGGCCATCTCTCCGGTTGTAGTAAGCAGAGGTTCAGCAGCTAAGGCAAACTTTACCGCCCCGGGCGCTACTTCAATCAGATGGAGGCACTGATTGGAAGAGAATAGTTCCTTTTGCTCAAACCGAATCCGGGTGAACTTAACACCGGGAAAAACTTCTTCCCATTCGCGGATACTTTGCACAAGGATGATAGAATCGTTACTTTGTTGATTGCTAAATGCTTGGGTCAACGATACGATGACTGCAACAACGGTGAGAAATGGCTTGTAGGGGTTCATAGATAAGATGTTTCGATTGGGTACAAAGATAGCAAACTTCCTTTTACATCTAAACTTTTTTTTGCACCATCATCTTTTTTATTATCTTTGCCCCTGTAAATATCATTATCAACCCAACAAACACTACGAATATGGCCTTATCTGTAAACGACGTAAGCTTTAAAGATGTGGTAATCAATGCCAATATACCTGTTCTTGTCGATTTTTGGGCACCTTGGTGCGGCCCGTGTCGCATGATTGCACCCATTATTGACGAACTTGCCGCTGAGTATGAGGGCAAAGTTGTTGTTACCAAGTGCGATATAGACTCTTCGACAGATGTGTCGGTAAAATATGGCATTCGCAATATCCCTACCCTTCTCTTTTTCAAAAATGGAGAAGTGAAGGATAAAATTGTGGGTGCCACCACCAAAAAAGCCATTTCAGAAAAAATGGATTCGCTCATCTAAACAATTAATAACATCAATTATATGAAAAAGATCACTTTATGTATTTTGGCCATCTTCTTTGCAATTGGTCTCTCTGCACAAACCCATTTTGGCGTAAAAGCAGGACTAAACTTTAACAGTATCAAAGACATTTCTGTATCAAAAGAGAATGTGTCGTGGAATAAAACCGGATGGCATGCAGGTGTTCTCCTGCAAGCTAAACTTCCGTTGGGGCTAGCTTTTCAACCCGAACTGTTGTATTCTGTAAAAAACTTTGGTGCCGGCGACCACAAATTTGACCTTAACTATTTTGAGCTGCCGCTCAATCTCCAGTGGGGAATTGACCTGATCCTCTTGCGTCCTTTTGTGATGGCGGCTCCATACGTTAGCTATTTGGCAAAAGTAGGAGGAGAGGCTAAGAAGTGGGAAGGGGTTAAGAATCTTGACTATGGGTTTGGACTTGGGTTTGGACTTGATGTGTGGAAGATTCAGATTACAGGAAAGTATAACTGGGGCTTTGGCAAGTTGGCAAAAGTCGATAGTAGTGACTGGAAGGTGAATGATTCGACGCTCAAAGTTTTTCAACTCTCTTTAGGCCTTTTGTTCTAGAGACTAACAGACTGTTTCTAACATAAGTATGGGAAAACGCATCTGCGTCTATTGCGCTTCAAGCAACCGGATTGCCTCCCACTATTTTGAAGCAGCCGAAGCGTTTGCGCGGCTTGCAGTCGTCGGCGGGTACAGTTTGGTGTGCGGTGGGAGTTGGCGTGGTTTGATGGGTGCGCTTGTAGAGGCTACTCTTGCATGCGGAGGTGAGATTGAGGGCGTTATACCTAAATTTATGTGTTCTGCGGAGTGGCAGGACAAACGCATTCGGAACTTGACGGTAGTAGAGTCGATGCAGGAGCGCAAAACTCTCCTTATGAAGGATGTTGCGGCAGTGGTCGCTCTCCCCGGCGGACCCGGCACCTTGGAGGAGCTTTCAGAGGTAATCAGTCTCAAACGACTCGGTTTTTTTTCACCCCCCATTATCATCTACAATCATCAGGGTTTTTACAACAAGTTGATCGATTTTTTTGAATGGCTGCGTAGAGAGAATATGCTATCTCCTAATCAGCCAAACGCATGGGTGGTTGCACACACGGTAGATGAAATTATTCCGGCCATTGAGGCAGCGCCAATGTGGAGATCTGACCTTAATAGCCATCTTTAGCCTCAGATCATGGAGATTGAGAACATTATCCATTTTTTAGAGCCCGAATGGAGCGTTTATAATCGCTTTTTATTGGATTCAATCGGGTCGCCATATCTGCTGCTCACACAGGCAAATGAACACCTGTTGGATCACAGAGGCAAACAGATTAGGCCTATGCTCACGCTGTTAGCAGCCAAACTCTTAGGAACGCCCACTTCTTTGACTTGCATTACCGCCGCCGCCGTAGAGATGGTGCATACCGCCACTCTGCTGCACGACGATGTGGCCGATCGCTCAGATATGCGTCGGGGCTTTGTTACGGTGCAAAAGCGCTTCTCCCCATCCACTTCTGTATTGCTTGGCGACTTTTGGTTGGCCCGCGCTTTTCAATTGTTGGTGGACAATGGAGGCGAGGTGCTGCTCGACAATTTTGCCCGTGCAATCCGCGAAATGAGCGAAGGGGAGCTTTTTCAGATTGAAAAAGCGATTCAACGCAACACTACCATTGATGAGTACTTTCAAATCATCACCAAAAAAACAGCCCTACTGATTGCAGCGGGAATGTCGGCAGGTGCACAATCGGCCGGCGCCGACCCATCACAGCGTGCCAAGATCGAAAAAATCGGAATCTGTATAGGCCTTGCCTTTCAAATCAGGGACGATATTTTGGACTACTCCCCACAGCTTGATACCGGAAAACCTACAGGACAAGATATTTTGGAGGGTAAAATAACCCTTCCGCTGTTGGGCGCGCTTGAACAAGCGCCACAAAAAATTCAAAAAGAGGCATCAATATGGATTCATGAGGTAGGTTCAGATCCCTCTCTTCTTGATAAAATCTTTGATTTTGTAACTCAATACAATGGAATTGAATACGCGCAGAAAGTTGTGGAAGAAAAAACACAAGACGCTAATTATCAACTATTAAAATATCCAAATAATTCTGCTCGTTTCCATCTGCAAGAGATGATCTCCTATCTTTCTAAAAGAAGTACGTAATTTTGTGATTGTTATTCCAAATAATTGCATACCTTTGCGTTTGTTGTTCCAATTTGGCACTTTGTTATATTTCGATGAGTAGAAAGGCACTTTTTGTTTTTTTGTCCTTACTTGTCTCGCAAAGGATGATAAGTGCTACTTTTGTCTCTCCATACTTCGAGAATGATCCCCTTGTGTCTGTCCAAACAGATACGGCACTCCTTGATGTTGCGCTTAAAACCAATCTGCTCTTTGACGCAGCAGGTGCGCCCAATATTGGTATAGAAAAGCTGATTTTCAAACAGTTTTCTCTTTTTGCGGATGTTGCATACAGCTACTGGAGGATCAACAACCTTTTTGCCTTGCAAACAATACAGACAGGTATTGGCGCCAAATATTGGTTTGATCCATCTGAATGTCCTTTAACAGGGTGGAATGTTGGAATATACGGATTGTTTTGTGGTCGATATGACGTTCAGTGGAAAGATGGATATCAAGGCGATGGTTTTTGGTCCGGCGGAATGAGCGGAGGTTACTCCCTGCCTCTCTCAAAATGCTTGAACTTAGAGTTTTCCTTAGCCGCAGGCTATTTTTATACACCCGAAGTGAGGCACTATCATCGGCCTCAAAAGGGGCATCTCTTATGGGAAGAGACCCGAACCCATGTAGGAAGGTTTTCCCTCACAAAAATGCAAGTGAATATCGTATGGTTTATCTCAAAGAAAAAATAGCGGTTATACTCATTTTGCTTTTGGCAAGTTGCGTCAAGCAGAGAGATCTCTTTGATACTGTGTCGCCTCTGCTCCAAATCCAAGGCGATTGGGTTCCCTCTTTGGGAGCTGCTGATATGAGTGGTCGCGCTACTGTTATGCTTTTTAAGGGGGATGAGGTCGATAAACGATTTTTCAATTTACCTAACAGCGTTACCGCCAAGACTTCTCGCGGAGAGTATAATATCCTTCTCTTTAATGGGATGATGTTTTCTGAAGAGATCACCAACCTTGACCATATCTTTTTTAGAAATACAGCCAAGGCAGAAACCTTTGAAGCGGTTGTGGTAGAAGTTATTTCAAACAGCAGACTTGCTCGGGCACAGGGAGAGTACATTGCGGGTAACGATATGGAGATACTCACCTCTGCCCATACCCAATTGTTTGTGGAGGGAGAGACCCAGTTCAACCTAAAGTACAAGGATGGACGAAATGGTTATCCGGTAGTCCAAGACTACGTAGAAAGCACTATTAAGCTCACGCCAAGAGCATTATCCTATCCCACTCAGGTGATTGTACACCTTGTCTATCCAAGGAGCGCCGCCATTGCTAATGGATCGCTTCGCGGCTTTGCCGGTTCGGTCTTTTTGGCCTCAGGCGCCCCATCCACTTTTGAAGTCACCCATCAGGTAAGACTAAATAGTCTGGTTATCACACACCCCGGAACAAACGGAGATGCAAATGATCCGGAGCTTGGAACCATTGTCTCTCCAATCTTTAACACCTTTGGCCCACCGCTTGATCAGCCCAACCGCCTCTACACCTTTGAAATTAATGTTATTCTTGTGAACGGAGAGGTAGTAATCAAGACTTTTGACGTTACCGATCAGATCAAACAAACCATCGAAAAAATTCACCTCTTTCACCAAAATCCAATCGGTACTTTGACCATTCCCATCGAGATATTCCTTGAGTTAACGGACGTAATTGGATCTGCGGTGAGTGTAAATGACTGGGGAGATGACGAAATTATTAGGGTAGTAATCTAATCAAACAATATGAAAATCAAAAACAAACAAATCTAATACCAACAACAAAATGAAAAGGATTTTTTGGGGTCTTGCAGCACTACCCCTGCTCATGTTGATAGCAACAAGCTGCGCACAGGAGGTTGTCGAATCTAAAAACGACATCAACAATCAAATTGGGTTTAGCGCCTTTGTCGGCAAACAGACGCTGACAAAAGTGGCCGAATTTACCAACTCTTCATGGGCAAGCGGGAACACTTTTACTGCACGTGCCTACATAAATGGCACAGCTACATTGTTTCATGACTTTCCTCTTACGTTTGATGGCACCAACTGGTCTTACCCAACTCCGCTGATCTACCATCCGGCAAGCACCACACTCACCTACTTTGCTTGCTATCCATCGGCTTCGTTTACGCTTGGCGCATCCACCGCAACCGCTACGCTCTCCTACACCACAGCGCCGGGAGCAGGCGAATTGATGGACCTGATTGCGGCCACCACAACCACAACCTCTCCTGCGGTTACACTTACCTTTAACCACATCCTTTCGCAAATCAACTTTGCCGTTCAAGGTATTACAGATGTAGATATTTTAGTCTCCAACATTGCTGTGAACAGCGTTTCAAACACCGGAACCTATTTGTATAACTCAGGAACATGGA
Source organism: Prevotellaceae bacterium (assembly GCA_031281125.1). Lineage (GTDB taxonomy): Bacteria > Bacteroidota > Bacteroidia > Bacteroidales > UBA932 > WRBG01. Next base: position 7,372 of record JAITFU010000005.1, on the reverse strand, counting down.
GCGGACAATCCGGTACTGCAACGTATCCTTACACCCCACATACGGGTGCTATGCATACCAACGGTTCCAACGCCATCCTTTACCTTGGTAATGGCGGCGGTACAAATACCTACACCAACGCTCTGATGTTGATGCCCCAGACATTCACACCTTCTGCCGGGGGCAACTTTACTTTTAGTTACACCATCACCGACCATACTACAAGTGCTGTATTAAAGAGCGGCGCTGCAACGGCCTATTTTGGAGACTTTTCCGTTACCACATGGGTGCCCGGCAAGCGTTATGTTTATCTGATAGATTTCTCAAATTTATTTGAGGACGAGCCTATTACATTTACCATAGAGGTTAATCCATGGGAAGAAGATTCTCCGTTTATTGCTCCGGTACTCTACGTGGCCAATGCAACCAAAAGAGCCATTGAAACAGCCATCAGCGCCCACAACACTACCAAGGGATCTACATCTTTGAATCAATTCCCCATCTCTTTACCCCAAGACCCTGTAGATATTGAACTTGACACTTTTGACGAAGCAAACTTTGCCGTTGGCGACAAGATCATTATCAATTGTCCGGATGGCGTTACATCGGGAATCACACTCAGCGCCGGTAAGTCTTCGATATGGGCGCTCACTACATCCGGAAAAGATGTAATCCTTACAAAATCTTAGATTCTTTTTCATAATTTTGTGAGAATTATCCGAGTCATAGCACTATTGATGGTTATAACGGCTGTTTCGTGCGCAAAGGAAGTTGTTGATACCAAGGAGAATAATAACCTCCCTATTGACTTTTCTACCCTTCTTACAAGGGGCAGCACCATTTTTGGCGCCCAAGACGTTGCGGCGTTGGGCGGCTTTCGCGTATGGGGATACGCCCATCTAAACAACTGGGTTTTGGCTTCCACAAAAGAACCGCTATTTAGCAGCACATTAGTTACAAGTCCAAATAATGGAGTAACATGGAGTTATGGAACGCCGGTAAATTGGCCTGAGGGTCAAAAAGTCTCATTTTTTGCCTGTGCCCCTGCCGGCGTCTCCACCATTACAGCCAATGGAGTAGATGTTCCCAAAATCGACTTTACTATTGACCCAAATGTGGTTAACCAGATCGATTTGTTGGTTGCGCGCGAGATGTTTGACTTGGTGGGCCCCAACCCTGTAAATGTAGTGTTTGACCATGCCCTTTCACGGATTCGTTTTTCTGCGCTCAAGTATCCCGATTTTGATGGTAAAGTTGTGATTACGAGCATAAAACTCACGAATCTCTACTTCAAAGGCGCTACCTTGTTTTGCCCACCGGCTTGGAATGTGGACAATTCAAGTGTGACAGATTATACGGTATCGGTATCAAGCGGAACGTTGGAAAATCTCCCTCTTACCACCTCCGAACAGTACATATCTTCCTCCACAGGAACGCTCTTTCTTATGCCGCAAACACTCATTCGAGCTTCCGGGACACCCCAAATGATCGTTACCTTTACCGTTGGTGATCAGGAGATGTCTTTTACCTGCCCGCTCTCTCTTCCCGATGAGTGGGTAACCGGAAAGCCCTACACCTACCAACTGCTGATAGACGGTGAAACGGTACGTGTTATCGTAATCGACACAGATGTTTGGCTTACGGACTGGGAACATGAGCGCGTGATGCAGACTGTGGTTTTGGGGATCAATCAAAACAAAAACACCGGCGCCCTGTATGCAGCGGTTCGCTCTTTTAACACCCTCATTGGCAATGGCGATCACAACGATTGTTCCCTCTTTACTATCTATGCCGCCAATAACCTTACCCATAGCCTCACCATTGATATGTCGGATCCGGGAGTGATTGTCAATAATTTTGATGCCGGTACTACCCTTGTTTTTGACTTTGAAACGATCTTAGGCAGCTGGGGTTCAGGCGTATCGGTGACTGTTGACAATTATTTGTCGGGGTGGAGTCTTGGGGCCGGATCATCGGCATCTTTGAGTGGAAAAGGGAAAATAATCCTTATAAAAAACTGATATGATGAAGTTCCTCTCTCTGCTAATAAGTATCGTTTCTTTGACGGCCCTCTCCACAGGATGTAAAAAGGAGTGCCAACCGGAACGATTAGAGGCCATTGGCCTCGACGTGACGGAGCTTGGACAAACCAAGGGTGCAGTAACGTCTGCTGCGGAAGTCGTTTCGCTCGGAATCTTTGGTTATTCCACAGGAACTGATAATTATAGTCCTGCAAATCCCACCCATACGCCCAATCTCTTTAACAACCGCCGGACCACCCGATCTTCGGGTGGTCAGTGGAGCTACGCCCCCTTTGTCTATTGGCCTATCGACCTCACCACCAAAAACACCTTTTTTGCCTATTCACCACATTTGTCGGAATTTCCTGTAGAGGCCAACGGAAGCGTATCGGCAAGCACAGGATATCCACTTGTTACTTACACCGTTCCAAGTCTTGTCTCCAAACATACCGATCTGCTTTTTTCTGAATCAACGGTTTGGACAACAGATATTAACAAAGAGATCAACGATGGAAAAGTGCTCTATGGGATGAAGCATGCCCTCTCGTGGATAGAGCTTTACATTGCCCCGCTCCAACAAATCCCCCTTGCCAACGAATCGTACTCCATCACCTCCCTCAGCTTTACCGCCCAAAATTTCACCACCCGCGCAACCCTCAACCTTGGAACAGGCGGTTGGAGTGCTCCCACCACCGGATTAGCACAATACACTTATAATGTGGATGGAACACCCCTATTGCCCGATGTGGTTGTCCCTGCTGATGCCAACAACTGTTTGATGCTTATTCCTCAGACAATCACGTCGTCGCAAAACAATCCCACGGTAAATGTCTCCTTTATCTTTAACGACGGCAGCGCCACTCCCGATTTGGATCTCTATTCCTTTTCGATTCCCTTTCCACCCGTTCAACTTACCGCAGGTTGTGTCTCGGTTTTTGTACTCACAATTAGCCCCAGCGGAGTGGCCATTGTTTTTTACGGCGACAATGTGATTGAGTCGTGGATTGAAGATCCTTTTAACGAAGTATTTGAAGTTTACTAATGAAGACACAACTTGTTACATATCGATTTTTCGCCATTTTAGCGCTGCTGCTGCTCTGCGGATGCAATAAAGAGACAAGCAAACCGGAAGTAGAGGTTGTGATGGAAGGCGCCATTGGTTTACCCACCCGCGCCTCTATTGATCCCCCGGCCGGACACACCGGTCCTACCCATATTCCACCGTATCAGCTCTCTATTGGAGTAGCTATGGTCAGCCACGTCACTTCAAATCCCCTTACCATCCAACCAAGTAACACGGCTTGGAACGGCGCCGATTGGGAAAGGGCCTACTTTGGAGGACCCGGTCTTGGAGCCAATCCTGTTACCAATGGAGAGATCAAATTTACCAATAATACCGGAACATCGGTGAAAAGAATGTTGTACAACGAGGATGGATCCTATTTTTTCTTTAAGGCGATCCATCCCTACGAGGGGGCCACTTTTCAAAATGGCATTCTCTATTATCCCATAGATGGCAGTCAGGACATTATGATGGCAAACATGGGTTGGGGAAATGTCGATAATCCTGTGGTAACTCCCCTTGTCTTTAAACATCTGCTTACAAAGTTGAATTTTGTATTGGTGGCAGAAAATAACGACGCCATTGGCCAGTACGGAACTATTGATGCCATTGAGGTACTCGATCAGCCCAATCAAGCGAAACTCCAAGTGGCCACCGGTGAATTAACACCAAATTCCACAAATAGTACCCGCTATTCTGCAACCAATTTTTCTACAGGGGGACTCTCTACAACCCCCGTTCAGATGGGCTATGTTATGGTTTTTCCGGGTGTAAAATATTCAGTAAGAGTACATACAGAACTTCGTTTGGCCTTTTATGTGGATGTTACCTTTTCTTCTCCGCCGTTAACCCCCACCCTACCCGGCAGGGCTTACAACGTGACTCTCAAGTTTATGTCTGCCGACGAAATTTTTATCTTAACCGAGGAGGTAGATGAGTGGTGGCTCGATTCGACCTTTGATTGATTGATTGCTATGAACGTTATAAAAAGAACTATTATTCCTCTTCTGATGCTACTGATGCTATCGGAGTGTGTAAAAAGCGATGTGGATAACCCCTATCCCAAATCTGAAGAGGTACAAGTGACCTTGCGCCTAACAAACCAAATGCCATCGGCCTACATTACACGTGCCACAGACGACCCCAACGACCTGATGAACTACGTGGACAATGTGCACCTCTTAATTTTTGACAACTCCAACAACATCATTTACAGAACCTATTTTGCATACGGAGTGGAACAAAATGTCTATTTAAAGAGGGGATACAACTATAAAATATTTGTAGTGGCCAATATCAACGCCGATAATACCAACATCAACAACGCAGAAGCTTTTTTTGACGACGTGCACACCTTGTCTGACCTCAACAGTAAGTATGTTGTGGCCAGCAGTCGTTCGGTGTTACAGGTGGGCAAGATAATCATGACCTCGGACGGCACCATTCCTGTTGACTTAACCACCGCAAGCGGGACTCCCATTCAGATTCCTGTTCCACTTCACAGACTCAGTTCAAAGGTTATCTTTAACGTTTTTAACAAAGTGGCACCCGGTCCATCAAACGTCTTTCCTGTTTCATGGAACGTGATTGATGTTCCACATACCTCGTTTTTGGTGGAAAGCGCTCAAGACCACCCCATGACCGGCGGCGTTTTAGGATCCCCCACTCTACAACAAATTCAATCCCTTTATACTCAATCACAAGCAGAGCTACTGCCCCTCCCCGAATCGGGTACGGTAGCTTTCAACGGTAACACCTACACCAAACAGACCTTTGAGTTCTTTAGCTTTGAGAATCGCCGCGGAAACGTAAGCGGAATCACCGGTACAAACGTGAGCGAGCGCAAAGCTTTGGCACCTGACTTCTCAACTTTTGTTCAGTTAATGTCCTACACCGACCTTGACCGCACGTTGTTGCACTATATCCACATTGGTAAGGGGCGGGACATTGAGACCCCTCCCGACAAGTGGTTCAACAACTATGACATTGACCGCAACGCTGTATATCATTTGAATGTGTATATCAACGGATACAACAACGTATTATTAGACAGTCGTGTGGAATATTTAGACGGACACGTAATTTTTACACTTCCCATCGAAATGAATAGGGTGGATGGCCACTATATGGACATTCCATCAGTTCTATCGGGTCTAAACGGTTATGCCAAAATTCAATCCGGCACGGGTAGCGTCAACGCACAAGGGCAGTGTTCCAATTTTACACCCATGCCCAACGTCAGCGCCAATACCGAAGGGCCATCAAGTTGGCTTCGATTCTCCTTTTGTACCCCCTACAGCACCACTCCACACCCCGACCCCAACAATCCGGCTTACACCACAAGTCCGGCCACTTCGCTCTATGTCAGCCTCAATGCGGGAGGTTTGGAGCACACATCCGATGCTACTGTAATTGTTCACTTTGACGAATATCTTGACCCGCAACCGACAATCGGTAATCCAAACAAACGGAACGCTGTAATACGTGTGGGTTACGTTAGCGGGGCCGAAACACCCGCCGAATACGAGCTGGGTGTGGCTAATGGCCTGGAAAGGGTTATCTACAAAGAAGTGAGCCAATACGGCATCAAAACAATCGGTCGGGTTGGGGGTTATGACGGATCAAAATACACGTCGCTGCTTGGCGTGGAGAGTGTAGAAGAATATACGTTCCAATATTACACCAACTCTGCATGGGGATCTCTTGATGAGCCAAATCCAAACAACGGTCCTTTTTGGCAATACAACAAATCTTCGGCTTTGGGTTCTCACAACGATCCTTATGACGGCAAAGGCTCAACAACAGCCCATTACAACGAATACAGAAGCGTCTTTTCGGGTGGAGTGCCGCCGACAAGGGGTAATACAATCTCATCGGGGTACATTCCTATCCCCAATATCTACAACCCTACCCACAACGCCAACGCTACTGACTACTGTATGCGAAAAAATCGCGACTATAGCGGTAACGGAATCATTTCCGGTAACGATATCAAATGGTACACGCCCACGCCCGTACAGTTGACCCAAATAAGTACCTGGCGCGGATACCTCAAATACCCCGGCATTGATATTAATGTGGGCACTAACACACTTGAATCCAATTACTGGACTAACTTTGAGCATGAAACCACAGCCACAAATGCCTACGCTATGAATTTTGCCTCGTCATTGATCACAGGAGGCACCATTGCCGAATTGGGGTCTAGAGCAAAATCCGAGAGGAACCGTGTTCGGTGCGTACGAGACATTCCCGGCGGAGGGGATTCTGGCGACATGATCTACACATCAGGCAATCACCTTGCAATCAATCTGACAGGTCAATTTCCGCCTGACCTGCTTGATGTCACTAAGGGTAGTATTCCCGGATGGAATCCAAACAGTCAAAATAATCTTGCCATAAATAATAAAATGGCGGTCTATTTTGTAGTCTCTCGTCGGTACTATTTAGACAAGGGTAATCCGTACATTACGGGACAAAATGTTGATTGTAGTAAGTACAATACGATGTCTCCTGTTCCGCCCGATGCAAACCTTCCCGTTGGCGTTGTCGGAACCGCATGGATGCTGCCGACCCAAAGTGAGTTGGCTTTTATCTACGCCAATGTTGGAATGTTGAATGAAATGATGCTAACGAGTTTTGGTTCAGCAAATTACGATGCTTTAAGAACTACAACAATAAGTTCGCAAATCCCCATTCACTGGGCGGCGACCAACAATGGTGGCAATTTCTTTTTTACCATAAACTTCAGCAATGGCGCTTCCGGACTGGTGCAAGCAACCGGCTCCAGTGCTCCGGGTTTTGGTCGGTGTGTAAGGTATATTGCCGCTCCACTTCCATAGCCCAAAAAATCATTCATTGCATGGTTTTAGAAAAAAAAGTTACCTTTGTTCCATAATTGAAATCGTGCAGAATGATGAAAACAACACAAAATCAAGCGCCTACATTTGAGAGCGTATGGGCGCTGATCGACAAACACGCTCAAGAGAGGGTCGAATCGGAAGCAAGGTTTGACAGAGAATTGGAAAAATCACGCATCGAGTGGGAGAAAAAAATGGCCGAATCGGATGCAAGATGGGACAAGGAGAGAAAAGAGTCCGAAGCCAAATTCGACAGAGGATTGGAGAAATCACGCGAAGAGTGGGAGAAAAAAATGGCCGAATCACGTGCCGAATGGGACAAAAAAATGACCGAATCACGTGCCGATCATGAACGCAGGACTAAAAAATTAGAGGAACTTACCGGCTCATGGACACACAACCACGGCTCTTTTGCCGAAGAGTACTTCTTTAACTCCTTTGAAAACGGG